>JAKQLB010000371.1 GCA_029567375.1 Bacteroidota bacterium | reverse complement strand
GCTGCTCCAGAAAAAACCTCGCAATAACATTGATGTTGTGGAATTAGTGGTATGATTTTCTTTGTGAGCAGTGATTTCCCTCCCATGTAAGACAAAAAGCTGTTCATTGCATAACCCCCCTCATTTCTTATTCTTTACGTTTTACATAAAACAAAATTTTTCAGCACTCTTTTCACTACATTATGACTATCTGCATGCTGGGCATGGCCCAGCCACGATGCGAGTACGCATTTGATGTCCTTTAATGTTACGCGGTCTTCTCTATATAATACGGACAAATTTCGCAGTTTCCTTTTCATGCCGATAACACTTCGTTTGCGCAACAATTTGTGAGTTGACCAGGTTCGATAACCCACAAAATCAACGCCTTGCTTGACCGGGAATACCGATGTTTTTGTATTTAACGCAAGTCTTAGCTGTTTCTCAACAAATTGCTCTATCTCGCTTCGCCAGGCCTGTACCATCTCTTTGTCTCTATATATAATGATAAAATCATCGAGATATCTGACATAGAATTTAACCTTCAATTTTTCCTTCACAAAATGATCAAGCTCATTGAGGTATACATTCGCAAAAAGCTGGGAGGTGAGATTGCCAATCGGTATCCCCTTGATACCGCCAGTGCTGTCAATGATCTCGTCGATAAGAATTAAAGTATCCCTGCACCGGACTGTTCTTCGTATAATACGTTTCAATATTTCATGATCGATAGAATGAAAACATTTCTCAATGTCGCCTTTTAAACAATATGCCTTATCCCATATTCTATTTGATCGCCTTAAATATTCTGTCAACACGGATGATGCTGCATGAGTACCCTTGCCCTTCCTGCACGCATATGAATCGTTTATGAATTTATTTTCAAAGAACGGTTCGATAACGCCACACAGAGCATGATGAACGACCCTATCCCTGAATGGTAAAGCAGAGATCTCTCTCTTTTTCGGTTCAAATATTGTGAATTTTTTATAGCTTCCAGTCTTATATCCCCCGGTCGATAGGTCTTTCTGCAAGGCAAATAACTCTTCCTCAAGATTATTGCTGAACTTAAGCACATCACTTTTGTATCTTTTGCATTTTCTTGCCTTTATATAGGCTGTATAAAGGTTATCAAAACTGCAAATAGCATCGATCAGCTTATTATAAGTCCTGGGCATATCACTCTTCTCAAAATCAACCCGCTGATTTTAGATCAGCGGGTCTTGATCATTTATATTTTCTCCTTACAGAAACATCCAGGTCAGTAATTCCGCCTTGATTGAGGTTTATTTCCAGCACAAGCTTGCCCGTCATAGTCCACACATCATCTTGTACAATTCCTTTTTTACCCAATTCCCTTAAACATTCCATCAATACTGCCTTCCAATCTTTGCTCTTATCCAAATTTTCTTTCATCGGTTAGCCTCCAAAACAAAAACCCGAAATTTTTAAAGCCTTACGGTCTTTTCGGGTCTGGCAGATCCCCCTGTTTGGGGGTTGCCATCTAACCGCCATTGCTTCAAAATTTCGGGTACGATAACTCTCCGCAGTGTGCGGAGCTATGACTAACCGAATCGGCACGCACAATTTTGCGGGATTAACCCATACTCACCACGCGTAACCTGTTCAATTTTTGCTTCCACCAAGGCGGAAACAGGGACTAAGAACCTGACTGTATACCAATCACTGGCTGGCACTCCGTGGAGATACCAGCTCTATAAACGATACACTCACAGGCAAAGCGAGAGCCAATGTTCGTGTTCACGTTCCACGGGTAGTTGTTCAAGTTCACCGTGCGAGAACCTGCGTTCGCACCGTTGCTCCAATTGCCACCAACGTTCTTAGCCCACACTTTTAATCCATCCTCCCAATAATCTTCCAATTTCCATAACCAGTTTGCCGCTATGTTCATAACTCTTATGAGCAAGGTATTTCCTATCATGCGCCAGTCTTAACAAAAACCTTAGCTCCTCAATCTTAACATCAATATCATACAGTACAGGTCTTTTATTTCTGGATTTGTTGGCCTGAATGATCAGCCTCATAATATCCAGAACACATGATTTAATGTGTGTGCAAAGCACAAATTTCTCATGCTTTGGAAACCTGTCTACAACAGGGAAGAGGTACAACGTAAAATCATAAACTTTTTGATAAATGATGAGATTGTCCACGTCCCTATTATAATCTTAATTGCCACCCCCTTTCAAAAAAAATTGTCGCGACCCGCGTCGCGGGAAACAAAAAAACAAAACAGATAAACAGACAACAGATTACAGAGAGTCACAGGCAAAGCGAGAGCCAACGCCCGTGATCACGAACCACGGGTAGTTGCTCAAGTACACCGCGCGAGAACCTGCGTTCGCACCGCTGCTCCAATAGCCACCAACGATAAACTGTCTTAGGCCGGTTGCATTCGGCAAATAGAGCTGCCCTACGTTCATACCTGCCATTGGGGTTTGCCAGGCCCATGACGTACTGTCTTGAGCAATTGTAAATTCATCCAGCCATTGCCAGAGTTTTCGAACACAATCCACAATATTGGCAAAGCTTACAGCGCCTATGTCTGCGTCCTCTCCGTTTGTACCCCTGGTCGATGTATTGCCGGCAAACTCATCGCCTGCAGGGTGGCCATGAGCCGCTTGTAGCCATTCCCCGTACGTTAGTAGCCTCTTCCCTGATCTGCGGGCGAGTTCAAAAAAGTTATAACCGGAGAGGCCTTCCGTGCCGGTAAGGGGCGTATCACCGTATTTGGACTTGCACGTTCCTGCTGTTATGGGTGAGCCGTTGCCGTTGCTGAGCGTAATTGCTTCATTTACTGATGCGAGATATATATCAACCCAGACACCGCCGCCGATGTACGCCATACCTTCCGGAGCGCATTTGGGACGATGCTTTAAATCCCATACGGAATTAGGTATAATTGCAGCACGGACATCCCCGACTGTATATGATACTCTTTCGTAGCCATAATGAAAACCGCCGATTTTTCGGGAATTGTTAGCGTTGCACCCATGAGATGACGGATATGTTGAGTTTGCGGATATGATGATAACCTCCGCATCAGCTCCGTCATCGTGCAGATAAACATAATAATCCGTACCCACAGCAAAAACGCCGGTATCGAGGTCGCTTTCAGCGAGTTCTTTAGCGGATGATCCGATGTCATAAACCTTGAACGTTCCGCTGTTGTTGATTGCAAACCTGGTATTTGCCGCAATTTCCAATTTTGCCGTTTCACCCGATTTGCGTGCTAAATATTTCCCGCCGGAAAAATCAATAATATCGGCTACAGATTTGTGCATGTTGTCTGCATTGAGTAGATATGTCTGGTCGTTTTTCCAAAGTATCATCTTACACCTCCTCTAATTGTGCTTTGATCTGGTTAATCTCGTCTTCAGTAATACCAAGCCGTATCATGTCCGAATTCGGGTTATCGACAAGTTCATAATCGTCGGGAGTTTGCTCCTCGGTCGGTTTTTCTGCTGCCTCTGCTTTTACGACATAATGTCGTTTTGTTGCGATGAGATTATCGAGGAAATTGATTAAATCCTCCGACTCAATACCCCCATCATCCTGCTCCGCGAGGCCGACGAGGTTTAAAATATCCTGTTTTGTTCCTATCGTTTTTGGGAATCCTCTCATTGCATCCTCCTTTTTTTAATATCAGTGTGGGTAGAGTGTAGTTCTCTTACTCAACTTACTCAACCGCCTTTTTCACAGCCATTCTGGCTCATTGCAAAAACTGCCGTCCCCGCAGTGAGCATCATCACAGCAATACGGATAACGGTTTTTCATCGGCGGATCCGTGCGGTTGAACGTCACGGTATCGCCATATTCGTCCGGATCACCGGAGTCGATCCATGCCCCTGTCAATCTTTGATTCGGTATTGTCGGTGTTGCCATATTATAGCCCTCCCTGTTTTAATAATAACCTGCGGACGGTGTAACAATCCGGCTTCGACATTAGCAGCCTGTGGCCGTCGATGTCTCGCGGGATAAACTCTATTTCCTCGGACATGTCGACATCATAATCGGTAAGCAACATTGGTATAATCCGTTTCTCCGCATCAGCTCTACGTCTCAGTTCGTTTGTTGTAACCATATCGAGCAGGATAATTTCAAAATTTTCAGGCAGAGGTTTATCGTAATAATCCGGAAACGGGTGAGGTACTGCATTAGCATCTCCACCATTACCATAACAAGGATGGTCGGGAGCGGCGTACGATGCCATGATCTGGTGGTATTGTTTGTCATATAACACAAATATCCAAAATTCAGTACCGGATGACGTGATATACCGGCACTGAGCGGCCAAATCATTGGAGTCTGAACCCAAATATAACATTGAATACCACGAGCCGCCTGCCAATCCGGAGCTATTTGACAGGAAACTGGCGTTTAATGTCGCCCCTGCAACGCCATTTGAAAAAGCCGGCATAAACGCATATTCCCCGCCCGGCGTGGTGTAATGTCCTGTAGCGCCGCCAACCTGCCCTGTGGCGGTTTTTAGCATCGACTGATTAACTATTTTGTTACTGATAGCAACATCATCATATGTGGTATCCCCTGCAACGTCTGTATCCGTGTATCCACCGATCAGGCGGGCTTTGTAATACATCGCGGTTGCAGGTATGGTCATGGAATATTGATACCGTGCCCATGACGTCGGGTTTGATGTTGATGAATATACATCCTGATCTGATATATAAACCTTGTCTTTGTCAAAATATCTGATCTTGACTATGTTTTTTATCCCTGCGGCAGACGATTTTATACTAAAACCAATCACATATGCGCCTATAGGGCTGCACTCCATATACCCTGATTCGAGATATCCGCCGCCGTTACCGGCGCCTGATGCGCGGGTAAATTTGTACGCCTTCGCACCGTGGGCGGGTGTTGTTGTATCAAATGCCGCAGACCCGCCGGCATACAAATTCAGCGTCCAGTTGTCCGGCACACCGTCTGCATCGGTATCTATTTCAAACGATCCATTCGGCACTTCTACCGGGCCCCCGATTAATGAATATAAGTAATCAAAATTATCTTTTATTTTTTGAAATAACTCGGCCTTGCCGGGGCTGTCGACATCAACCTCTGTTGATAATATTGCGTCATATCCCATTTATCCTCCCTAAAATCAGTGAATAGTTTAAAATCAGTGAATAGTGAACAGTGAATAGTTTTAACTAACGACTATTCACTAACGACTATTCACTAACGACTATCGACTGTATTCAATACAGCACATACCCGTCGCTCCAATCGCTCATCTGTCCGTTTGCATCTGTGATAAACCCGGACTCTTTCTCTGCTTCCGTTGCGCTCGTAAAATCAGGTAATGTATTTGCGCCAACCCAAAACAATTTTTGTTTTGGGTATTGCATAGCTTTTAATACTATTTTATTCTCTTTTGGTTCCCGTTTAACGATTTGATACACATGTCTGGATAGCAAATTGCCGTCAATGCCGAGTATTTTATCGGTTGTAATTCTTACGTAGTCCCCTGTTTTTATTTCTGAATCCTTTAATTCGACTGCGAATGTATATATGAGTTGTGGATTTTTCAGCAGCCTGAGTATGCGTTTGGTCAGATTTGCAACATACCTGATAACAAAATCCTCATTCATATAGTCAGATCTGAGCCATCGGCACATTACCCGCTTTTCGAGCGACTCGTTATACATGTTTATCCCTTCGCCCTCCGCATCAACTGCAACATCGAGGCGGGAATAACTCGCCACCTCGTCTTCGTCTGCGGTTATTAATTTATCCCAGTATATTGACACCCTGCTTTTTCTCGACGAAGCGTTTAAATCAACGCTATCTGATGAGGCGATTATATTTTCATCGTCTGTAAATACCTGATACGCCCTGCCTGGGCAATTCGGGAGATTTTTTGCAATTGTTATTTTGAGGTCTTCTCCCATCCACGACTTGCAGTCAATCAGATCAATGATCTCATAATATAATTTGTCCAATTTTGTTGGCTCACTGATTAACGCTGAAAAATCCACCATAGATATGTCAAATGCTTTCAACGCCGTATATGCGGCATCATTCACATACGATGGGTCTATTCCGGCATCGGTTTTAAGCATGTCAACCAGTATGTCATACGGACTTTGCGGCTCGTAATATCGACATTTCTGTATTTTATCATTCTGACTGTGAGTTGCCGCCGTCGTGCCGAAACAACCCCTTGTGCAACCGGTCAGTTGATTACCTGTCTTTGCCGTATATAACACAACCTCGTCACCAATCCTGATATATCCGTCTGCCGCGTCAAGGTCTGTGCCGTCAGATACCGATATTGTCGTTTGCCCGGCTGTCATTGCAGCAGCCAGCTTGATATTTAATTTAGGGGGTATTTCTATTTTTGACAATTTTTTCAATAGATCAACGCATTCAACAATGACGCGTCCACCCTCCTTAATTGTAATACTATCGATGTTCCCCTCGAATTTCTGTTCAAAATCGGCGGCATCGAGTCCGTAAAATCCGTGATACAGTCTGATTCGCCTGCCTGCATAATTCGGGTTTCTGGCTATGAGCTTGCGCCAGAATGAACCCTGCACGGATGCTCGCATAGAGACGTATGGGTCTATACCTATGTCCGTATCCGGTTCGTCATACATTTCGACATTCACACGCCCCGCAATTGTCAAACTGGTTTTGATTTCTGTAGGCAAATGCTTCACGGTCGTAATGTAGGGTCTCTCGCCTGTCCTGAACGGCAAGGGTGCATTATTTGATGTAAATACATAGTCTTTTGACCCTTTGCTGTAATTGGTCTTATCTTTGCATGTCGCATATGTGTTGTAACACTGCCCCTGTATGCCGCCGCAGAAGGCGGTGGACAAACCACAATATAGCCCCGGCTTCCCGCACCAGTCTATGGCTGCGCACGGGCTCACACCTATTACATTGTTGCAGTAATCCAGCGTAATGATTGCCATTTCTACCGGGTACCGCGATAATGTGTTTTTTAGTGCATCATATGTCATATTTCGCGCACACCCCTCATTTTGAGTGATAATACATCAGTGTATGTCAGCACGCTGAATGGTGTTTCCAGACTGGCATCGTCGCCGATGGACACGAAAAATACATCCGCAGAATATGTATCGAGATCCCATACGAAGAAAAACGGTTTAAACAGCCGTGCATGATTCTGCCAGAATGGGATGTAATATGCATCGAGCCATGTTCGTGACACCAGGCCAAATTGTGCCTGAAGATTTAAAACAGGATTATACGTTGATACTCCGAGAATGTGGCCGTTTTTACTGCGCTCCACGTCTGCCGCCGCCGTTTCTGCATACGGGGTATACGGCGTCTCCGGCGGGTATTCAAATTGAATCTTGACGCCCAGCAATGCAACTGCGATCTGTGCGGCAATAGCGGCAGTAATTATTTTGATTCTCCAGTACCGCGCTGACGCCGAGACAAACAACTTCATAAACGCCTTATCAGACGTCGGGGTAAAACCTGCGAGCCGTTGCGTCCATGTCACGTTGTCTGATGAGGATTCGACGGATACTGTAGCCCCGGCGGTGTAAAGATTGTGGCCGATTACTGCGAGGCAGTCCGCGCTTTTTGCAGACCCGCAATCTATTGTAATGTATTTTGTGCCTGACGATGCGGCCTTCCACTGCGTATACGTCCGCAGATCCAAGATATTGAGTATATCATACCCTGCGGCGGTATCGGTAGCAGCCGGCGTCCCGTCCGTCAGTCTGTTGTCATATAATATTATTGGCGTCTGCATTTTAAAATCAGTCGATGCCTCCTCATGTCCTCATTCCCTCATGCCGTCCTCAACGGCTTTTTGTATAGACGGGATTATCTCGCGTGCGAACGCGTCATGATCTACAACATTGCCGGCGATATGCAGGTTAATTATCATAGGACGTTCTGATTGCTTCGTTCCAGTCGACTCCCATGCGTTTGTCGTAGGGGTGTTGTAGGAATACCCGCCTGACCCGGAGGGAGTTGCGGCGGTTGTGGCGCCGCCACCCGGCTGCTGTGATGCAATGGCAGCTATCCGCGCCATGCCAAAGGCAATCGCCATACCAGCCCATATCGGAGCCATAGCCTGTCCGAACGGCGGAGGCAGGCCCATTGCCTGTTTATATGCCCCGACAGCCATCATGTACGTATCTATTGTTGCCTGCGCGATGGCAAATGCTTTATATGCATTAAATGCCGCCTTACTCTGACTATTCGACAACGCATAAAATGACTGTGCCATGCCGGCCATAGCACCGAAGCTATTGCTTGTTATGGCGAGTCTTTGCTGGTTGTACATCTGCTCTTCGGCGAGTTTCATCTGATTATACGATTGTAATTGCGTAAACTCGTCGACATATCCCTGCTCACTCAACGCCTTTATGGCATTCCATTCATTGAGAGCTGCCTGATACCGTTGTGACGCCGGGTCGTTTCCCATTCCTATATCGGCTATCCCTTTGATTGACGATCCAAGCTTGCCGAGTCCCTGGCCTGCCTCGCCGCCAACCTGATTTGCCATATCCATCATCTGCGTCCATGTATCGTCGTAGCCTTTTTTCCGGTAGTCTGATTGTTTTTTAAGCAGATCGTTGAGTTCCTTTTGCTTTGCAATGTGTATATCAAATATTTCAAAGGCTAATGTTTCTTCCGTATTTAAAATTTGTCGCCCGGTAATCTCCTTTTCTTTCAGAAGTTCCAGCATCCTTTCAGTGGGATATAGTATGTCTTCAGCATAACCGATCTGTTCCAGTGCCAGGGTTGTCTCTGCCTGTTTATTCTGCAATGCCTTGATCTGTAGTTCATTCTTTTTGTGAGCGAGGGTTTCTTCATTTATCAGACCTGCTTTTGCGTTCCATTCCAGTACCTTTGTCTGGTGCGCGGCTTCCAGATCAAATAGTTTATTTTTTGTCTGTAAATTGAGAAGTACGATCTTATCGGCCAGTTTTTGTTCTTCCTCGTATGCCTTTTTTATCCGTTCCTGGGATTTATCATCATATTCATCCCAGTATTTTTTAAGCTGGGCAGTAGTCCATTGAGCTATTTTTGTTTTATCTGCCCCTTCTTTCGCAAATTCAGCCGCGCGGTGATGTATATGCTCAATTTCCGTCATGGTCAGCTTTGCAATCTCTTCTTTGATTATCTTGTTCATATCCTGGACTTTTCTTGCAGAGTTCATATCCGATGGCGGGGGAAGGGCTTTGCCGCCTCCAATATCCCCGTAATGGACAGCACCTTTCCACCAGTTTTTTTCTGATCCCTGCGCTCCACCGGACATAACCTGTTTTAACATCTCTATCTTTTGCCGGGTCGCCTCCGATGCGCCTCCGACTGCCTCGATCTCCAGTGCGGTAATCTCAAGCTGGTCGATCATCGCCTGGGTATTTGCATCAGCCGAAAATGATGATAAAGATTTTTTAAAATTCTCCATTTCCAATTCAGCCGCTCTTTGCTCCTGATAGTGGTTAATAGTTATATAGGTTAGCGCGCCCAGGGCAGCAGCGATAATACCGGCGGGCGTAGCTAACGCTGTAAATGACCTGTATGCCAATATCTCGGTTACTACAATCAGCTCTTTTATCTGCGCTGTTAATTTTGCCGCAGCCGCAACCGACGTGAGGGTTTGAAGTACGAAATATGATCCCATAGCGATAGAAGCGGCAATCAGTATTTCTTTTAGCTCACCTATCACTGATATGGTTATTTTGCCTGCCGTCCAGAGATTCTCAATTGATCCGACAGCCACGGCAAACGCAGTTTTGATATTATCCGCCCACCGGGCGAGATCGCCCGATGCCTTTAATTCAGCAAGTGTTCGTTCCCATGATTTGAGTTTATCGACAAATCCTTCAATTATAATGCCCAGGGCAGGGGTGAATAATTCTCCGAATTTGAGTTTTATCTCTTCGATAAACCGTGGGAGGGATGTCATGAGTTTGCCGACTGTCCCCATAGCCGCTTCATAGGAACCGGCAATATCCTTCCCCCGTTCCAAAACGAGATTCAATGCGATCTGCTGCTTTTCTTGAGACGACAGCGATTCCACCGTCCTCCCGGCTGCTGTTGCAAATTTCCTGTACGCAGACTCAAACTCAACGGTAACGCCGACGGTGCGCAATATTTCCGGTTGAAGCGTGGTGATGCCGTGCATCAGCCTCTGTAACGCCTCCGATGAATTGATATTTCCTATCACCGCAGCATCCTGGGCGACACGGGCCAGCTCTTGAGATTTTGTCAGATCAAGGTGTGCCTGCATCATGCGGATAATCGATTGTTCTGACTCCTGAGTGGTTATGCCCATCTTTCTGACGCCCTCGGCATAACTTTCCACCTCTGCCTTGCTATACCCGGCGTTTTTCCCTACGGTCTGCATGACGATGCCGAGTGTTTCCACCCTGGCGGCAAGCGTCGCCGCGTCCTTCAGCGTTTCAAACGCCTTAAATGATGCATACAGCGACGACAGGCTTGTTATCAGGCTCCGGAACCCGCCGTTCAATGCAGGGATTGCCGATGTAAGCCGCTCGGCTGATGATCGTAAGGATTTCATCCCCGATTCGGTCTGCTGAAACACGGACAATGCCCCCTTATTATCGGCCTGTATGACTATATTGACAGAGTTCATATATGTGCTATACTCTTTTCTATGATATTCATAACACTCGTCGCACTCTTAAAAGGTTTCCTCACCGTCGGTCTGTTTATCGCCGCCGCAGGGTTTTTTGTTGTATCCGATGTTATATCGGGCATCCTTATATGTGCCATCGCTGTTATCTCGTTAAGGGCGTGGTGACGCACCGTTCCATCCTCTCCATTTCATCTGCAAGCACCCCCATATCCATCCACTCTTCCACTGACAAATCATTCGCTCCAAAGGGATAACCCGCACGTTGGAGCCTATAGATGTACCAGATATGCCCGAACCATTCACTCGGTTCATATGGGACACTCCCGTCGCATTGAGCGCATTTTGCGGCAAGAAGCTCGCCTGATGTTTCCATGCATTTTTTTCGTTTCTCTGGAGTGCATCTGGCGGCAAGCCTCCTTAGCTCCTCGCCAAAGGGAGGATATCCTCCTCAATTGCCGTTTCTATCTCCACATCCGTATCGGACGCAACACGCGCCCCTTCATACACAACTGTTGCAAATGTCGATATAATGTCTGACGCCATACGTCCGAGCAATTCCCGCCAATCCTCGCGGTAGTTCGGGCTTTTCATATCGGATGATATGGGCCTGCCGGCAACCCCGAAATCCCCTTCCCGGAAACCTGTGAGTATGGCCAGACCGAGATCAACCTTTACCTTTGGGTTCAATATCAGCTTATTACCTTTCCTTTTGTAGAGCTTTGACTGATATTCAACCTCTTCCTGGGTGGTCGGGTTGCGGTAATACAGTTCTATTTCAGTGCCCGATCGGGCATCGCTTATTACTATTTTATTTGTTGCTGATACATCTAAATCCCTCATTTTGTCCTCCCTTTTTCTATGTTCTATGTTCAACGTTGAACCTTGAACCTTGAACCTTGAACGGTTTTATAATCAGCTTTGTCTTATTTTGATTTCCCCGTTGCCGGCGCTTAATGTCGGATGCGCGGTAAATGCCAGGGCGTACGTTGCCATACCTTCTCTGCCTCCAAGTTTCGGCGGAGTCAATACCGTGTTGCTCAATGTAATTACAAACTGATTGCCCGCAGCAGACCCGATTGTTGCCGTGATTGTCCCTGCATCTCCGTCTTCCCAGAGGTCAAAAGGATTAAACGATGAGAGCGCAACCAGTTCAGGGTCGATGCTGCCTTCAACCTCCCTCCCGACGATGCTGTATCTGTATATGCCGTTTGATGCATTGGCAGACATGCGTTTGGCAATCTTGTTTTTAATCGTGACCTCGAAGTTTTCAATGATGCCGGCGTAGGTGTGGACGGTAAATGTAGCGCTTCGGAACATAGGCGGTACAATCGACGTTGCCTCAAATGTCGGAGCAGGAAATGAGACATCCGTAACGGACGCCTTGCCGCCCCACAAACCGATTAGTGAGAATTCGAGGGTTGCGATTTCATTTGCTTTTGCAGACAGTTTGACGCTTTCTGCCATACACCCGAGCACCTTCCAGAGCACGCCATCCTGGTAAAACCAGATGGTGCAGGATTCGCCGGCGGCGGAGCTATTCGGATCATAATCAACATATGCTCCGCCTATTGATTCAGTGAGGTTTGCTGCTCGCAGCAACGCCGCTATTCTTGGCGGTGTTGTGGCTACACCCGATCCCCTGACTTCTACCGGGAATGATATTTTTACCCCTTCCCCGAGAGGTATTTTCTGCAGCGCCCCGAAATATGGCAGCAGAACCTTTCTCTCCCGGCTTGCATCTGCTATTTCAATAGATACCTTGCCGGTAAGCAATGCATTATCACCGACCGTAGGGGTAGGGTCATTACCGTATATCGATTCTACTTTTGCCAGGATTAATTGTTTTTCTTCAAGACTCATTGTTTGCCTCCCTCTTATCTATATTTGGCACAAAATCTTGTTTGTTGATGTCGTAACGATAGGTGCCGGGTTGCCTGTCCATACCTGCTACGGGAGATCCCGCGCTTTCCGCATCTTCCTGTTTTGTACATGCCTTCCCGAGCCTCGCGGCCATCGCCTCGTCATTCAGGTTCTCTTTTTGTGGTTTGCCCTTTGCCGCAGTTTTATATGATCCTGGTTGTCTATCCATAATGCCCCCTCCTTTTTATGTCGGTACGATCCATTCTGTTACATAAAGCGTAATTTCACAGTAATGACATAGTACTCCGCCAAACATTCTTGGCTCGATTAAATCTACCTGACAAGGGGAATTTTCCGGGTTTTCGCCATCACGATAATACCAAGTGCTTACTTCACCCACTGCCCGGAACGTTTCGCATATCGTATCAACAAGGATTTGAAACGTTTTGTCAGTCGCATCCGAGTCCTTTAGGCTAAGATAGCCACGCACGATAAATACATGATGTCTGTAATATGCTCCACGCTTATGCTCGGGGACACTTCTCCTGGTAATCTCCCAGCCTCTGATTTGTTGATTGCCGCCATCCGGTGTATAAGCAAAGAGGGCAAGAAATTCCTGCCAGTTTTTTGTAAGTCTTTCATAATCGTGGACGATACCTATATCGGAGATGGCGTCAAACCTTGCCTTAATATCGGCCAATATATTTAGATAATTACTTGCCATTCAACTCTCTCACAATTTCAAAGCCGGCAGATTCAAAGATATTTTGAATCTGCGGCAGGTTTTCGTTCCATGCCCGCTCAAACATGTGTATTCCGGGAAAACCCTTCTGACCGATTTTTCGGCGTATCAAAAAACTGATACTTTTTTTCCAAGCAACATATGCCATGACCTGATCTACGGATTTGAATGAGCGCCTTGTAGTTCCTATTTTTTTATCAATCCACCGATCGAGTGCATCTTCGGGGGGCATTTTTTTGCCTGGTCTTCTTCCCTTTTCAATGACCTCTCCATATATGCTCTGCGTCGCCACAATGCCTTTTATCAATGGCGTGCCTTTTTGTATTGTTTCCCCATGAATGCTTGCAAGAAGGCCTCCTTTTGCACCGCCTACGCCGATTCTGGGAGCTTTTCTGATGTTTTCCTTTACCTTACGTTCCAATAATGCCACAGCCTCGCTCATGGCGCGGTCAAGGTTTCTCTGAGTGGCCAGAATGGGTAAATTACCCTCAAAAACAGGCCCCTTGACAGTAATCGTCGCGTTCAACTCCAAAACATGACCTCCCGCATTGTTGAATAAAGGGCGAAATGTTGTCTGACTTTTATCACCGCCGCCTCCTCGCCCACTTCGGGTGTGTCAGCCTATCTGACCCGCCTGGGTAATTCATCTCCATGTTCATTACTGATGATGCAGCCGTTGTTGTATCATCATTTTTAATGCCAATATGTTTGTTGTAAAATGACATACAGCGTTTTGCCCGGGCGCTGAATTCGCCGCTTTTAGCTCGGTAATTTACGCTATCGGCATTGATTATTGAATCGCCTGTTTGAGCAAAGGCGTTTGCCAAATCTTCAAGGCACAATGCTGCTCCCAGACGGCAAAATGCGTCTTCGTCTGTTTCGAGGATTGACGCAATCGTTCTGGGTATCGTGAATGTTACACGAAATGTTTCTGTTGCCGCTGGAGCTACTTCAACCAGCCTGATCTGCTTTTTTGTTGTATTCTGATAAACATAATAAGAATCGGCATCAAGAAGCGTTTCGGGCACATAGCCAAGAGGATATTCAACGGATTTTATCTCGCTGAATCCTTCTACCCATTCATCAGGAAAATCGTAATCGTGCCCGCCATCTCCCGGTATGTCGTCTACAGCTATATCAGGCCTATGTTTGCTATATATATTCAGCGCTTCGGCAATTTTAAGGTCATAGTCATCAGGGTTGATTAGCTTGGCTGAATCATCTTTTACTATACCGATTATTTTGCTACGCACAGTATCAAGAACGCTCATTAATACATTCTCCTGATTGTTAAGACAACGGTTGCATCCGTAATGTGGGGGCTTCCGCCGGAAAGAGTAAAAACGACTGTTACTGCCGCTTCGTCAGCAATGTAGCTGTCAGATATTGTGCCCTCGTAGGTAACATTTGCCGATGCGCACGTAATGGCCGAACTCAAAATAGATGTGCCGGCTTCTTTTATATCTACTGTTACCGTGCCGGATACATCCCTTGCCGATACAGATACCCCTATAATGCGCATTTTAAACGGCGCAGTCCATCTAACCGGTATCACGGTAGACGTATATGTTCCCTGAATGGGCAACACAATTGCCTGTATCCCCGGTGCGGTCTCAGGGTAATTAGGCGTTGCCGCGCTCGCGCTCCCTGTCCCCGATAGGGGGAGAGGTAGGAATATAAGCGCCACGATGAACATGGCGCTTATATATTTAAAGATTTGTTTCATATTACGGCTGTTCATAAAGTTCTACAACATCCGTACCGTTACAAATATAAAGGGCCACCTTGCCGTTGGCAATGGTGCCGCCGGCCTGACCAGTCACCTTAAAAGTAAGGATTTGAGTGGAGTTGTTGTAAACAAAATACTGTTTACCCGCCCGGCATGACGCGAGCAATGCATTCACCGCCTGATCTGCATTTGTAGCTGCAATATATGTTGCCTCGGCTTCCAGTGCAGACACAGACCAATCTGCATGACCCGCCGCATAATCGTGGCTTGCCGCTCCGTTAGTTCCTGTTATGCTGACTGTCCCGCTTGCGTCGGGCAATGTTATTGTCCTGTCCGCTGTGGGATCTGTCGGTGTTATTGTTGTCTCATGTGCGTCTGCCGTTGCCCCTTCAAATACCAGGCCGTTTGATGCGCCGGTTACCGAGTTTGCAACATCGGGAGCATTGGTAGCCAACGTTGATAATACAGGAGTTCCGCTTGCGTCCGGTATCGTAATGGTTCTGTCAGCAGTGGGATCGGTAACTGCAACGGTAGTTTCAAAATCATCAGCCGTTGCGCCTTCGAATACCAGGGAGTTGTTAGCGCCTGATACTGCGTTAGCTGCATCCGGGACTGCGGTTGCAAGAATAGGAACGCCGCTTGCATCGGGCAATGTGATTGTCCTGTCCGCTGTGGGATCTGTCGGTGTTATTGTTGTCTCATGTGCGTCTGCCGTTGCCCCTTCGAATACCAGGCCGTTTGATGCGCCGGTTACTGAGTTTGCAACATCGGGAGCATTAGTAGCCAACGTTGATAATACAGGGGTTCCGCTTGCGTCCGGTATCGTGATGGTTCTGTCAGCAGTAGGATCGGTAACTGCAACGGTAGTTTCAAAATCATCAGCCGTTGCGCCTTCGAATACCAGTGGCGATGCTCCGCTTAATACTCCAAGTGTCGTTAAAGCCGATGTATCGAGATAGTTTTTACAATTGATCAGATATTCGGTGGTAGAGATGGCCACACCTACCTGCTGATTCCATGCCGGGGCGGACTGTGTTATGGCCCCCGCAGTTTCGGACAAATAGCCGTTTTGCCCCTCAGATAATCCTGTCCAGCCGGACACAATACCGACAACAATTATTTCTACGGTCTGGCCTGACGTGCCGCCCTTACCGATAATACCCACCGCAGGCCGTAATGTCGCAGCATCGGAATCGGCCTTATATGCGTAACCGTCTGCATCTTTAATGGCTACGATTTGACCTGTAGTTAAAGTTTCTCCGGCGGTCGCTGAAAAACGTACCCACTGCTGTTTAATTACATACGCTCTCGCATCTACAGCCAGAAGCATTGTAAAAACTGCTATGATCAACATCATTATCAAACTCGTCTTGATTCTTTTCATGATACCCTCCTCGTTTTTAGCTATTAGCCGTTAGCTATTAGCATTTAGGTTTTTCTAACGGCTAATAGCTAACGGCTGTTTCTCTTACACTACGCTCTTATCGAATCCCCGGTAGTCGTCGATTTCAACTTCCATCTCCTGACGGATCTTGTACTGTATCTTGTCTGCGGCAAACATTTGTCCGATGAGAGGGTTGTCAGCTACAAAGAACTCCGGCTCTTCCTGGCCGTTCATATATGCTACCTCAAGCAGCTCTACATCCTGACCGTTTGCAATAAGACCCCAGTCATCGGTATCGGTTGTAAGTTTGTTGACGATGATCCGTTCATGATTGACGCCGAATCTTCCGGCATGGGGGTTGCCGCCTGCCACTCCGGGCCACGGCGAATTGAGACCCTTGGCAACTTCGAGCTTTTCTCTCGGCACCCACATATAAAGAGCTTCGAGGGCAAGTTTTTTACCGGAATCCTGCTCGGTCTGGTTGTACATC
>JAKQLB010000356.1 GCA_029567375.1 Bacteroidota bacterium | reverse complement strand
TAAACCTACTTTCGTAACTGATCGGGATGTCTCCCTCACAGTAAAGCCTCCTTATGCTTATGCACTCTTCACCCGATTTCCATCCGGGTTGAGGAGACCTTAGTGCGCTTGCGGTACTCTTTAGCAAGCAACCGCCCCAGTCAAACTGCCCACCATACACTGTTCAACAACCTGATAAAGGAAGTTGTTAGAAATAAAACTCCAAAAGAGTGGTATTACACTGACGACTCCACCCTCCCTGACGAGAGGATTTCAAAGTCTCCCACCTATTCTCTACATCCACAGCCCTATTTCAATGCAAAGTTGCAGTAAAGCTCCACGGGGTCTTTTTGTCCTGGTATAGGTAGGCCGCATCTTCACAGCCATTTCAATTTCACCGAGCGCGCCGTCGAGACAGCGAAAGAATCGTTACGCCTTTCATGCAAGTCACTAATTAAGTGACGAGGTATTACGCTACCTTAGGACCGTTCACGTATGTTACGACTTTAAGAAAATCTTAAAGCGTATATGTATTTCTACATATATCTGCATATCGCTATGCAGGTCGGACTATATCATCAAGATATTCTCTTGTTTGGCATATAGTCTCTGAGGATTCCCAAGCTCTTTCCAAGTCTTCGACAGAATATTTTCTCTTCCTCCCTACTTTAATTTTGTCTCTAAGAAAATAAATTTTCTTAACATCATCGAAAGAAAGATTCTTTTTTTGATATATGTACAAAACTATTTTGGAAAAGATTTGAAGACTGCTCTGTTTTCTTGTTCTTAGTTTGTATCTGTTAAAGAAAGGTATTATCTTCTCAACAAGATCTTTTAGATTATGAACCTCATAATAATACACGCCATCACCTCTATTACGGATTGTTCCGCAATTAAGATAATGTTTTATCCACTCTAGTATCCTTCTCTCCTTCTGGGAAATATTGAAACTAGGATAGATCTGTACCTTATGTTTGTAATCTTTTCTAATCTTGAAAGAAATATTAAAACTTCCTTCTCCATCTACAAATCCAACAATATAAAAAGCAATTTTATTGTCAAAAACTCTTATAGAACTAGGGTCTTTCCTGCTGATTGTCTGCACTCTAATATTTTAACTCCTGCAACTTACAAAAAGTTTGCAATTAGTAATTAGAGATACTCAGATGTTCCAGCATTTAGCCAAATTTTACAACTACAATTCCTAGTTTTCACTAGGTTCCATAGTTACAGCCGCCATTGACCAGGGCTTCAGCTATCAGCTTCACCTCCGAAGAGATTAACCAACAACCTTAACCTTCTGGCATTGGGCAGGCGTCAGCACTTATACATATTCTTACGAATTTGCAAGCGCCTGTAGTTTTGGTAACTAGTCGTTCTTTCCTATTCTATGCTACTTTCATCGCCACAAATAAAAATTACTCATGGCGGAAAGTCCCCCTTCTCGCGAACTTACGGGGTTAATTTGCCGAGTTCCTTAACGACGCATCACTCGTACGCCTTGGTGCATTTACACCAGTCCACCAGTGTCGGTTTGCAGTACGGTTACAGATATCATTTGTAAGTGTAAACACTTACAGATAGAAGTTTTTCCTGGAGAATTAATCTAACAAATCGGATTCCACAAGGGTCCCCTTTGCATCACAACTCGTGTCCATCTACCGGAGTAGAAACGCCTTTCCGGACTTACCTAAAAAGACTCTCTTGTTGTTTACACCCCAAACCAATAAGGGGCTTGCATTTTCAATTCTCTATCTTCATTTCTGATATCAGTAGTACAGGAATATTAACCTGTTGTCCATCGTATACGCTTTTCAGCCTCTACTTAGGACCGACTAACCCATGGTTGACTGACATAGCCATGGAAACCTTAGACATTCGGCGAGCGGGGTTTTCACCCGCTTTACGTTACTCATCCCAGCATTCTCACTTCTATACGCTCCAGCAGCTCCTTCCGGGCCACCTTCACAGCTAATTATCGACTGCTAAGTCGATCATGTATAGAACGCTCCCCTACCACTCATATGTCCCGAAGGACAAACAAATCCGCAGCTTCGGAATTTACCTTCAGCCCCGTTACATTTTAAGTGCAGAATCTCTCGATTAGTAAGCTTTTACGCACTTTTTAAAGGATGGCTGCCTCTGAGCCAACCTCCTAACTGTTTGAGAAACTCCACTTCCTTTCCCACTAAGGTAAAATTTAGGGTCCTTATCTGACGGTCTGGACTGTTTTCCTCTTGAGCACAGGAACTTAGATCCCTGACTCTGACTGCCATAATGTACATCTCGGTATTCGGAGTTTAACTGGACTGAGTACCTTTTCAGGCCTCAGATCCAATCAGTGCTCTACCCCCAAGAATTAAATTATGACGCTAGCCCAAAAGCTATTTCGGGGAGAACCAGCTATCACCAAGTTCGATTGGCATGTTACCGCTAATCACAAGTCATCTCATAGATTTGTAACTCTAAATAGTTCGGACCTCCGTTTTGATTTCTCAAAATTTCATCCTGCTCATGATTAGATCACTAGGTTTCGGGTCTCGTGCATGCGACTCAAATCGCTCTATTCAAACTCGCTTTCGCTTCGGCTCCCCAATAAACATGGTTAACCTTGCCGCACACAACGAACTCACTGGGTCATTCTTCAATAGGCACGCCATCACCGGATATACCGGCTCTGACTGTTTGTAAGCATACGGTTTCAGTAACTATTTCACTCCCCTAACAGGGGTACTTTTCACCTTTCCCTCACGGAACTAATACACTATCGGTCGCAAAAGATGTTTAGTCTTGCCAAGTGGTATTGGCCGCTTCCCACAAGATCTCGCGTGCCTCGTGGTACTTAAGAAATTAGAAGAGATATTTCATCCTTTCATGTACAAGGCTTTCACTTTCTATGGCACACCTTTCCAGATGTTTTCCATTAGAATGAAATATATATCTCCGGGCCGCTTGCTGCCAGCCCTACTAACTCTTACAACACTCATATTGCACGAACAGCAATCTACGAGTTCACCTCCTCGATCGTCGCAACGCGACTCACAATTCAGATTCCTCTTACACAATATGAGTTTAGACTCTTCCCGTTTCGCTCGCCACTACTAAGGGAATAAACTCTTGTTCTCTTTTCCTGCGGATACTGAGAGGTTTCACTTCTCCGCGTGCCCACCTATACAGCTATTTATTTACTGCAAGGCGACTGGGTATAAATCCAGCCAGGTTACCCCATTCGGAAATCCCCGGATCATAGCTCGTTTGACAGCTACCCGAGGCTTATCGCAGCCTACTACGTCCTTCATCGGTCTTTTGCGCCAAGGCATTCACCATATGCTCTTAATTTGCTTTATATTGAAATTACTATCCTATTCAGTTTTAAATGTGCAACTACAAACACCGTGAATACTTGTTGCGAATTGGACCTACCTATACAGCAACTAAATATATGCACTAATGTCTGGTACATAACTACTCGGGAATCGAAGCTTTAGACTTCTTTTCTCGTTAAATGGACCTGAAGGGAGTCGAACCCTTGACCTCCTCATTGCAAATGAGGCGTTCCAGCCAGCTGAACTACAGGCCCAGAATGTGGTGGGCGTACCAAGAATCGAACTTGGGACCTCAGTCTTATCAGGACTGTGCTCTAACCAGCTGAGCTATGCGCCCATCTTTGATCCACACAATATTTAAAGAACTTTAGCTTTAAAAGCTAAAGAGTGATAGGAAAGTCCAGGTTACTCCTTAGAAAGGAGGTAATTCAGCCGCAGATTCCCCTACGGCTACCTTGTTACGACTTAACCCCAGTCATAAGCCTTACCTTCGTCATTCCATTCCTGAAGAACGGAACACCTTCGGGTACGACCTACTCCCATGGCTTGACGGGCGGTGTGTGCAAGACCCGAGAACGTATTCACCGTGACATGGCTGATTCACGATTACTAGCAAATCCAACTTCACGAGGTCGAGTTTCAGACCTCGATCTGAACTGAGATCGGCTTTTAGGATTAGCTCCGCCTTACGGCTTGGCTGCCTATTGTACCGACCATTGTAGCGTGTGTGTCGCCCAGGACATAAGGGCTATGCGGACCAGACGTCATCCCCACCTTCCTCCCCGTTTTACCGAGGCAGTTTCCCAAGACACTTGTAACATGGGATAGGGGTTGCGCTCGTTTCGGGACTTAACCCAACATCTCACGACACGAGCTGACGACGGCCATGCAGCACCTGTATACCACCTTCGAAAGATTCCTCCGTTTCCGGAGGTTTGCAGGTATATTTCAAACCCTGGTAAGGTTCTTCGATTGCCATCGAATTAAACCACGCGCTCCTCTGCTTGTGCGGGTCCCCGCCAATTCATTTGAGTTTTAGCCTTGCGGCCGTACTTCCCAGGCGGGATGCTTAACGCGTTAGCTGCGGCA
>JAKQLB010000312.1 GCA_029567375.1 Bacteroidota bacterium | reverse complement strand
GGTAAGCGTGTTGGGAGATATAACCTATGCCATTGCCGAGAAGAAATGGTGGAGCGTATTCAGTCTGGCTGTAAAACTCATAAATTCAGTAACAAAAGCCATACAGAACTTGGTATCCCTGCTTGACAGCGACCCATTTGCTGGCGTAGAGGAGATTGGTGTACGTATATCAAACGCCGAAAAGGTGGTTGAAAAAGCAGTCGGCACAAATGTCGTACCGGCACAGGGAGAACTGATGAACGCTTATCAGGAGGCGATTAACAAACTGCAAGGCGCAATAAAGAAGGAGTCTGGGAAAAAGGATTCGTGGTGGACGAGATTGTGGGGTACGGCTCCTGACAAAGAAGCCATTGCAAAGGCGGAAAAACAGATTGCCGAATATGAGGACTTGATGGATGACCTGCATGAGGCTATGAAGGCTGACTTCTTGCAAACCGACTACACAAGCTTCTCCGATTCTCTTGCCGAGATTCTCATAGCACCTTGGGACTCCTATATGGAGATGATGGATGCCGTGAATGAACTGACAGAACAGACGATAAACAACATCGTAAAACACGCGTTGTCACTACATCTGCAAGCACAGGTAAAACAGGCGCTTGACGCACTTTATGAGCGTGGAATAAGCGAGGATAGTTTTGAAATATTCCGTGGTGATTTAGCGAAAATTGTCCAAGATGGACAGTTGGTAGCGAAGTATTACGGACAATTCTATGACGATATGGCGAGTTCGTCAGAAGCATACAACACCATATCCCGAATTACCGAGTCACAGGCGAACTCATTTCTGGGATATTATCAGAACTATCTGATAATCATGACGGATATGCACAATATTATGAAGCGTATATGGGACAACATGAATCACGACACGATAAACATCAACCTTGATGCACACCTGTCGGCATTGCAGACCATAGTGGCTAATACCGGGGCGCTTGTGAACAACACTTCCAGACTTGGGCAAATGGCTGATGATATTAAAAGTATGAAGAACTCCCTTGCCAAGTCAGGCGCATATTAGCACCGAGTAATTTGTGCATTTGTTTATGTGTTTTTTATTGCTATGAACCTATTTATTTACTTATTTTGGAATAATTAT
>JAKQLB010000285.1 GCA_029567375.1 Bacteroidota bacterium | reverse complement strand
CCACCGCCCAGTCCTCCTCGTTTTCCTTATAGTACGCCAGAGCCAGCCCACAGGTCACCACACCAAGCTCTTTCGATCGCAGCGCAAGGCGGCTCGCTTTTTCTCCGTCCGCTCTGTATGCTTGCTGCTTTCCGAGCAAGGCCGACCACTGCTTTCGCGCCAGGGCAGGTATGAGCGTCCAGGATAAACGGTCGGCGGTCTTGCCCCGATTGGCAATGGGCACTGGAGTCGTTGTCTGCACCAGGGCGCGTGCATGTGCAAGCCTTGTGACTATGCGCACCATTACCGGCACCTCATGTGCCTCCGAATAATCGAATGCGGCTCTTACCATATCGTAAGCTTCCTGCTGATCCGATGGTTCGAAACAAGGAACCCGAGCAATATCCGCCAAAAGCCTCGAGTCCTGCTCATTTTGGCTGGAATGCATGCTGGGATCGTCCGCCACAATGAGGACAAGCCCCCCATTGATCCTCACGAGCGCAGAATTTACAAAAGGATCCATCGCCACATTTAGCCCGACATGTTTCATCGAGACCATCGTGCGCCCACCTACGAAAGACACGCCTAGCGCGGACTCGTAAGCTGTCTTCTCATTAGTACACCACTGAGCGACAGGTCGGAATTCTATCGCGCTATTGCTTTCATCATCGCTTGAGTCGCTGACATTTTCCTGCAAATACTCCATTATTTCTGTTGCGGGTGTCCCGGGATACGCAAAAGCAGCCCTGATTCCCGAATCCAGCGCAGCCTGTGCTATCGCTTCATCTCCCGAAAGAAGAACCTTTTGTGACATTCCTGAACTCCTTACTCATCCAGCCAAACAGCAACCCAAGAAAACAAAAAAAAGCGCAGGAGTAAACCTGCGCTGAAAATCCATCTATTCAATCAAAGTATAGCTCATACTCCTGTGGAACAGGAGCATTATACACATACGAGGCTTCTTTTTCCTTGCGAGCTATCCAGGTTTCTATGAGCTCTTCTGAGAACGCAGCAGAAAGATAACTATGATCCTTCTTGAGCCCAGCCAACACATTGAAAAGCCCAGTCGGGAAGACATGCTGCACTGAAGCAGTTTCGCTAGCAAATCCAAGAGCTACAGGATCGAGCTCTTTCTTTATGCCATCGAGACCAGCGAGAAGCATGGCTGCCAGAAAGTAATATACATTGGCAGTAGCATCCCCTGTACGGAACTCGATGCGCGCTTCCCCTTTCCTTAAGTAGCCGGGAATTCGCACTGCCGCAGCCCTCGATCCCTGTGCAAAAGTTGCACTCACCGGAGCCTCATAGCCTGGCACGAGCCTTCGATATGAATTTGTGGAAGGATTGGAAAAGGCCAAGAGTGAGCCCGTAAGCGCGTGACTCAAAAGCCCCGCTGTGTATGCAAGCCCTTCTCTTGAAAGTCCATATAGCTCTTCACCAGGGAAAATCGAAGCTTTAGCTTTTTCTATGAATTGATGCACATGCATGCCACTACCTGCAACCTTGTACATTGGCTTGGGCATAAAAGTCACCTTTAGCCCCAGCTCATCCGCCTCGCTACGGAGAATCCATTTGGCAAGAGATACAGCATCTCCTGCCTTCGCCATAGAGATAAAATCCAGCTCGATCTCGAGTTGCGCGGCAACGACTTCGTGGTGATGATATTTGACAGGAATACCGACATCGATCATCGTCTTTACGGCACGATTTCGCAAAAGCTGATACCGATCCTCTGGAGCCATACGATGATACCCTTGAGAAAGCCCAATCCATGGTGTATCGCTATAGTCCTCGCCAATGCCCTCCGAACTTTCGACAAAGTAATAGGAATGATCCGTAGCTGTCGAATAGCGCACCTCTTCGAAAACATAGAATTCAAGCTCTACAAGCATCTTGATATCATCGCCTATTCCAGATTCCATTAGAGCAGCATTAGCAGCCCTTATTACCGAACGTGGATACTGCCCGAACAGCTCACCTTCCGTTGTTCGAACATCGCAGAATAAATGGAGAATATTGAATTCATCCTTCTGCTCCACGAATGCTGTATCCATATCGGGAACAGCTACCATGTCCGATGCATGCACTTTTGCATATCCAAAATTAGAGGCATCGAATCCAATCCCTTTCTTGAGTACCGCTTCGTCAGCAAATGAAGACGGAAGACTTACCGCCCTCATTCGTCCGTCGATATCGATCACGATGAGCGATACATAGTCGATACCCCCCAAATCGCCATTCCATTGAGATAATTTCATATAAAACTCCCCGTTGTGCCGCGAGTGCGGCTTAGTGAGTGACTCATCGTGTCATCCTTTTTTGGCTACTTCTTTTTATCTTTGACCTCGCTGAGTCTACAAATCAAAACAGATTTTTGGATAATCTTCCTGCATCGACATATTGTAAACCGAGATCATTCATCCGGCAAGTTACGAAACGATGGTATCAAAAAATGAAACAAATACTTGAGTTTTTTACGAGGATTGCTTGAATACATAGAAATTAACTCTTATAATGACTTTTTTAGAAAATCTTATGAAAAACTCCTTGTTTTAATCGCGATAAGATAAGAGAATTATCTCTCAGTGGAGAAAAAAGCTATGGCTGAACCTTCGAGCAGAAAGAGATTGACGCGTTCTGTATTGAGTGAGCAGATAAAAGAACAGCTCATGGAGGATATTTTCCATAAAAAATATAAAGCTGGCGATCGAATTGTGGAGAGTGCCCTCGCAAGAGAACTTGGAGTAAGCCAAGCTTCAGTGCGAGAAGCATTAAGAAGCCTTATTGCAATGGGCTTTCTAGAAAATGAACCTTTTAAGGGAATTACTGTGCGCTCTTTTACCACACAGGATTTGATGGAAGTAATCACAGTACGGGTTGCGCTCGAAACCCTTGCGTGCCAGCTTGCAGTAAAACGAATTACCGATGAGGAAATAGATCAGCTCGAGGATATAGTAAATGAGATGATTCAAGCTTCGGAGCAAGGCGATATAGATAAACGAATTCATCTCAATATCCTTTTTCACGAAAAGCTGGTCGAAACATCGGGAAATAAACTGATTGTACAACTCTATAAATATATGCGTTTTGGGACATGGTCTCTTCTTACTGGGCGCCTTTCAAATATGGATCCAATCCATATTTCGACTAGGCATAGAATACTCTTAAATGCATTGAGATCAAGGGACTTGGAGAAGATTACCGCGGCAATTCGGGACCATATTGAGAGTACTAGTTTGCCTTTAGGCGAATTGCTTGCAAAAGAAAAGAATTCTAACCATAGTTGACCAATAACAATAAACAAATCCAGCCAGTTCTCTTATTATTAGATCTTAACCCATGCAGCAATCCTAGATCAAAACGATAATTTCCATCTTTATTGAATGCTTTCTGTTAAACGAGTTCTTACATAACTAAAGAATAAGATTTTCCTTGACAAATGGAAAGATTGGATCGATAATCGTTAATCGATAGCGATAGACTATCTAAGGAGGACTTATGGACCGAAATAAAGTTTTGGCTCAGTTCCTTGGCGATGAAGAGTTCCCAGTGCAATGGGCAAATGATGACGAAAAGAAACTATTCTGGTGGTTTGACGACAACCATTGCCCTAATCCGGTATCGCCCATGTATTTCAGTATGGATGGATGGTGGGGGCCTACATGCGAGTATATGTATCGAAGGTTTGATAATCCCCTGGGGTTTAAATGGCCAGCAAAACGCATAAATGGTTATGTCTATACAGCTATTGTGCCTCGGCCTGAAGAAGAAGAGGCAGCTACCGCACCATATTATCTATGGGTAATGCCAAGCTACGCCACAGACTTCCTAACATTATGGAGAGATCGCTACATCCCCGAGATAAAGGCAAACTTTGCTTATATCGACAATTACGATGCTGAACACGCAACTTTGCCTCAGCTCATGATACATCTTGAAGAGATGATCGATATTCAGGAGAGGCATTTCCGTCTTCATTGGATACTAAATTATGCACAATTCCAAGTTTCAACAGATTTTGGAGCAATTGTCAAAGAGCTTTTGGGTGAAGTTCCTTCAGATCTTTTAGGCAAGGTAAATATTTCCAGGGCAGATAGAAACTGGGATAGCTTGCGCGAACTCTGGAAGCTAAAAGAAAAAGTAAAAGGTAGCAAGGAGCTCAGCCAAGCCTTCAAAGAAGGAAAGAATGGTTCCGAGATTCGTGGGCTTCTTGGAAAGACCAATGTAGGAAAGCAATTCTTGAAGGATATCGAAGCCTATGCAAATGAGTTTGGATATAAGTCTATCTATACGCATGAATACAGATTCAAGCTATGGGTAGAAGACAATACTCCTATTATTGAGCAAATTAAGAACAACTTCGATACGGACTTCGATTTCAACAAGGCATATAACCATTCAATAAAAGAGCAAGATGAAGCAATAGCTGAATTGCGTAGGCGTTTGGCTGGAAAATCTAAGGAAGATAAGGATCGCTTTGAGAAAGCTCTAGATCTCAATCTAAATATGATGCCATTGACCCCCGACCATCACTTCTATTTTGATCAATCCACCTATGCACGAATGAGAATCGTCTTGCTGAGGATTGCGAGAAAGATGGTTAAAGAAGGAATGCTCGATGATCCAGAAGATATAATGTATTTGGAATATGAGCAGTTAAGGCGCTATGTAGCAAATCCAAAATCCTATGATGGACGAGCTCTTATCAAGAAGGCAAAGCTCGATATGGAAAAAGCTAACAAGATTACTCCTCGACCTTGGGTTGGTACGGTGACCTATTGGGGTATGTATGTAGAGCCATATCATATGCTCTGGGGATATCCAGAACGATTTGAAAAGGATTTTGGTCGCGGCGGAGTTAAAGGCATTGTGAGAGGTATAGCTGCATCGCCTGGTGTTGCAGAAGGAATTGCCCATGTGGTCCAAAGTCCTGCGGAATTCGATTCTGTTAAGAAGGGTGAGATACTTGTTTGTGTCATGACGAATCCTGCATGGGTTGTCGTATTCAGCAAGGTCGCTGCTATTGTCACGGATGCGGGCGGTGTGCTTTCTCACTCCGCCATTACTGCAAGAGAATTTATGATTCCAGGTGTTGTTGGTGCAAGTAACGCCACAAGATCAATAAAGACAGGAGATAGAATTCGCGTAGATGGAAGCACGGGCGTCGTAGAGATTCTTTGATTCGGTTATAGCTTAGGTTGTTTCAGTTTTTATCTGAAACAGCCTAAACCTTTTGGATTAAGAAGACATGTAAGGAGGCAAAACATGGCAGAGGTCAAGACAAAGGAGACAATTCCATTCTGGTTGGCAGTGGGTATTACAGCAATAGTCTTTTTACCCTTAACCATTTTTTTAGGGAAATACAATATTCCTCTGTGGGTTTCATTTATCGTATGGGCGGAGTTTTTTAACTTTGGAGCGACCGTCAAAAAAGCATGGAAATTCATTCTTATTGCATTCCCTGCGGGAGCTGCAATCTGCGCGGCTGGTTTCATAGCCTCATTTTCTCTATCTGCCAGTATTCCAGCTCTTGCTGGTCCGGGCGGATCTGGAATGTGGGGAATGTGGGTTGGCTTTGGCATCGCAGTCTGTGTTCTTGTTTATATTATGAAGTTTTCCAAGATTCTAAGCGAAGGATCTCTTTCTTATTTCAATGGCATGACTATGATGATCGCTGTTCTGTTCACCAACTCTTATCCAAAAGGCGATAATCTCTCAATTCAGGTCAACGTAATAATCGCATGCCTTTGGACCATTCTCTCTGGCTGTTTTGGTCTTTTTCTAGGATGGTTTAATATGGCGATTACATTCCCTAAAGAGGTACATGATCAATAAGTGATCTTATCTGGACTTTTTAGTGTAGTCCTGAGGCCATCATAGGAAATGAATGGCCTCGCTTTTTTTATGCGCCTATTATCTTGCCATTGTTGATGTCTCTAGCTTTATCTCTGCAGTTGAAATATTTCCAGCCTTTATTTTTTCAAACTAATCTTTCCAGCCATCAAAAAAATTAAGCTCTTTCAGAATAGCTTGTGAAACCTCATGGTAAGAGGGTTCCCTCAGTTTTTCTGCTAATTTTCTAGCACTGCCAGTATAGAGTTCGATATGGCTAGCCTCCTCTATGCCTTCTGCAAGTCCATGCATGGTATCGTAGTTTCTATAGCTGATTGTTCCATATTCAGCATAGACCTTGATGACTTGCATTAGGCCTATCCACCCAAACTTATCAACCTGATCGGCATCACATAGAACCTTTTCTTCTAAACTGAATGGCTCGTAGGCGGCATATCCAGGATATTTGCCTTTATGTTTAAGAATTATGTTAGAAATTATTTTCTTTTCTTCATTTGTCCATTCGTTTAGATAAGGGAGGCAATCCATAGCTCCATATTCATTGTGCTTTTTGGGTTCTGAGGGATTGGTGATAAAACCAATGTCATGCAAAAGGGCCGCTGTAATAACAATCGACAGATCAGCACCCTCTTCTGTTCCTATCACTACAGCATTGAGCACAACGCGCATAATGTGTTCCCAATTATGACTGATCTTAAGGCCATGATATTTATCTTTCATGGTGTCATAGAGTTTTGCGATTCGAGGTTCTTTGAGTATCTTTTTCAATATGTAATAGACTTCTTGATTTTCCATAGTAATATCCTTGCTGTCATTAATGATTCTTCTTAGCGCATAGATTCGAGTCGTTTCCAGCCTGTCTCCGTGAATTGAGAGAGTGTTCGTTGGGTCACGCCAAAACTTATAAATTCTTCAGGAGAGAGACCATCTGGTTCATAAGCACGAACGAATTCCTTTATTGTGGAAAGGCGATCTATAACTTGAGATTCTATAGGGATTAAATATTTCTCAACCTTTGCAATTTCGTTTTTTATCAATTCATGTTGATATTTTGGCTGGATGGAGAGAATGATGTCTGCTCCCGCCAATTCCGTTGCATGGTAAGTCCCTCGCATTGCCGCTACTAGGATCTTTGCCTTATAGTTTCTTTCGACAAACAGAGAATATGCTCTCATAGCAATTGCCAATCCCGCTTTCTGAATGTCGGTACTTGATACCTTAGATCTATTATCGGCAGCTACTTCGGTGAGATAGTCATCAATTCGTCCAATCATAAGGACTGCGTTGCAGGGAGCTGATTTTTTGCCATTCATGATTGCTTTTTCAGAGCCACGCTTATGAGCTTCTGCCACTGCGAGCATCTGAGAGACAGTAAAACTTACGGTTCCTGTCACAGGGATTCCTTCTGCAGCACATTCTTCCAAGATATCGAGGCCAGCACTTGTCACCGGCAGTTTGACAGAGATGTTTGGCGCCCATTGTGAAAAACGTTTAGCCATTACACGCATGTCATCACGGTTGCCTGCCTTGGATGGGTCGACCTGCGCGCATATATACCCTAGCTCCTTAGATGTACGCAAAAAAATCGGACTGAGCTTCTTGGCTCCCTCAGTTACCACAAGACGAATAAAAGCTTCAGCCTTGGAAGTCGGATTAGGGCTGGATTTTATAATATCTTCGATTTGCGGCTGCCAAATCTCAGGCCTTAGAGAAATTGCTGTCGCACTCAAAGGAGGATTTGTGGTAGTTCCTACCGCACCATGCTGAAGAGCAAAATCTATTTCTGATGGTGTAGCAGAATCGCACCACCAATGCGTTTTCGTTGATTCGCTCAACCACTGGAGATAGTCTTGCATAACCATGTTTACCTCTTATAAGAATCGATAATCGATAGTCTTATACATTATAGGCATGGAAATCCCAAATAGTCAATTTCAATGATAAGTTTTTTTAGTGATTTGAACTTATAAGCTCGATACACGAATGTCTATCTACCAGCTCTACTGTCTTAGCGACCGCAAATTCTATCTGCTTCATACAGACAACTCTCCAAATACCGCTCACAATAAATCGATTATGTTCCAAAGGGATCGAAAGTTGATATGGTATGAGTTTTGCGCATTCATTGGAGGAGAATTCGTTTTGAAAATCGATTATTAGCTGATTAACTATTTCACGTACAGATTTTTTGGCTGCTTGATGGTCTTTTATCCTATATTCTACAAGCTCTCCTATGACCAAAGCAGCTCCTGTAATTGCACCGCAAATCGACCCCGAATATGCAATGCCTCCATTGAGGGATATTGCCGGCGATGAAACTTGTGGATTTTGAAGATCAAATACAGTCTTAAGTGCGATATAGGCAGATTCTGCGCATCCATAGAGATTGTCATCTCTTAAAAAACATTTTCGAGCAATTTCAATTGCCCTTTTCTGCTTATCATTGTACTGCAAGTCCATGATATCTTAAGATAGTGTACGCATCCAATCCCGACAAGATTCTTATACTTGAAAAAATTGATTGACAACAAGCATAACTGATATTAGAATAAGCGCTATCGATAATCGATAATTTGCTGCTATAATATGTTCAAGGAGTCTGCTTTGAAGATAATCCACGAGTCAGATGTGAAAGAGATTCAGGTTCCTGGACGTTACTTGAGATGGATTGCCGATGCCCATATCTTACAACCTCAGTTCTTAACTTCTTGCGTTATGCGAATATTACCCTGCGAGACTGTCAAGCCTGCCCACGCGCATCCTCAAGGCGAGGAGCTCATTTATGTCATTTCAGGAGAAGGCAAAGTCTATGTAGATGGTGAAGTTGAACCTCTTTGCCCGGGTACTGCAGTATTATTTCAGAAAGATAGTATTCACATGGTAAGAAATACTGGTTCTTCGGAGATGAAGGTAATCTGTTTCTTTGCTCCGCCTGCAAGTCTCGACACCTATGAATATCATCCTGAAGTTTCATTTCCAGAAGGAAATGAAACTTCAGGGAGGTAAATTATGAAAGACAATCCAATAAAACATTTTCATATTGATAAATTAGAGATTAAATCTATTGGCCACGATCTGCAAAGACCAGAATGCATTCTTGCCGAGCCTGATGGAACTTTATGGGCTGCAGATGCTCGCGGTGGAGTAATGCATATCAAGTCAGATGGGACTCAGGAACTTATCACCCAGAAACGATCGAACGATTTCGCCAAAAGTGTAAGCGATGTAGATAGATATACTAAAGGTACTTTGCCAAATGGATTGGCTTTTGCAAATAACGGCGACATATTGATTTCAAACTTTGGCACAGATTGCCTCGAAGTGATGAAAAGGACAGGTGAGACCGAACTCCTTTTGGATGCAATCGAAGGAGAACCGATTGGCAAAGTCAATTTTGTTCTAAGGGACTCAAAGAATCGATTGTGGATCACCGTCACAACACGGCTTAAAAACTGGATTGATGCTCTTGTGCCTGATCTCGATGATGGCTATATCATTCGGCTGGATGAGCGCGGTCCCCATATTGCCGCTGAGGGTTTTCATTTCACTAACGAGGTGAGATTCGACAAGAATGAAGAATTCCTCTATGTGGTAGAGACCACAGGAGGACGAATTCTTCGTTTCCGCGTCGATGAAAAGGGTGATCTGAGAAATCGTGAGGTATATGGACCTTCGCACCTAGGCGTTGGTGCTTATCCCGATGGTATTGCCTTTGATGCCTTTGGAAATCTGTGGGGTACTATGGTCTATTCCGATAAGCTTTTTGTAATTACGCCTGATGGAGAGCTAATCATTTTGCTCGATGAGGGTGATCCAGAGAAAGTCAAGCAGCTCGATGAAGCCTTTTACCAGAAAAGGGTGACGCCTGAAATTCTTTTTCGGACGGGACAAGGAATTGCGCCCTGGATGGCAAGCGTCACTTTTGGAGGAACAGATCTAGGCACGGTGTATATTGGCGCCCTTAAAGAGAAACAGATTCCTTATTTCAGGTCGCCTATACCGGGTCTTCCAATGGTACATTGGAACCAGACGAAATAGAACGGCTTTAAGGACTTTATGGATATGGAAAAAGAACATGAGATAAAAGGAGCACAATAGTGGCTGATAAATTGATGAAAGCAATCAGGCTAAATGCGCCTAATGATTTCGAATATTGTGATATCCCAATACCTAGCATTAAAAGCCACGAAGTCCTTGCACGCGTGGAAACAGTGGCAATCTGTGGAACTGATCCGCATATTTTTGCGGGGGAATATCCTGGATTTTGGCCAATAACTTTTCCTCTTATTCCTGGACATGAGTGGTCTGGTACTATTGTTCGAGTAGGAGAGGCTGCAAAAGACCTGGGTTGGAAAGAGAGAGAAAGAGTATGTGGCATAAGCCATGTTGGATGCGGCTATTGTGCAATGTGCATGAAAGGGCGCTATACGCTTTGTCTTAATT
>JAKQLB010000261.1 GCA_029567375.1 Bacteroidota bacterium | reverse complement strand
ATAACGCCGCCTCTAATCACCCGGCTACTCCCGACGGCTTTAGCAAAATGGTGCAGCCCCCTGAAATAGTCGGGGTTCACGGTGGCGCCCGCCTTTATCTCAATGGCACAAAGATCCCTGCCCTTTTCGGCGACTAAATCTACCTCATTGCTGTTGCTGTCCCGATAGAAGAAGATATTGCTCCGCATTCCCCGGTTATAACGGTATTTCAGCGCTTCCATTACCACCATGTTTTCGAAGAGGCTTCCCCGTAGCGGGTCTCTGCTTGCCTGCGTTTCATTTTCCAGGCCGAGGAGAAAAGATGCGAGTCCGACGTCATAGAAATACAGCTTCGGGGACTTGATCAATCTCTTGGAAACGTTCATGTGCCACGGCTGAAGCAGGAAAATGATATAACTTGCCTCCAGGAGGGTCAGCCAGGACCGGGCGGTGGAATGGGATACGCCGACGTCGTTTCCGAGGCTCTGGAGATTCAGCACCTGCCCCACCCGGCCAGCACAGAGTTTCAGGAACCTTTCAAAAAGGGAGATGTCTTTCACCATCGCGAGTTGGCGAAGGTCCCGTTCCACGTATGTTTCTAAGTAATCACCGAGGGCCTGAGCAGGGTTAAGCCCCTGGTCGTGGATGCGGGGGTAGAATCCGGTGACCATAAGACGGTCAATGCTTGATTGAGGCATCTGTTTCAGCTCACCCAGAGAAAAGGGCAGCAGCTTCAGGAGCGCCGTCCTGCCGGCAAGGGACTGGCTGATGGTGTTCATAACCTCGAACTGCTGGCTGCCTGTCAGGATGAATTGTCCCGGATTGTTCTTGAGATCGACAATGGTCTGGATATAAGAGAGGAGTTCGGGCGCCCGCTGGATTTCATCGAGGATGACGCCATCACGGTTCGCTGCCAGGAAACCACGAGGGTCCTCAATGGCAAACATACGCGTATCTGGGGCTTCGAGATTGGCATATTTCAGAGTAGGGAATACCTTCCGGCAAAGAGTGGTCTTGCCGCTTTGACGCGGCCCCGTGATCGTAACGACGGGGTACTGTTGTGCCAGCCCAAGGAGGACAGGTTCAATGGTTCTATCAATCATGGTGATACCTTATCACAAAATATGTAATTCGCAAGTCTAAAACTCAGATTGCATATTTGTTGTTGGGATTATTGTAAATTCACGCAAAAATGAGGTGCGGATAAAACCCTTTTAAATGGATGTTGCAAAGTGGTTAATTCTCCAAGGTTCTTATTGTCAAAAATACTTGCGGATAAATCAAATGTTTTATCCGCCATGATGGAACGAAGCGTTCGCTAAAAAAGATTTATTGCAGTCCACATAACGTCCTTTTCGTATGTGATGAAGATAGTCCTTGCTTAGCACAAATAAATGAGATACAATGTGTTTCAATCAGCAAGGAGAATATTATGGCTACTACCAGCATGGTTCATGTCCGCGTGGACGAACAAATCAAAGCACAAGCTGCAGAAACATTGGCCGCAATGGGACTTTCCATTTCCGATGCCGTGCGCGTACTTTTGATGCGTGTGGTTGCCGAAAAGCAAATGCCTTTCGCGCTCAAGGTGCCAAACGCCGAAACCCGTGTAGCGATGGCCGAAGCCGACGAGATCGCACGTACGCGACGTGCCCGCTTTAGTAATGCTGCCGAATTGATCGATGACCTCGAAAAGAACAGCCGCAAGTAAACGCACTCCCCTGCCACGCGCTACGGACTACACAAAGTCATTCCTTAAGGATTGGGAACGATTATCTCGTTCTGGCCGGTACGATATGAACCGCCTCAAGGAGGCTATGCTACTACTGATCGCCAATGATGGTCCGCTTGGGCCTGAATGGCTCGATCATCCATTGAGCGGCCATTGGGAAGGTTATAGGGAGTGCCATATTGGAGGGGATTTTCTGCTTGCCTACAAGCTTGATGACCGTGGGCAATATGGCTTGATTGTGTTCATTCGCGCAGGCACACACGCCGACCTGTTCGAATGATAATGTTGAACCAAATCGACAAGGCAAATTCTGCTCATACAATTTTTCCGAATTCTGCGATCAGGGGATTCAGATCCCTATTGGTCTGCAATAGCTTCAAGAGCTTTCCCAGAATTTCAGCCTTTGTCAAATCAGCCATGTCGCCCTTCTGCCATCTATATGATTACTCCGTTGCACCAATACTTTGTGTGCCGTGCATACTCCCTTTTTTAGAAATTACTGTGTACGCCCTCGATGCTGACGGCTATCAGGTCCTCCCTCGCTGCACAGAATGCGTAGCGGATTCTATGCGGGATGGATACAGCTATTCTTCTTCCTTGTGGAGGCCCTTCCGCGACTTCCTGATTTTTCTCGGTGTGGTGGTGTGCGGTTCCTTGTCCTCATCCTGATCGGGCGCCAGGTACTCGGCAGCAGCATCGGCAGTAACGATCTTATATCTGCCAGCCTTGAGTTCGCTTATTATTGTCACTCTCGGGATTATGCCGCGGTCAATCCGGATTACCTCGCCTTCCTCCACGGCATGCACCGTGCCGTCATCAATCTCAATCCTCACACCTTCTTGCAGGACGATACCGTTATGATTACCGCTACCGTTGGCCGGCACTGATAACAGTTCAGATGGCGGCGCAATACGATAGTTGTCCTTGAATGCCCTTATTGTGTAGCTTGCTATATTATCTACCTTGCCGGCAGCTTGTCTTTTTGCGATATATGTCAGCTTGTCCTTTATATGTTGCTGATCGAAGTTGTTGACTATATCTGTCGCCTGCTTTTCAGACAGTCCGTATTCGGTCATGAGACGCGTGTGTAGTTCACCTCCGGGAGCCAGGGGCATTTCGGCCTGCTTCGGGGAAAACATCTCGTCAATCATTCCGCTCTTTGTCTTGTTAGACGTTATGATAAGCTGTACCGCAGTTACCTTTTTTTTCTCTTTTTTCTGCCTTATTTTAATTTGAATGTCAGATTTTTTATTGATTTCTTCGACTGCCTTTTTGAGTACATATCTATTAAATTCCTTGAAGTACTCATAAGACTTGTCGTTGAAACACCCCAACTTCCGCCGCAAATCTTCTATGGATATAAAGTCTGTTTTACCACGGCCTTTCGAGCGAATATAGTGGTCGCAGGCAATTTCGTAGAGAATGAGAGCATATTTGGTTTTGAAATTTCTTTGGATAGCAAGGTTTATGCGGGCATACAATGATGGATTGAGCAGCTTTTGACGGAGCAATCCCCCGTATGAGTAGGACAGCCATTCATCATCTATTACTGCATCGGCAAGTAGCGAGTAAATCTCCCATTTAGCGCCATCTCGATTTGGAGGGGTGTTAAATTCGACGACTGTGGTGGATAGCTTTCTTAATGACTTCTTAAGTTCGGCAACATTGTGATAACCAAGGGCTTGCCGGATATGCCATAATTTAATTGAGTAGGAGTCCTGTTTATCGAGATCGCTGTATGCATTAGCAAGCAATAGATTCCAACATTTGTGTTGTATGAGAGTTATTTCATCTGTGCTAATATGTATAACTCCCGAAGGCTTCACAAGCTCCCCCTTGACCAATTTTTTAATTTCTGCCATATTACTTTTCATTAACCATTTTGTATTTGCCCTACGTGATCCCGCCAAAGACCGTGGGGCATTTCTTTTTTAACATAGTCTTTCTAAGGTGTAAATATTTTATTTATGTTTACACCGTAGCGCCGTAAGTTTACACCTATAGCGCCGTAAGTTTACACCGTAGCGCCGTAAATCTACACCTATAGCGCCGTAAATCTACACCTATGTTGTCGCTTGTCTTTTTAAATCAACATGTTGCGCGGCCCTACAATATATTAACAATCGTTACAATAAATACGACAACGTACAAATTGGCTTCATGGAAATTATCGCTTTCGTCGAGTCGTATTTTTTTGTCTGGTAAAGGTAAAACTCTGATGTAGGGCTTTCGACGTTGCCCCAGAATCGACGATCTCACGTTTGAACGGCTTATCCCCAAATAAAAAGGGGCGGAAGCTATATAGCCCCCGCCCCTCTCTTTGATGGTACTGCTTATCGACAAAATAAAAACGCACCGTATCGCCAAATCCCCTTAGCTGCCTTCGGTCGCCATCCTTTCGGACGGCCGAGCAACCATCGCTTACACCTTGTCGGGTGCCACCCCGCCGCAGATGCCTTACGCTTATCACGCAAGGTCGGTCGTGCTCGTTGCCCCATACCGGGGAACTTACTACGCAGCCTCCGAGTCCTTCTTGACGGGAACCACCCCGCAAAAAGGTTACTTCTCCGATTCATTGAAAGGTGTACTGCTCGCGCAGCCCCCACCTGCCAGGTATTACCCTGGCCGAACGCAATATGTAACTTAGGTCCCCACTGTGCCGCCGCTTTCGGCGTCCGGGCCATAATACCGGACATAAGCTGCTTTCGGGCTACGAGGCGCCATAGATCGCCTTACTCCGCACCTACTTGCAACGACGTTCAGACATGGGTTCGGTTTCCCTGACCATATTACATCGGCTCGGGGTTGCCCCCTTTGCCATCCCTGCTCTTCCGCATCCTGCTTATTTCCCTTGCCAAGGGTTTCGACAGGCGCGGCCAGGATCAGCCTTGCGCGTCATAAGATCTCTGTGAGATCTCATCCCGCGACCACGGTTCCCGTGGCTTACGCTCGATCAACTATCCAGACGACACCAGCTCTGATTGTTTGCTGATATATTTGTGGACTCAACCGCACGTCACATTCCCGCTATCGCGGGGGTAGCTCCATGAAGCTGGTCCCCAAACCGGACGGGCCACTTTCGCGGCATCCGGCTTTCCAGTGCAAGTCTGAACTTGACCCCGATGTTGGCAGCATCGAGACATTGTCTTTGGCGTGACCGTTCAAACTTTAGGACATTGGCGATGTCCGGCTGGTGCGCTTTGTTCTGCACAGGAAATAAAAATAATGGAATATATAGACAGGCATCATGCCTGATTATTTGCCGCCATTCCCACATAATAAATGCTCCATTGCCTGTGTTTGTCGTTGGCAGATTTTCAAAGAGCCACCGCCAGCGGCGGTGTCAGCTCGCTGTAACGTGCGGCAAGTCCGGCCTGTAAGATTACGCTCTCATCGGCGTAGGCGGGTCCACACCTAAGTGGACTATAAGGGTGTAACATTGAACTCAGTATGCGCGGCGCGGAAGAAAAAATCAAGGGTGCCTACGGCGTTTTTAATTTTTATATATCCACCTCATATAAGGAAGTATATATTTTTTAAATTATTATAGAAATCCTAATTCTTGAAAAAATCCATTTTAGATTTTACAAGAATTACCGATAGAAAAGAAAAAGGAGTGCAACATTATATGTTAAAAGCCAAAAAAGATGAAAAAAAAGTAGCAGTGTCTTTTCGCATTAGCGAAGACTTATATGTCCGAATGAAAAAATTAAAGACACTGAGCAAAACCAAAGGATACATCTTTACTGTCCAAGCTGAAATAGAGAAATATTTGGAAAAGCAAGTCAAGGAGGCTGAAGAAAAACTACAAAACATGAATAATCTAAAAGTCAAGGAATAGGTTGCATGGTATTTGTTAGGGCTGATGCACTACCAAGAGGACAACCCGACATCTATCTTGTGAAACGAGCACAAGCAAAACTTGCCTTTGATACCGAATATAAAGATCTCATGAGGTACTACTCCCGACCAGCGTTTGAGAGAGTAGCTGAGACGTTGACAGAACATTACTGGCCGCAATCATCAAAAAGCAAACGGGCCGTGGTGAACCTGGTACAAGAATTATATACGCTATGGCTTGTACTCGCACCAATCTCTTTTCACCATCTTGGATATTGGCGTCCAGGATGGGGATCTTCGATTTTTTTAAGCTGGTTCCGAACACACATCCACAAGTACAAGCGGTATTATCTTGGGCGTGCAAAGTACGATTACGCAGATGCAGACATCGAAGAAGGATTTTCTTGTGCGCGGATCTCCGACGAGGAGTTTAAGGGGATCGCGCAGCAATACGTGCAGCAATGCCGTGGCGGAGACACGGCCAGGGCAGTCATGGCCCGGATGGTATTCGCACCGTTTCTGTTTTGGCAGCGGGTCCGGAATGCCGTAGCTACAGCTAAAGTAAACAAATGCGGGTTGTTGTGGTGGGAGGATGAAATCCTATTTTTGACGAGCAAACCCTGGGATGATGCACAGATCTCTTGGGTGGATCTCCGGGCAGATCCGCAGGACGTACTTTTTTGGACCGTAAGCGTGAAGGACAGCATGCTGGACGTCCAAATTGCTAAAGAGAGAGAGAAGGCAATTAAGAGCGAGATCAAGAAAGCACTTGCCAGCGAGGCCGCTCCTGGTTTTAAGCTCAATCAAATCAATGCAAGCATGATCAAATATTATCATTGGGCAAGGTACATTTCGACCACACGGAGACAGTCCCTAGATCTCGAAAAATGGGTCTGGAAAAGAATTGGTAAAGGTATAGTGGCTACAAATCCAAAGCTCAAGGAATCTTATTACAATCTTAAACACCAAAAATGGGATACGACACTGAGGCAAGGGCGTCGGTCAATGTTATTGGATAAGGATGTATCCGAGGATCAATGGCGGCAGATCTGGTCGCCCAGGCGGGGGTAAGGATGATAGACCTTATATATAAAATCGGACAACTGCAGCTTGAAATGATGAACATATTGGTGAATTATTATGCAAAGGCTCTTTTCTTCGCTCTATTAGGTGGTGTTGTGGGAGCGGTGATAATAGCACTGACATTTCATTACATCATTTGGAAGGGCTTGATTGAAAAAATAGCAGGCAGGGTAACCTCTCGCATCGAAGAAAACATGGCGCAAATTTCATCCAATATTACAGCAGAGCTGTCTCAGGCAAGAGACAACATGTTAGCCTTGACCAGCGAGATAAAAACGATTCGTGGGGAGGTAAGAACTATCCAAGGAGTTTTGCAGAATGTTGGCCATCAATTGGAGACAGATTTCCAACAGAACATGATACTAAGAAAAAAACTCGATACAGCACGGAAACGCTTGCAGCAAGCAGAAGAAAGGAAAAATAATGACCTACAATGACCCCAAGAAAGAAAAAGTAGTTTTACAAAAAGAGGAGTGTATATTTGACGGTGCCGGGCTTAAATTTTCCCTCAAACACTCTGGTAGTTCAAAAGAGGCTACGGTAAATTACGTGTTCTTTTGGGAACGACCTTTGAAGGAGTTCTATGAAATTGCTATTTTGCATAGTCATATTATATCATATCTTCGGGACCGCTCAACTGAGGGAAACCTTATTATATCGGGAACGACTTTTAATATCCGAACGATAGAAAAAACTATGGGCAAGACTAAAGGACACGACCGGAAAGAGAAGGCCCTCAGTATTGCAACGTCTGGATCTGCCGAGAGAATTATCAGCTATCAGGAAGCTGTGCTCCTGGACATCGGCCTCCACAAACTGCGGCAGTTGTTTAAGGTCTGATATGGGTGGAGGAGCGCTCATTAAAAACAACCGGGCAATCGCGCATGAAAAAATGCGGTATTCAACAATGACGGGCAACAAGATGTAATAAAAAACGTAGAGATCAGAAAAAACTTGACATCTCATCATATATCAAGCAATAAAGAAATTTAAGAGCTTAAAGGTATTAAGGATCTTTAATAATTTAAAAAGGAAAATAAAATCATGGTCATAACAGTAGCATCAACAAAAGGCGGCGTGGGAAAATCGACAATTGCCGTGAACCTGGCTGTAGAAGCTGCCAGGGATGGTAAAAGGGTGCTGCTTGTCGATTCGGACATTCAAGGGTCGAGTATTGGGTTCCGGGCCGCGAGGGAGAAGGACGACATCAAGGCGATGAGTATTATTACCTCTACTCTGCACCGGGATCTGGGGGATTTTAAGAATTTTGATTGTATCATAGTTGATGTAGGGGGCAGGGATACCGGAGTATTCCGGTCCGCACTTCTGGCGGCAGATATAGTTATAGTTCCCGTTTTGCCCTCACAGTACGACATCTGGGCGGCGGCGGATAATGTCGAGAACATACGTCTTGCCCGCGTCGTTAAGGAGATTAAGTCATTCTTCCTGTTCAACCAGGTAATCCAGGGGACGAAAATTTCCGGCGAGGCTACGGCGGCTTTAGAGGAAATCATTGGAGAGGATGGCATAAAATTGATGGAGTCGCAATTGGTGAGCCGGGTTGCTTATAAGAATTCCATCTCAAAGGGTCTTGGCGTGTCTGAGTATGAACCAAATGGCAAGGCGGCGGCGGAAATGCACACGCTTTATGAAGAAATCAAAGGAGCGTATTGATGCTGACAAAAAAACCGGGAAAGATAGACGAGGGAAAAGCAGAAAAGTTTATTGCCGGCGCGCCGCTCGATTCCAAGATCAAGGCCGCGACCAAGACCAAAGGAAAAGATGACAAGACAACATATTTGAATATTCCTATCAGCCGCGAATTAAGAAACAAATTGAAAGCTACTTCGGCCCTCAAAGGTAAGAGTCTTCACGAATACTGCACGGAGGTCCTGCAAAAGGCGGTATCTTAAAAAATTTATATTTATTTAATTAGTTAAAGAAGTTTAAGATATTAAATAAGTAAAAAGTTGCAGAAGAAAAAATGGCTGACGCGAACCACGAGTAAACACGAGATTCACAGGGGGTTCGCGGAAATAAAAGTTGTTGAAAGATAAGAACTAACTATTTGGCGCACGAAACAAAAGGCGAAAAAGTAAAAGCAAGGGGGTGGTTCGCGGAAGTGTAGGAAAAATGATGATAATATCAAGTAGTAACAAGATTGAGAGTACATTTCCCCACCCGCGTGGGGGTTGAAAGTTGACCTGGGATCAATGACCATAGCTAAGACATGGTACATTTCCCCACCCGCGTGGGGGTTGAAAGAAGTTGAGCGCGAAGACGCCGGCGTTCGCCTCGTGTACATTTCCCCACCCGCGTGGGGGTTGAAAGCCGACCCGATGTTTTCCGTCCAATGTGCTATCCGGTACATTTCCCCACCCGCGTGGGGGTTGAAAGACCAAGACTCAATAGGTGATGAGGCTATGTGCAAGTACATTTCCCCACCCGCGTGGGGGTTGAAAGTTGTTACAAATCCGCAAAAACTTCAAAGAGTCCATGTACATTTCCCCACCCGCGTGGGGGTTGAAAGCCCAGGAGGGCGTTGTGGGTGACTATCTGCAAGGGTACATTTCCCCACCCGCGTGGGGGTTGAAAGGGAAACACCGGTGGCTGCAAGAGAAACTATTATTGCGGTGCCTTACCCACCCCATGACTGGCATTGGTAAGGGATGCATCTTTTCTAAACTGCTCTGACCCGAGCGTCTGCAAAAAAGACTTCAGATATTTGGTGGAATTGCCGATAAAAGAGCTGAGAGGAATCTCTCTCTGCTTCTAATCGGAATAAAAACAATAATATCATTATATTAATTGTTTCAAGTGTGGTCCTGTGTCTGATCTGGCCGCTTTTGGCTGTCGTTGCATTCTTTGTTAAAACCAGGTTTGGCACATCTGTATTTTTTCGGCAGCTTCGTCCCGGACTGAAAGGCAGACCGTTTTGGCTTCTAAAGTATCGCACGATGACCGACGCACGAGACGCCAGCGACGCCCTCCTCCCCGATTCGGAACGCCTAACCGTCCTGGGTCGATTTCTACGCGCAACCAGCCTAGATGAATTGCCTGAGTTATTCAATGTTTTAAAGGGAGATATGAGTTTAGTGGGCCCTCGTCCCCTTCTCATGCAATATCTTGATCGATACACACCCGAGCAGGCACGGCGCCATGAAGTGCGACCGGGGATTACCGGCTGGGCCCAGGTCAACGGCCGCAACGCCATCAGTTGGGAGGAGAAATTCCGGCTGGATGTGTGGTACGTGGACCACCAGTCGTTGTGGCTGGACATTAGGATTATCGCCATGACGATCGGGAAGATCCTGAAGCGGGAGGGGATCAGCCACCCCGGGCAGGCGACGATGGAGGAGTTCACCGGTGCAGCCTCCCCGGAGCATACCCGATGAGGCTTGCCTACAAAATCCTGTGATCGGTTACAAAAAATTATCTTGACTTATTCCACTTCTAAGGTATAGGGGTGCCATAAGTATTCATTCGCTGAATGAACAATGGGGCTATGAAGTTTATCAAAAGCACTGAGCATATGAAAAATTTGCTGATATTGTCTGAGATCGAAAAAAACTCAGACATGACCCAGGCGGTCTTGTCAAATGTCGCTTGTGTTTCTGTCTCTATGATTAATTCGTATGTAAAAAAACTCTGCCATAGCGGCTATCTGTCGATGCAAGGAAACAATAAGAATACAGTATATCAGATAACTCCCTCAGGAATTGAGTACAAACGGTACCTCTTAATTTCATTTATGGCCGAACTCATGGAGCTTTCAAAAAGCATGAGTGAACAGATAAAGCAGATGCTTCTGCCGGTTGTTCAAGATGGTGAACAGCGTGTTTATTTCTATGGTGCGGGTGAAACCGGACAGGTATGTGCGCGTGTGGCTTTAGGAATACCACAATTACAAATAATAGGATTTATTGATGACAATCCATCCTTACATTCTAAATTAGTAGCAGGATACCCGGTTATTTCTTTGGAAACAGCATTGCAGCTTCCTTTCGATAAAATAGTGATTTCTGTCTTCTCCAATCATAAAATAGAAGAAAAACTGTCGTCATTAATTGAAGAAGAGAAAATAGTTTTGCTTTCTAAATTGGACACGAAGATTTGGAGACGGTAATAATCAAACAAGCTTGGAGTAAGTGTTTATGACAAATATAGAGAAATATATCAACGTTTTTATTGAGGTATTCAATGTTAAAGATGAAGAGGTAAAGGAACTTGCGTACCAGAGCATTCCATCTTGGGACTCCGTTGGTCATATGACCTTAATTGCCGGACTTGAAGATGCTTTCGATATTATGATGGATACGGATGATATTATCGATTTCAGCTCTTTCGATAAAGGTAAGGAAATAATGAGGAAATATGATGTGGAAATTGAGTGACTATGGCAAGAATGTGGCAGTTCTTGCTGAAAATGGTGCAACCATTGACTATTTCTCATTGGAACGCGAGACAGAGATTCTCGCCCAGCACGTCCGCGAAGGTCGCTGCCTTGTTTTTAATCTTTCCTCTAATGAAGTTGGATCCCTTATTGGATATATTTCATTTCTTAATAACGGCATCGTCCCTTTCATGCTGGATGCCAACATCGATTCAAAAATGCTTGACCGTCTTCTGGCGTTATACAGGCCTGCTTATATGTGGCTTCCGGAAAATATGGCCGGCAAATTCTCGGCTTACGAAGCTGTTTATTCCGCGCGTGGCTATGAGCTGCTAAAAACTGATTTTACAGATCGATATAAGCTGCGCGATGATTTGGCTTTATTGTTGACTACATCAGGATCAACGGGAAGTTCAAAGCTTGTCAGGCAGACTTATGAAAATATTCGTTCGAATACTGAAGCCATCGTTGAATATCTTGCTATTAATGAAAGCGAACGCAGCATTACAACACTGCCAATGAGCTATACCTATGGAATTTCAAAAATAAACTCTCATTTGCATGCGGGTGCTTCTGTCATTTTAACGAAGAAAAACTTTTTACAGAAGGAGTTTTGGAAGCAGCTCGATGAATATAAAGCGACAAATTTTGGCGGTGTCCCTTATACCTATGAAATGCTACGTCGATTACGCTTCTTGCGGATGAAGTTACCGCATTTACGTTACGTGACTCAAGCGGGAGGAAAACTAAACCCACAGATTTGTTTGGAAATTGCACAAGGGTGCAGGGAAAGGGGTAAGGATTTTGTAGTCATGTATGGAGCAACCGAGGCAACTGCACGTATGAGTTATGTGCCGCGTGCTTTGGCGGTGGAAAAAGCTGGAAGTATCGGGATAGCCATTCCCGGAGGACGGTTTGAATTGATCGATGAGGCGGGCAATCTCATTGAAGATGAAGACACAATTGGTGAACTGATTTACTATGGGAAAAACGTTGCTTTAGGTTATGCTGAATCAGGTGAGGATCTTTCAAAGCCTGATGAATTTTGCGGGCGTCTTGCGACTGGCGATATGGCAAAACGTGACAGCGACGGATATTACTATATTGTCGGCCGTAAAAAGCGCTTTTTAAAGTTATATGGCAATCGCGTCAACCTTATGGAAGTAGAGGATATACTTAAGCAAAATGGCTATGAAAGCGCCTGCCTTGGCGAAGATGATCACATGCGCATTTTCACTGTATCCGAAAATACAAACGAAGTTCATGGTTTTGTGTCGTCCCTGACAGGCATTAACCGTTCAGCATTTGAGGTGATTCATATAGATAAACTTCCCCGAAACGGTTC
>JAKQLB010000254.1 GCA_029567375.1 Bacteroidota bacterium | reverse complement strand
CACCGTTGATATCGATATCGACTGTGCAATGCGCAAGTATGACAAATATGCAGACGCAGCCCTGGAGCTGATGAAGAAAAAGAACCATGACTATGACGAGGCTTGGCGCGGCATGCGTACCTCATCATATACGGACCTTATTCTTACGAAGATAAACCGCACAAAACAGATAGAGAGCAATGACGGAAAAGCTGAAGTATCCGAGGGCATCGATGCCAATTACATGGATATGATCAACTACGCGGTATTCGGGCTTATAAAGATCAAATACGGAGATTGATGAAAAAGGAAAAAAGACCTGTATCAAGTATGCCTGCCAAAATTTCAGTGAATTTCTGTCGGGTTATTCTCGGACTGGTATTCATGTTTTCGGGAGTCGTCAAGGCTATTGACCCTGTAGGTACACAGATAAAGTTCGCCGATTACATGAGTGCGTTTGGTCTGGGCAGTCTCTTTTCCGACAATACTCTGCTTATTTTTGCATGTCTCTTAGCCGGATTTGAGCTGCTTTTGGGTATCTATATGACCATGGGTGCCTATATCAGGGGAACATCGTTTCTGATAGCTCTTTTTATGCTTGCGGTGACCCCTTTCACGCTCTATTTGGCGTTGAAAAACCCCGTAGATGATTGCGGCTGTTTTGGCGATGTCATTATACTCACCAACTGGCAGACCTTTTGGAAAAATGTATTTCTGCTGGCTCTGGCTCTCTATGTCTTCATCAGGCGCAGACTTTCGGTGCCTTTTGTGGTAGAGGAGATACAGTGGGTGCTGACCCTGGTCTCTGCCATAATCATAGTAAAGTTTCTTGCCGGGAATATAAACCATCTGCCTTTGCTTGACTTCAAACCGTACAAGACGGGAACCGACCTTCGGCAAGCTGTTCTGAACGGTCAAAACCCGGAGATGGCGGATTTTTTCATAATGGACGGGAACCTGGATGATGTGACCAAGGATATACTCGGATATGAGGGTTACACATTTCTGCTTGTATCGCCCTATTTGGAGAGTGCCAACGAAAGGAATATTGATCTTATAAATGATATATATGACTATTGTGTGAAGTACGGATACCGTATGTATTGTCTGACCTCATCGGGAAGCGGTGTCATACGTGAATGGAGCGATAACACCGGAGCCGAATACAGCTTTCTTCACGGCGACGATATACCGCTCCAGACTATGGTGCGTGCCAATCCCGGTTTGGTGCTGCTACACGACGGTGTAATCGTTAACAAATGGAGTCATTTGAACATTCCAAAAGAGAGTGATC
>JAKQLB010000223.1 GCA_029567375.1 Bacteroidota bacterium | reverse complement strand
GAGAATTTCCTGCCATGACAGAGAAGAAACGCAATGTAAACAACCTGAAATCACTTTTTAACGGAGAGGTTCTTAAAAATGTTTTCGCTGACAGGGCTCGGACAAACCTGTTGAAGAAACAGGAACAGATTGCCATCTCCTCCTGTTTTCCGCATTTTTTTGCAACACCCACGTAACCTATTGTAAATCAATACTAGGTTAGTAAATTTGGGTGTTGCAAAAAATATCAGAATGTTTGTCAGACAACTCAAAAACAGATCTGGAAGTACTAGTGTTCAGATAATTAGCAAGGCCAGAGGGCGGTATAAAGTGGTCAGAAGCTTTGGTTCCGCCACCACACGGCAGGAAATAGATCGTTTAGTCCAAAAGGCCCAGCAGGAGATAGATCACCAATCCAAGCCGCCGGATCTCTTCCCCTCTGAGAGCGATCAGATGATAAGGAGCGTCCTATCTACCCTTAGCAACTCGAACATACAAACAGTTGGCCCTGAGATAATCTTTGGGAAGATCTATGATCATATTGGGTTTAATAAAATCGGAGAAGAGCTCTTTCGTCATCTGGTTATCTCACGCATTGCCTTCCCACTGAGCAAGCTGAAGACCATCGATTACCTCTCCCGGTACCAGGGAGTAAGCCTAGAGATTGATAGTGTATACCGTTTTCTGGATAAGCTCAACAGTCGGTTGAAGGATCAGGTAGAGCAAATAGCTTTTGCTCATACACTAAGAGTTCTTGAGGGGAAGATCAGTGTGGTGTTTTACGATATGACCACGCTCTATTTTGAAGCCTCCGACGAGGATGATCTTCGCAAGACCGGCTTCTCCAAGGATGGCAAGCATCAGCAGCCCCAGATCTTCATTGGTCTTTTGGTAGGCATGGGCGGCTATGCCATCGGGTATGATATCTACGAGGGCAATACTTATGAAGGTCATACACTTATTCCATTTCTTGAGAAGATAAGCCGTAAGTTCAGTCTGGATAAGCCAGTTGTTGTGGCAGATGCCGGATTGCTTTCCAATGAAAACATGATGGCATTGAAAGAAAATGGGTATGAGTACATTCTTGGCGCCCGGTTGAAGAGTGAGCCGGAGAGGATTAAAAAGAAGATATTGCAGACCACCTTTACCGATGGATCAACGATTAGCATAGCAAGATCTGAAGATACAAGGCTCATAGTTAATTACTCATCTGTCAGGGCGACAAAGGATGAATACAACCGAAGGCGTGGTCTGATGCGACTTGAGAAGCAAATAAAAGCAGGCAGACTTACAAAATCACACATAAACAAAAGGGGTTACAATAAATACTTGCGGCTAACAGGAGAGATAACCATTGATATTGATTACGAAAAGTACAATTATGATCACGTCTGGGACGGACTTAAAGGCTATATCACCAACAGCAGGATAAGTAACCAGGAGGTCATGCAGAATTATAAAAATCTGTGGTTTGTGGAGAAGGCATTCCGGATGTCAAAGACTGATTTACGGATAAGGCCGATTTACCATAGACTGCGTGACAGAATAGAGGCTCATATCTGCATTGCCTTCACAGCTTACTGCATATACAAAGACCTGGAAAGAGCATTGTATCAGGCCAAATCAACACTGTCACTGAAAAAAGCAACAGAAGTCACTCATAACATGTACCAGATAACTTATACCCTCCCTGCATCCAAACATACAGAAAGCCATCTGCTTAAGATGGATCAAGAGCAGCAAGAACTATACGATATTATCCAGAATAATTTTTAGGGTGTTGCATTGCGGAAAACAGGAGGGATCCTGCCCGGAATAGATGGCTTACCGGCATCAATTTACGGACAGCACGGTACATAAGCATCTCATTAACAATTCAGACAGATCCACTGACCTGATCGCGCAGCAGACAGGGCAGAAAACACCTTTTCAGGACAGCAAGAATGCAGAATAAAATCAGAAGTTCGGACTCAGGAGATACCTTCCTGTTTTCCGCATTTTTTTGCAACACCCACGTAACCTATTGTAAATCAATACTAGGTT
>JAKQLB010000200.1 GCA_029567375.1 Bacteroidota bacterium | reverse complement strand
ATGGCATCAGTGTTCGAGATCGATGAAGATCAGCTTTCCATCAAGGTTGAAAACACTGAGGATGATGTTCGATGGGAATCGTCGATGTCCGTCGGCCACATTTCAGGAGAGGGGCTTAAGGTTGCCATGAATCTCAGCTATTTGGAAAAGGTATTGGATGGCATCGAAGGAAAACAAGCGATATGGAAATACAACAACGGAAACACCGCCTCGGTATTCGTCGAGACTGGCGATGCCCCTGGCTCATCGATGAATCTCATCATGCCAATTCGTCTACCGAAGGAGGAGGACGAGGATGGATAACATCGTAATCGACAAGCCCGAAAAGCTGGATTCTGACATCGAAGATTTCAAAATCGAAGCGGTCGAAGAAGCCAAAAACTTCACAGCTTCACGCATTCGACTTTGTCGTGATCCGGAATCCGAAGAACCGGTGATCTTTTATACCCAGGAACTGATCCGCAACTTCAAGAATCCGCATGATCCGTTTGGGCGGAGATGGGTGCTCAAGACCTTTTCTCCTGAGAATGTAATGGCAGCCGCGGATGTAACACTTGAACGCAAGCTCACTGATTCAATTCTTGCTCACAAGCCTCAGATTCATGATTACTCGCCGTTAACCGATATCCATTCCAACGAAATGGGACTGTTTCTGGATGAAGATACTGCTGTCTATCTCTCTGATATGGGAATTAATGTGGATGGTCTAGGTGAAGATTTCTCTGGAATCGAGACAGTATCTGCAACACCGTTCATGGAAGAAGTGGCTTATGACGTCGGAAAACTAAAAAGCGAGCTATGGTCAATGCGTGGTGAATTGCGAAAGGTCCAGCAGGCACTACTGAACGAAATCGGCGATCAGCGGGAGTTGGCCTCAATTCCTGCTGAGGCGTACGATTTGGTCCTCGCTGAGCATCGAATCTCTGATTCGCTTGTCCAAAAGCTCTTGGAGTTAAAATCGAAAATTACAGCTCTCGAAGCTCAGCTGGGCCAAGCATCATCGGTTGTCTTTTCAGAGACGGTGGCCAAGATTCATCTCCCTGGCCGCATAGACCTGACCAAGTTTGTTCTCTAATCGGAGTAATCTATGGAGGAAGCCAATTACGCAGACTTGCCTTTGTTCGAAAAAGGCACACACTACTTCGTCCGAACACAGTTAGTGCGCGAAAAAGAAATGCCCCATGTCAATATCTCCTGCTCCTGCGATGCCGCATCTTATGTCCGAGAGCAAATCGGAGACTTTGACCGCGAAGTAATACTGGCCATCGCGATGGATGCCCGTCACAATGTCAATGCAACATCCATGGTACACATCGGAACAGCCAATGAATCGGTAGCTGATACATCTGACATTTTGCGGATTGCTCTTTACAGCAGCTCCCGGAATCTGATCATCGCGCATAACCATCCCAGCGGAGATCCATCACCATCGGCGGAAGATAAGGCTCTGACAATGCGGCTGAAAGAGGCCGCATCGTTGTTGAACATCACGCTTATGGACCATATCATTATTGGCGATGATAGGCATTACTCCTTTGCAGATGAGGGCCAATTGGGATAAAATTTGAGGGAAAAGAGGTGCCTGATGGGCATCTCTTTTTTAGGTTAAGTTGAGGGTGGCAGAGGTAAGTGATTATTTTACAAAGATCGGCGGATTAAATTGTGGATATCAAATTAGTTTCATTTTCGTGAGCAATTGTTATGGTATCAGGTACTCTAATGGGACATTTTTACAGGCCTGTGTGAGCAAAAGCGAGCGCTTGGCCCCACCTCCTACTGATGGCTTTCAATTACCCTTATGCCCTTTCTTCATTATTAATCTCGTCTCCTCCTCCCCAGCTAGCAGCAAATCCCACATCTTTTCGACGTTCATGTCTTTTCCGGTATTTTCGACTTTTAGATATTCATCGATGATTGCCATCTGGTATTCCCGCGGGATTTTTTTCATTCGTCTTATAAATGGGATCCAGTATTCGACGGCTGGATCGTCGTCAGGTAAATCGTCCTCTTCCATCATGGTTCCTCCTTTCATACTATACTGAAAGATAATCCACCTGAATTAAAAATCAAGGGACGAAATCGCCACTTACATTCCAGACTAAAATGAAAAAGGATATAAGTTCTGCAAAAAGTCTTGTTTTTGTGTATATATTTATTACATTAAGGCATTAATCTCCGGTTCTGAAACCAAACGCAGTGGATCAGAGAAACTGGGAGGGGATATGGTGGGAAATTGAAGGCTCAGTTATGATAAATAGCTGGGCTTTTTTTATTTTCAATCTTGCTTTTCAATTAGAGAGGAAATGTAGGTTAAAATGCCATTATCTAAATTGAAAGTAGTAAGTCTTCGTGAAGAATGGAAACACGAAGCAGCAGATTTTACAAAATGGCTTGCCCAAGAGGAAAATCTCCAAC
>JAKQLB010000196.1 GCA_029567375.1 Bacteroidota bacterium | reverse complement strand
GGGAGTGGGAACGCCGCGCTCATTGTCCGAGGAGGGAGCCTGGATATAGACAGTGCCTTTTCTGCCGTCGCTCTCTTTCCCCTGATAAATGGTATTGGTGCGCACATAGATATGGTTATTGCCTGCCAGAGCCAGGTCTATGCCAAGTTCGTCAAACAGATCGCTCCATCTGCCGTATTGCGATGTTTTGCCACTGTCACCGAAGAACCATTGGTAATGTTCACAAACCACCCGGTATCTTGCAGGATTATTTTTTACAACATCGCTAACCCATTCCTGAGCAGCTCTCAGACCTTCGTCATCTTTCATGCTTTCATTATTGAGCATTATAAAGAGAGCATCACCCCAGTAAAACCAGTAGCAGACACCCTCTTCTCCTTTGTAGCCGTTGCGGGGATAGAAATTGGCCTCTTTGAAATATTCGTTGGTGTTCTTGATATAGCCGCGTGACATATTGTCATGGTTGCCGTTTACACCTGCCCACATATAATTCTTAAAATGCTCCTCTTCATACATCTCCTGCCAGAAGGAGTAACTGCCTCCCCAGGCGGTAATGTCACCCAAATGGAGTACCCAGTCAAATCCGGGGTCAAATTCATGTACTTTATCCATCATTGCCATTGCATTGTCCAGGCGCTCGCGGAGAGGAGGATAGACATGATAGTCCGAAATGATGCAGGCACTCCAGCGGTTACGGCCGGAGGTTCTGAATTTATAAACGTCGCTGGTGCAGCGGTCGCTGACAATGCGATATTGGTATTCGCGACGGGGCTTCAGGTCTTTGAGGGCTGCTTCATACTTGAGGAAAACCGCATCTTCATAAAAGTCGGTACCGTCAGCTTTTTTGGAATAGACCTTGTCAAACACCGTACACAAATGACTTGCGCCCTTCATTGTGCGGGATTCTTTCCACTGCGTATCTCGCGTAAGGGTATATTCTATCGAACACTCAGTGATTGTGGTATCTGCTCCCCAGCTGATGTTCATAGCCTTTGAGGTGTTTTCTGCCGGGCATGTGACTATGGAAAAGAGGCCTTTTGGCTGCGCGGTAAGGGTTAAAGATACGGTAATTGCGAGTATTGAAGCAACCAGATTCCGCCTGATGGCCATTTTGAAATTCATAATGAAATAGTTTGTCTGTTTGGATCCAAAATTAAGCATAATATGTCAGAATAGTGAGAGGGTCGCTATAAAATTCATGCGGCTCATCTCCGTCAGATTGGAAACAAGCCGCATTACTTAACCTAAACTTAAACTATGAAAAACTTCGAAATAACAATATGCAATGTGTGTGCCAAACATGAAAAAATTATTCAATATTTGACGAATTTTAGAAAAAATCAGACTATTCGCAGCTTTGCAAATTTAAGCAGAAGAGTTTTCTCTCCGGAGTCGTCAAACTTGACAATCGCTTTGGCATTGGCATCATTTTCGTCCAGGGAAATGATGGTGCCGAAGCCGAAAATAGCGTGTTCAACCCGCTGTCCGACTTCCAGATCATATATGGCCGAGGGCTGAAATCCGGCAGAAGGTGTATGTTTGCTTTCACGGCTGAAAGACTTGGTTAACCCGTATCTGCGCAGACTTGAGGAGGTGCTCTGCTCATTTCCACTCCTGCCTCCCTCTCTGCCTGAAGAAGTGACGAAGTCCTCTCTGGTGTATAGGGTGCGCGGCTGCTCATCAATAGGTATTTCGAGACATCTGCTGTCAATTTCCCTGACGAAGCGGCTGACTTTATTGCTCACCTGGTTGCCCCAGTGCATCCTATTTCGTGCAAAACTGATTGTGGCGCACTTCTGAGCCCTGGTCAGAGCTACATAGAAGAGCCGACGCTCCTCTTCAATGTCGACGTCACCACCAATCAGGCCCGCAGTAGGGAAGAGGTTCTCTTCCATACCTGCTATGTACACATAAGGAAACTCCAGTCCCTTGGATGAGTGTACCGTCATTAAGGTAATCTTGTTTACAACCTCCGACTCCTCCATCTCCTCATCCTCACGATCGATCTCCGACATCAACGAGATATTTTCGATATAGTCGTTCAGAGTGATGATTATCTCCCCTTCCGGCAGGTCGCTCTCCATTGCTCTTGTCTCCTTCTCTTCCTCCACGAAGCTCTTGATGCTGTTGTAAAGCTCCTCAATATTCTCAAATCGGGAGATCCCCTCGGGAGAATTGTCGTTTTTGAGTGAAGCCAGGTAGCCGGAATCATTGCCGATGCGCTGTGCTATGGTGAAGGCGTCTGTGGTACTCCACTCTTGGTGGATGGGCTCTATCAGAGTGGCGAAGTTTAGGAATTTATTTACCGCTGCCGGTTTGAGTCCCACTTCGAGAAGCTTTTCCGGAGGGAGAAATATGGCTTCGTAAAGTGAAGAGCCGGTTTCTGAAGCAGCAGCCGCTAAGCGGGCGAGAGAGGTATTTCCAATTCCACGCGCGGGAACGTTGATTATTCTGCGGAAGGCCTCGTCATCACGTCTGTTCACCGTCAAACGAAAGTAGGCCATCATATCCTTCACCTCAGCGCGATCGTAAAAGGATTGGCCGGAATAGATGCGGTAGGGGAGGTTTCTCTTGCGAAGAGCTTCCTCCAGTGCCCTGGATTGGGCATTTGTGCGATAAAGGATGGCGAAATCGCTGTACTGAGCTTTGTCGGTAAAAATGCGGCTGATGATGGAGGATGCAGTGAGGTAAGCCTCTTCCTGCTCGGTGAATGCCTTGATGACACCGATTTTTTCCCCTACAGCTCCTTCCGAGAAGCACTCTTTTCTAAGGCGGTTGCTGTTATTGTCTATCACGCTGTTGGCCGCCCTGACTATGGTCTTCGTGGAGCGGTAGTTCTGTTCGAGTTTGTACCCCGCTGCATCGGGGTAGTCCTTTTTGAACTTGAGAATGTTTTCGATCCTGGCTCCTCGGAATCCATAGATACTCTGAGAATCATCTCCCACCACGCAAATATTTCCATGGGGTTCTGCGAGTTTTTTGAGTATGATGTACTGCGCATGGTTGGTGTCCTGATATTCGTCCACCAGTATGTAGTCGAATTTCGCGGAGATCGCATCTTTAGCTTCCGGGAAATTTTTCAGCAGGATGTTGGTGTTGAGGAGAATGTCGTCAAAATCCATTGCCCCCGCAGTTTTGCACTTATTGACGTAAAGTGCGTATATGTCGGCGATACGGCTTCTTCTCGAGATGGCATCGGCCTCCATCAGGGCTGCATCTGCATAATAGCCGCTGACAGTTATGAGGTTGTTTTTTGCAAGAGAAATCCTGGATTGGATCTGCCCCGGCTTATAAATTTTGTCATCGAGTTGAAGTTCTTTAATGCACTGTTTTATGGCATTTTTAGAGTCATTCTTGTCGTATATGGTGAATTCGCGCGGATAACCGAGTTCCTGATGATATTCCCTGAGAAATCTTATGAATATTGCGTGAAAGGTTCCCATCCAGAGTCTTCCGGCGCTTCTTTCGCCCACAATCGATGCTATTCTGTCCTTCATTTCGCCGGCGGCCTTTTTGGTGAATGTCAATGCAAGCACCCGGGAAGGATTGTGTCCCTGAGCAAGAATGTTGGCGATTCTGCAGGTAAGCACCCTGGTCTTACCGGATCCTGCACCTGCAACAATAAGCGAAGGCCCGTCAATATTTTTGACGGCCTCCTTTTGTGCCGAATTCAACTCTTTAAAAATTTGTTCTGTCTGCCCTTTCATAATTAACCGATGATTGTGCAAAAATAAGCCTGAGAATTTGTATTTCAAAGGATATAATATTGATTTTTATACATATCTTTGCGGCCATACACGTAAATACCTAGGTGTTAAATCAATAATCTAAACTAAATAATGTCAGAACAAATCAGATTGAAGAAGGGGTTGGATTTGCCTGTAAAAGGGGCAGCCCTTCGCAAAATATCCATGACAGTTGTTCCTGATGTTGTCGCCCTCAAACCCACTGATTTTCGGAATCTTACCCCGAAAATGCTGGTTAAGGAGGGGGACGTCGTCAAGGCAGGTACACCGGTCTTTGCTGACAAGAGAAATCCGGACATCCTCTTTACATCTCCGGTAAGCGGTACGGTTGATGCAATTGTCCGCGGGGAAAAACGCAAGCTGCTTGAGGTAAGAATCAAATCCGACAACTCGGGATCGGCAGTGAAGTTTAACGTACCGACGGGATTTTTCATTGACAGGGAAAGTATCATCAAGGTCTTACTTGAGAGTGGTCTATGGCCATGCATCAAACAGAGGCCTTACGGCACTATCGCCGACCCCTCTGTGACTCCCAAAGCCATCTTCATTTCGGCAATGGCAACAGCACCCCTTGCAGCCGAACTTGAGTATGTACTCGATGGTGAATTTGATGCCGTTCAGGCCGGTCTCACGGTTTTGGGCAAGCTCACGGAAGGTGGCGTTCATCTCTCTCTTGATGCACGTAACGCTGACGCCGGCAGTTTTAACAAGTTTGAAGGTGTCGTTTATCACTACTTCAAAGGTTTGCACCCGGCAGGCAACGTTGGAGTACAGATCAGTCATATCAGCCCTATTTCAAAGGGCGAGACTCTCTGGACGGTGGATCTTTTTTTGGTTGCAGCCATCGGAAAATTATTCCTCAAAGGAGTGTATGACATGAGCCGCACCATTGCAGTTGCAGGTCCGGAAGCAGTAAATCCTTCATACGTGAAGTGCTGTGCAGGCGTTTCGATGGAGCAGATTTCAGACCTTTTCAATTTCGCCCATGGTGACATTCGCATTATCAGCGGCGATTTGCTTTCGGGTAAAGCAGTAGGCAGAGAAGGTTTCCTGGGTTTCTTCGACAATCTTGTGACGGTGCTTCCCGAAGGCAACTACTATGAGATGTTTGGCTGGGTAAAACCTTTCCGTTTGAAGAAGTTCAGCTTCTCGCGCACTTACTTCTCCCGGTTGTTGCCGCATAAGAAATACAATATGGACACCAATACCAATGGCGGCGAGAGAGCTTTCGTACTCTCTGATGTCTATGGCAAGGTGCTTCCCATGGATATATACCCTGTCTATCTCTTCAAAGCCATCCTTGCAGGTGATATAGAGAAGATGGAAAACCTCGGCATTTATGAGATTGTCGAAGAGGATGTGGCTCTTTGCGAGTTTGTTTGTCCTTCGAAAATCGAGATTCAATCCATTGTCTCCGAGGGTATTGAACTTATGATTAAAGAGATGTCATAAAAGGAGGTATAGCATGAGCAAACTCAGAAAATTGACAGACAAGATCAAGCCGACCTTCGAAAAAGGAGGTAAACTCTCATTCCTTTACTCGACCTTCGAGGCATTTGAGAGTTTTCTCTTTGTCCCCAACAGGGTAACGAGGAGTGGAGTGCACGTGAGGGACAGTGTGGACATCAAGCGCGTTATGACAGCGGTCATGATTGCACTTGTGCCCTCTCTGCTTTTCGGCATCTATAATATCGGCTATCAGCACAACCTTGCATCAAATGCAGGTATGGAGTTTTGGGAGATGGTTTGGTTCGGAATCCTCAAAATACTCCCTCTCTATCTCGTTTCCTATATAGTGGGTTTGGGTATCGAGTTTATTTCGGCGCAGCTCAGAGGCCACGAAGTCAGTGAGGGTTACCTGGTTTCCGGACTCATTATTCCCCTCATCATACCTATTACAACTCCTTTGTGGATGCTTGCCCTCGCGGTGGCCTTTGCAGTTATCATCGGTAAAGAGATTTTCGGCGGTACAGGTATGAATATCTGGAATCCGGCTCTGGTGGCCAGAGCATTTCTATTCTTTGCATATCCCAGCCATATGTCAGGAGACAAAGTATGGGTTGCGGGAGTAGATGGATTTTCCGGTGCCACCCCGCTTGCACAGACTTCAGAGGGTCTTTCCTCACTTCACTATTCGGTGAGCGATATGTTCTTCGGTTTTATCCCCGGTTCGGTAGGTGAAACCTCCACGTTGGCCATCCTTCTGGGTGCCGTATTCCTGATTTACACAGGGATCGGCAGTTGGAAGATAATGCTCTCAACGGTTGCCGGTGGTCTGGTAATGGGCTTTATCGCCAATCTTGCCGCTCCATCTGCCGATTGCGCGATGGCTATTCCGGCCTGGTACCATCTGATTATGGGCGGTTTCGCATTCGGTGCCGTGTTTATGGCAACAGATCCGGTTACTGCGGCGCAAACTGAGTCCGGTAAGTGGATTTACGGTTTTCTAATCGGAGTACTTGCAGTGATTATCAGACTCTTCAACCCGGGTTACCCTGAGGGAATGATGCTCGCTATCCTTCTGATGAATACCTTCGCACCTGTTATCGACCATATCGTAGTCGGCAGGAATATAAAACGCAGATTAAAAAGGGCAAAAACAGTATAGATCATGAAATTGAATACCAACAGTAATATCTACACGATCTTCTATACCACTATATTGGTGGTAATAGTGGCAGGAGTTCTTGCCTTTGCATCGACGGCACTCAAGCCGAAACAGCAAGAAAACATCGCACTGGAGAAAATGCAGTCTCTTTTGCGTGCAGCAAGACTTGGTGAGGACGTATCTGCACAGAAGAACAAGAGTGAATATATCAAAGCTCTCTATTCAGAGCATATGACCAATGACTTTGTGCTCGACTATGAGGGTAAAGTTATCGAGGGAGAGGCATTTGAAATCGACCTACAGGCACAGTACAGTATAATTAAACAGATTGCTTCAGCCAAAACCCCGGAGACTGCCCGTGCTTTCCGTAAGCAGTTGCAGCTTCCGGTGTTCGTGTGTACAATCGGTGAGAAGGTACTTAATATCTTTCCCTGCTATGGGGCCGGTCTTTGGGGTCCGATATGGGGCTATATTGCAGTAGAGGATGACTTTGAGACCATTTACGGAGCAGTATTCGACCATAAGGGAGAAACCCCCGGCCTGGGTGCAGAAATTGCGCACGCCCCTTTTTACAACCAGTTTGTGGGCAAAAAACTCTCCCTGGAGGGTGCTTTTAAGTCGATTTCGATCATAAAGGGTGGCGGGCAGGCAGATAATCCCAACGGAGTTGACGCCATTTCAGGCGGTACCATTACCAGCCAGTCTCTTGAACAGGCCATCGCAATGTGGCTGGACGAATATCAAGCCTACTTCAATATCAAACGCGCTGCAATCGGCTCTAAGGAGTGCTGCGGAGAGGATTGCTGTGGAGAAGAAGGTTGCGGTGAAGAACACGATCACGACCAAGATGGCAAAGTGCCATGTAATGGTGAAAATTGCAGTTGCAAAACCGGGATCCGGAATCATAACGGTCATGAACATCAAACCAAATAGGAGGTACTATGGATAAGAGTATATTTAAAAATCCTTTTTTCAAGGCAAATCCGATCACCGTACTGGTGCTTGGTATCTGTTCTGCTCTTGCGGTTACAGTCCAGTTGAAGGGTGCCTTTGTGATGGCACTCTCAGTGACAGTCGTTACCGGCTTCTCCAGTATGCTGGTATCCTCAATACGTAATTCTATCCCAAATCGTGTAAGAATTATAGTGCAGCTCGTTATTGTGGCGATGTTTGTGATTCTGGTCGATGAGTTCCTGAAGGCTTATGCATACGATGTGAGTAAACAGCTTTCGGTCTATATTGGTCTGATCATTACCAACTGTATCATCATGGGGCGTATTGAGGCCTTTGCACTTGGCAACAAGCCATTCCCTTCACTTGTTGATGGTCTTGCCAATGGTATGGGATATGGTATGGTTCTCGTTATCATTGCATTCATACGTGAACTTTTCGGTTCAGGCACCCTGTTTGGTTTCCAGATTATCCCTCAGAGCTGGTATATGGCTAACGGAGGTTTCTATGAGAATAACGGCCTCGTAATCCTACCTCCGATGGCGCTAATCATTGTGGGTGGTATTATATGGGTACAGAGAGCGATTCAGAAAGAATTACAGGAAGAAAAATAATAGAGGAGGAATATTATGGAATACATTAATTTATTTGTAAAGTCGGTTTTTGTCGACAATATGGTGTTCGCATTCTTCCTTGGAATGTGTTCTTACCTTGCCGTTTCCAAGAGTGTGAAGACAGCTACCGGCCTTGGAATTGCGGTGCTGTTTGTGCTTGTTGTAACCCTTCCGATCAACTATTGGTTAAATAAGTATCTGCTCGAACCGGGTGCTCTTACCTGGATCAATCCTGAGTATGCATCAATAGATCTGAGTTTCCTCAGTTACATAGTATTTATTGCGGTTATCGCCTCAATTGTGCAGATCGTAGAGATGGTTGTAGAAAAATTCAGCCCTGCGCTTTACTCTTCATTGGGTATTTTCCTTCCTCTGATTGCTGTAAACTGTGCAATCCTAGGAGGTTCGCTCTTTATGCAGGAGCGAGGCTTTGCAAATGTGGGTGAAGCCTTCTCTTTCGGTCTCGGTTCGGGATTCGGTTGGTTTATCGCTATCGTGGCAATAGCAGCCATAAGGGAGAAGCTTGCTTACTCCAATGTTCCGAAACCCCTTAAGGGCCTGGGTATTTCATTCATCATTACCGGTCTGATGGGTATAGCTTTTATGAGTTTTATGGGCATCAAATTGTAGGAGGAAGCAAGTATGGATGTAAACGTATTTATTATTACCGTTATTGCCGCTCTGGCGCTTATCTTGCCGCTTGTAGCGTTGTTGCTATACATTAAGGCTAAACTTACACCTTCGGGTAATGTCATTATTGATATTAATAACGGAAGTAAGGAGATTTCCGTTCCGCAGGGAAATTCTCTACTTGCGACTCTCGCCAATGAGAAGATATTTCTTCCCTCAGCCTGTGGTGCAAAGGGTACTTGTGGGGAATGTAAATGTCGGGTTCTTGAAGGAGGCGGCACAATTCTCCCTACTGAGGTGGGGTTCTTTACCCGTAAACAGATATTGAACAACTGGCGTCTTGGTTGCCAGGTTAAGGTAAAGGATAATTTAAAGATTATTGTACCTGAATCCACACTCAGTGTCAAGAAGTGGGAGTGTGAGGTTATTTCAAACGACAATGTAGCCACCTTTATCAAGGAATTCTGTGTCAAACTTCCCGAAGGAGAGAATCTAAACTTCCGTTCCGGTGGTTACATTCAGGTGGATGTACCCGATATGACGATCAACTATAGTGATTTTGAAATAGATGAAAGGTACCGTGAGGATTGGAAGAATATGGGATTGTTTGACCTTAAGATGGTCAATTCCGAAGAGACTCTGAGGGCCTATTCAATGGCTACTTATCCTGCAGAAGGCAATATCATCAAGCTCAATGTGCGAATTGCCACTCCTCCTTTCAACCGTGAGACGGGTAAGTTTGAAAATGTCAATCCCGGCGTATGCTCTTCCTATATTTTCTCACTCAAACCGGGTGACAAGGTGATGATCTCAGGGCCATACGGAGAGTTCTTCGTTCCTGATGATGCTCCGGCTGAACAGGAGTTTCTATTTATAGGCGGTGGTGCAGGTATGGCTCCAATGCGCAGTCACATAATGCATCTGTTCAAGACTGAGAAGACTACTCGTAAGGTTAACTTCTTCTACGGTGCCCGTAGCCTGAAAGAAGCTTTCTATCTTGAGGACTACCAGGCCCTCGAAAAAGAGTTCCCCAATTTCAAGTTCCATCTTGCCCTAGACCGTCCCGATCCTGAGGCAGATGCCGCAGGAGTAGCTTATACTCCGGGATTTGTACACAGTGTACTAAATGAGACCTATCTCAAGGATCACGAAGCCCCCGAGGATATTCTCTACTTCATGTGTGGTCCTCCAATGATGGTACAGTCAGTGAATGGTCTTCTTGACAGTTTGGGCGTAGAACCTGAGTCTATCCTTTATGACGATTTTGGCGGTTGAGAACCGGACAATCAAAAATATGTGATATTTTATAGGGGCAGCCATTAGGTTGCCCCTATATTCATTAAAAGAGAGAGGAATTATTGGTATTTTCAAAAATAAAACTATCTTTGCAGTCCGTATCAAATGGCCCTATCGACTAGTTGGTTAGGTCGCAACTCTCTCAAGGTTGAAACACGAGTTCGAATCTCGTTGGGGCTACTTCTTGGGCCGGCTAAATTTTTTAGCCGGCTTCTTTTTTGTATCTTTGAAGAGATAATTGTGGCAAATTTATTATGGAACAACAATATTTCTCACGACGCAATCATGCCATAGATCTTTTTAGGGCAATGGTTATGGTGTTGATGGTCTTTGTAAACGACCTCTGGCGCATCTCTTCATATCCTCGTTGGATGGGACATGCGGCGGTAGGTGAGGACTTTCTCGGCCTTTCTGATATAGTTTTTCCCTGTTTCCTTTTTGTGGTAGGAATGTCCATTCCTTATGCACTTGAGGGACGGTATGCAAAGGGGAAAGGCACTAGGAGCACTCTGAAGCACATACTTACCCGATCTCTTGCATTGATAGTAATGGGCGTCTTCCTGGTGAATACTGAGAGTGGAATGTCTCCTGACGCGCTGATGCCCAATACCGTTTACAAACTCTTTTTGCTAGTGGCATTCTTCCTCATTTGGAACTACAAGTCATACAAAGTGCTTCAGGTTGCCGGCGTAGCATTGCTGTTATTTCTCGCACTTATCTTTAAAGACCCCGCGGGCGGCTACCTGAGCGCACGCTGGTGGGGTATTCTGGGGTTGATAGGATGGAGTTATCTTTTCTGCGCGCTGACCTATCTGTTCACACGGGCACGCTTGAAATATATAGTGGGAGTCTGGGTTGTCCTTCTGCTGGTCAATATTCTTCTTACACCTCTTCGCGAGGGGATATCTACATTAGAGAGCGGACTGCTATTCGGTTTGCCAAAGCTCAATTTCCTGAGCGACTTTACCG
>JAKQLB010000192.1 GCA_029567375.1 Bacteroidota bacterium | reverse complement strand
GTCCATAAAGTACGCAGGGTACTCTTTCTGCTCTGCGGATGCTTTTGACATCTGCTTTTTTGCCGGTGGTTCTGAGCTCACCTTTGAGTTCAATCTGTTTCATTGTGTATAAAAGTTAAAATGTGTTACTCAGTCCGGTCTCTCCGGACCCCATTGCACCAAAAGGAACAGATCCTTTTAAAGCGGCGCAAATATAACAAAATTTCCCTAAATCAAACCGATTTCGCTCTTTTTCCTAAAAATTACTCAGAACTTAGAACTCAGCACTTCATACTCTACACTCCACACTCCACACTCCACACTCCATACTCGGAACTTAACCATGCACCCCGCAACTACCCACTACCCACTACTTCACATAGCCTGTAGCTATATTCCATTTTAGAGTCTTGTAGAAGTTGTTGAGTACCTTATATTGGGCGCGAGGTAGATAGGTGCTCAGGCCACTGTATCTCTCAATGGTGATGTTTAGGAATATATCGGTTGTGGCTTTATAGACTATTGCTCCGTTGAGAGCGGTTTTGAATTCTGCATATTGAGCCGGAGTGGCAATTCGGGAGACAATATCTTCAAAATCATAATACCACTTCTTGTCGTAGCGGTAATATATCTGGAGTTTAGAGTCGTCCATGGCAAAGATGGAGTCCTGATTGTTGTGGTAAATAGAGGCACAGACACCGGCAAGATTGTCAAGTGCACTGCACCTCACCATGGAGACAGTTGCCGACCGGTAGATACCGGTCTGGGCATCGTAGATGGCAAAATAGTCGGAACATACCTGTTTTAGGGCCTCTTCGCGATTTTCTACATTGAAGATAGGGGCAAACATCTTTTCATATGGGAAGCCGTCTGCAAGGATTTCGGTTGGGGAGAAGAGCATATATTCACACTTGTCCTTGAATTCGTATGCTACTTCTATTCCACCCATCAGGCAACAGTCAAAGAGTATGAATTCATAATTATGTGGGAGTGCAGCAGCGAGTTCGGTTATTTCCATCTCACTATTGTTGTCGCTTCCGAAGGATTTCTGTGGCGGCTCTTCCGTCGGGGATTTTACCAGAAAACGGTAAGGGTCTTCAAACGGTTGGGAGGATTTATCTCCTGCCATATCCAAGGGATTAGCATAATAGCCTTCCGGCAGCCATCCTGTAGCGTGCGACCAGAGGATGAGACCGTGGTCGGTGGCAGGATATGTGCGCTCCGCATCAGCTACCACGCGACTAAAGGAACTTATTTGTGAGGAGTTCATCTCCTGTTCATAAATACATATGGTTTCGCAGAGTACAACTCCATCCTTGTTGCAACTATACCTGGATAGGGTAGGGGTTTTACCGGGAACATGGTAGAATACCAGCAATATGTTGTTTTGGTCTTTATATTGGGGCACATAGCCCTTTTTTATATCTTGGATACACTCCTCAGCATAACTGTAGAGATTGTTGTTGGCGCTGATATAGAGAAGCACCGATCTTACCTTTTTCTCTTCCGGATTTTCTTTGCAGGAAGTGACAGAGCAGGATGAAATGCAGGCGAAAAGCGCAAAAAGCCATAAAATGCGAATAAATCCTCTTTTTTCCATAACACAAAGGTAAAGAAAAAAATATATTTTGTATATTTGTATCTGAACAATAATATAAAAAGTTAAAATAAAACCAGGTAACACGAACAGAGTATGAAACCGTCAACAGTTATCTCATTTTTGACAGGAGCGCTCGTAGGTGCGGCTGCTACTGCAATTTTCCTGTCAACTGAAAAGGGCGAGCGAGCCCGTATAAAGATCAAGAGCACCATTAATGAGGATGTGGATGCTGCCAAGAAGGGTTACGAATCGGCAAAGAGGGCAGTTAAGGACTTTGCTGAGGATGTGGAAGATAAAATCCATAAGGAGTCTTCAGATATCAGACGTAGGGCAAGAAAAGCCAGTGAAGCCGCTAAGGCCGCTGTAGAGGAGTCTCTCAGATAGTTTTTGCTTATGGATTCCAGAACTTTTCTCGGGCCTCTCGAGGATATCGGCAATTCAGTAAAAGATTATGCCGGCAATCGTCTAGACCAGCTCAAACTAAAAACGACTAAGCGCCTATCCGCTTCACTTGCGGTGTTGTTCGCTTGGGTTGTCATTGTTATGGTCATATTGGTCGCTTTTTCTTTCCTGGCATTGGCGCTTGGTGCCTGGCTCGGAGAGATTCTAGGCTCCCAGGCTTATGGGATGCTCATCATATCAGGTATATTCCTTGTCGTCGCCCT
>JAKQLB010000169.1 GCA_029567375.1 Bacteroidota bacterium | reverse complement strand
AGTACGAGAGGACCGGGATGGACGAACCTCTGGTTTACCGGTTGTGGCGCCAGCTGCACCGCCGGGTATCCAAGTTCGGTTAGGATAAGCGCTGAAAGCATCTAAGCGCGAAGCCATCTCCAAGACTAGATTTCCATAGAGGGACGTAGGAGACTACTACGTTGATAGGCCGTAGATGTAAAGGCAGTAATGTCAAAGTCGAACGGTACTAATATCCCGAACACTTCGCTTGGACAGGAATCGATAGACTGGAAGTCAGTTGATCGATTTCAGCAAGATAGACAGATATTTATTTCGTTATCTTTCTCAAAAGATATATTGGCTCCGGTAGAGTTCTACGGAACGAAATCCGATACAAAGAGTCAAGAAGTTATTAAGGTGGTTACAGCGGTGAGGATCCACCTCTTCCCATCCCGAACAGAGAAGTTAAGCTCACCAACGCCGATGGTACTGCTACACCAAGTGGGAGAGTAGGTAGCCGCCAACTTTAAGAAAGCCCCGACAGCAACAGCTGCTCGGGGCTTTTGTATTTGAATCCCTGTATGTATTTGGAACATTAAAAAGGTTCAAAGTAAATGACGACACGTTTCATCTTGACGGAAAGTGATTTGTCAGGTATATGTTTTTTTTCGAGCCTGGTATGATTCTTCCAGTTCATTTCAAACGAATCTTTTCTTTCCTTCGAAAAATATATCTCGTAGATAGCTCTGTAACGGCCCTCTTCGGTGAGAATGAGCCGATTAGGTCCGTCTGACCTTACAATTAGTTTCTCTTCATCGAATGTAAATGGAGTCACGAATGAGATGCTGGTATATACAGTACATTCTGTGCCGTCTTCTGAAAACTGTATGCCTTTTTCTATAAAATCATTTTTAGAATATATTTTATACCAGAGTTGACCATCCCAGAAACTATTAGGAAGTTCGTATTCTTGCTTGATTATTTCAAGATGACTGCCGAATCCTTCGATATAGCAAGAGGTCAGCATCAGCGACATTATTACCAGAGAAAGCAGCCTTTTCATAATTGTACAGATTAATCTCTTTATTATATATACGCACTAATTTACTAAATACTTCCGGATTTTTTGTTATTTAAGTTATGGTTTGTTTAAAAATAATTCTCATTTCCCTTTGAGTTTTTAAGGCTGTTGCATATCTTTGTCGGTCAAACACACAAATTAATCGTTATGAAGAATCAGAAGAGAATTTTTCTGAGTGAGAAAGATATTCCCACACAGTGGTATAATATTGTGGCAGATATGCCCGAAAAGCCTCTGCCGATCCTTAATCCCAAAACCAAGGAATCCGTTACCGTAGATGATCTTGCGGTTATTTTCAACAGGGCTTGCTCAGAGCAGGAACTAAATCAAACCGATGCATTCATAGACATTCCCGAAGAGGTAAGGGAGCTCTATAAATATTTCAGGCCCACTCCTCTTGTTAGGGCGTATGGACTGGAAAAGGCACTCGATACTCCGGCGCATATTTACTTCAAAAATGAAAGCGTGAGCCCTATCGGCTCTCACAAACTCAATACTGCTCTGGCTCAGGCATACTACTGCAAGCAAGAGGGCGTAACCAATGTTACTACTGAGACCGGTGCCGGCCAGTGGGGTGCAGCACTTGCCTACGCCGCAAGGGCATTCGACCTCGAGCTGGCAGTCTATATGGTCAAATTGAGTTATCATCAGAAGCCCTACAGACGCTCGATTATGCAGACCTATGGTGCGCAGGTGATTGCATCTCCCAGCATGAGTACCCGTGCAGGTAAGGATATCATTACAGCGCATCCCAACCATCAGGGAAGCCTAGGTACCGCCGTATCGGAGGCAATCGAGCTGGCATTGATGACCCCCAACTGCAAATATGCGCTCGGCAGCGTGCTCAATCATGTGGCGCTCCACCAGACTGTTATAGGCCTTGAGGCTGAGAAACAGATGGAGATTGCGGGAGAATATCCCGATATTGTGATCGGTTGCTTCGGCGGCGGATCCAATTTCAGTGGCATAGCTTTCCCTTTCTTGCGTCACAATTTTAAGAATGGGCACAAGACCCGTTTCATTGCTGCAGAGCCGGCCTCCTGTCCGAAACTCACCAAAGGTGTTTTCAAATATGATTTCGCGGATGAAGCGGGCTACTCTCCTTTGCTTCCCATGTATACACTGGGTCACAATTTCACACCTGCCAATATCCACGTCGGTGGCCTGCGTTATCACGGAGCAGGTACGATTGTGAGTAAATTCCTCCAGGACGGTGTTGTGGAGGGAATGGATATCAAGCAGCTGGAGACCTTCGAGGCTGCAACTCTTTTTGCCAGAGTGGAGGGCATAGTTCCGGCTCCGGAGTCTTCACACGCTATAGCGGCCACTATCCGAGAGGCTCTCAGGGCAAAAGAGGAGGGTGTATCCAAGACAATCCTTTTCAACCTTTCCGGTCACGGTCTTCTGGATATGGCTGCCTACGACCTCTATATCGCGGGCGATCTGGTGGATTACGAACTCCCGGCCGAGGAGGTCCGTAAATCTATGGAAGAATAAAGTAGCTGCCTTTTAGCCAAACATCGGCTTTACAACTCCGAAGAGTACGTAGGCTATCACAAAGGTGACAATGATGTTGAAACCCTGTGCACAGAGAAATGACCACAGTATTCTGCGGTTTTCCCTGGATATGATCTCTTTTAGCCGTGTGCCGAGTCCTATGCAGACAAAAGCAAGCGAGAAGAAGAGATTGGCAAAGTTCTTCGCAACAGCCGGTTCGAGCAGTTTGCCTTTGCTGTCGGGAGTGAAAAGTCCGTGGGCCTGAATGATGCTGAAGATCAGCGAAGCCAGTACAAAACCTATTATAAATTTAGGGAATTTTTCCCAAACAATACCGATAGAGGGGCGCTGAGAAGTGCCCTTTTCGCCTCTGGCGGAGAGATAAAGGGCTATGAAAAATGCAACTACGCCTATGAGTACATTTTGCGCAGCTTTAATAATCATTGCGCTCTGATTGGCCACTTCGCTGTGAATGGCGCTGGAAGCTGCAACTCCTGAGGTGGTGTCCACAGTGCTTCCTATCCAGGCTCCTGCCACCTCCTGCATTAAGTGAGTATCTTCGATCAGCAGAGGCAGTATCATATTTGCCAGCCAGGGCATCAGGTAGATCATGGCAACCACCACAATCAGCACAACTGACACTATATAAGAGAGCTTCTTATCCTCGCCTCCGGCAACCCTTGCGGCTGTGATACAAGCGGAAACTCCGCAAATGGAGACGCCGCTGGATAGGATCATACCACTCTTCTCGTCGACTCCAAATTTTTTGGAAATCCAGAATGCGAAGAACCAAACACTGGCCACTACGAGCACAGCCTGGATTAGACCAAAGATGCCGGACTTCATTACTTCACTGAAGAGTATTGTGGCTCCGAGGCACACAACCCCTATTTTGATGAAGAACTCACCTTGAATGGCAGGCTTCATCCACTCGGGGATCTTAAAGAGATTGCGGATCAGTAGACCCAATATCACCGAAAAGAAGACCGACTCCAGTCCATAATACTTGATTGCCGGTATCTTGGCGATAATTTGGGCGATAAGAGAGAGTGCGAAGATCACAATCAACGAAGGAAGCATCCCTCTTAGCTTACGTCCCATAATCGCCTGACCTACATAGAGGACTACAAATACAATGACGAATAGAACTCCAATCTGCCCCCAGGCGGCCCATGTAGTGAGGGTAGAAGGTACGCTCGGGATATATTTGGGTATGAGCAACGCCATCAGAAGTAGCGGAATGCTCATCCAGACAGTCACCCAGTCTTCCGTTCTGAGTTTTTCTTTCAATTTAGCCATAGAGCAATGTGTTCAGGTGTTAGAACAAAGCAGTGGCCATAAAATTGAAGAGGCTGCTGTATGATTTGTCAGATGGAGTTGTGAACTCTTGTAGAGTGTAGTTGAGTTGGAGACGAAGATTCTTCCAGGGTTTATATATCAATCCCAGCGTGTAAAACATCTCCCTATCTTTTAAATCTCTCTGCAATTTGAAGTAGTCCGCCCTGCCCAATGCCATCAGTTTATCGGTAACCCAATATCCGGATGTGAGGTAGACTCCCTCCGATAGGAATTTGCCGGTATAACCGCCTACATACTCGCTGCGACACATTAATTTGTTGTTATCATAGGAGATGCCACCGCCATATCTGGTAACAATATTTCCCTCAATATGATCGGCTTTGACGGTGCCGTTCTGGTAATATCCGGCGATTTTGAGATACCTTATAGGTGAGATTATAAGGCGGGCAATAATATCTTTACGTCCGTCATTATCTCTTCTGTTGGTACCGTTGCCGTTAAAGAGTCCGAGATCATAACTCAAGATGCTGTGATTTTCCCGATGAAACAGGCTTCCGAATACCTTGAAACCAATATCACGGCCCGAGGTATTTATACCGGTAATGTCCCTGCCACTCCTGACCAGTTTCTCTACAGGTAAGGAATATTCGATCATTTCTATTGTCGTAGGACTATAATCGGTGTTTTCAATGGTCAGAGGTATCTTGAACTGGCCCAGTTGCATACCAAATTCCCGCACGGGGGAGTATCTCACCCACATCTCCAAAATACTGGGCGAGCCTGCCATGTTTACCATAAGTTGATAATCGGCCCTTGATTCATTTTTTTTGAATACATCTCCGGAAAGCGTCAGTACTGCCCGTTTCAGGTAGAATGTGTTCTCTCCATCATCATCGATATTAAATCCTCCCTGGACATAACCTTTCAACTTGAAATAGTCAACCTTGAGGCTATCCTGTGCGTGAAGAGCACAAGGAGTGGCCAGTAGAGCGGCCACGATAATACTTCGGAATAGTTTCATTTCTTTCATCTTTTAAGTTTCAGGATGCTAAGATATTAATAATTGCGCAATGAATGGTACTTTTCCCCGGATTATATTTGAGAAATTATAAAGCCGATGGTTGTATTGGCATTAAAACCCCTTCTCTAAAAGCAACGTAGGACTCTTTTTAATACACAATGAAACGATTGTTAAATATTAGTTTATAATAAATCAAAAATAATTTCAAAAAAATTTGGATTATGAACAAAGGTTCATTATCTTTGCATAAAATCAACAAAGAACAAGAAAGAATTTATCAATTATTAAACATTTAAAATCGAATATTATGGATACAATTCAAGACATTAATGTAATGCCGCGCATTGGTGATAAGGCGCCTGCATTCAAGGCCGTTACTACTCAGGGTAACATAAACTTTCCTGCTGATTTTGAGGGAAAATGGACAATTCTATTTAGCCACCCCGCTGACTTTACTCCCGTATGTACGTCGGAGTTCATGACATTTGCGACAATGCAAAAAGAATTTGATGATCTTAATTGTCAGTTGATCGGTTTGTCAATTGACGGTCTGTACAGCCACATCGCATGGTTGCGTACAATTAAGGAAAAGATAGAGTACAAGGGAATGAAGAACGTGGAAGTAACTTTCCCGCTCATCGAAGATATTACGATGGAAATTGCCCAAAAATATGGCATGGTTCAGCCGGGTGAAAGTACTACCAAGGCAGTTCGTGCGGTATTTTTCATCGACCCTAAGGGAATAATCCGCACCATCATCTACTATCCCCTGTCGTTGGGACGCAATTTCAGGGAATTGAAACGTGTACTTATCGGTCTCCAGACAGCTGACAAGTTTGGCGTTGCTTTGCCTGCCGATTGGCATCCCGGAGACGATGTTATAGTACCTACAGCCGGTTCTTGCGGAAAGGCAAAAGAGCGAATGGAAGGTAAAGATGGCGAAATGACCTGCTACGACTGGTTCTTCTGCACCAAGAAACTTCCTAAGGAAGAGATTGACAAGAAACTTTACAAGAAATAGTTGTTTTAAGTGAATTTCCTAACCCGCATTACGTGCGGGTTAGGATTATTAAATATATTGAAATATGCCAAGACCTAAGAAATGCCGAAGAATACAAAGTTTGCCGGAAGTGATGTGTTTCAAACCGGTTGGAGTTCCGTTGAGAGAGTTGGAGAGAGTGATTATCGAACACGACGAGTATGAGGCATTCAAATTAGCTGCCTACGACAGATTGTTGCAGGAAGAGGCTGCGGAAAGAATGGAAATATCGCGACCCACTTTTACGCGGATATATAATTGTGCCGTTCAGAAAATAGCACAAGCTATTGTTGAGGGTAAAATTATTGACATCAATTGTTGTGAGGAAGTTATCAAACAAATTAAAGAAAATGAACAAACAGGCCCCGGTAGGCATGGGAGAGGGATGGGCAGACACCGTCACTGACCCAATGCTGCCGGAGTGGGCAAAAGAATGAGATATTATCAAACGAAAGAAGAATAAATATGAAAATTGCAATTACATCCGAAGGAAATAGTTTGGAATCCAAGATGGATAGTCGTTTTGGACGTTGTGCTTATTTTGCCATTCACGACACCGATACCAAAACCACCGACTTCTTTGCCAATCCTGCCAAGGATGCTTCAGATGGGGCAGGACCAAAAGCGGTAGAGTTTATCGCTTCAAAGGGGGTTACCAAGGTGGTTGCAAGTGAATTGGGTGGCAAAGCAAAAGCTATACTGGATAGACTTAACATAAAGATGCAGCAGGAAAATGATAAAACTGTTGCGGATATCATCAAACAATTATAAACGCTTAACAGGCGTTATTTGATTATTAATATTTAAAAAAAGGAGGATATTATGCCAAGATTTAATAGAACAGGACCACGAGGAGAAGGTCCGATGACCGGTCGTCAAATGGGAAAATGCACCGATTTTGGTGCCGACAGAAAAGGGTTTGAAGAAACATCTGTTGAGAATATGAATGCAGATCAAGGACGCGGTATGGGCAGAGGCCTGGGCTTAGGCTTCGGCAGGGGCAGACGCGGATGCGGCCCTGGCCGTGGAATGGGAAGAGGCTTTGGACGCGCATGTGGCTCCGGATTGAGAGCAGGAGCAGGATTCGGTCGCGGACTAGGAATGGGAGCCGGTCGTGGATTCGGCCGCAGGGTTGAACAAAATCAGGAGTAATTCACGGGAAAAATAACAACTCATAAAAGTAAACTTATGACAAAAAAAATAGCTGTCCCGATGGAAAACGGGAAAGTAAGTTCTCATTTTGGCCACTGTGCCTATTTTGCAATTGCAACCATTGAAGACAATAAGATTGTTGAGATTACTGAACACACACCGCCCAAACATGAGCCCGGAGTATATCCCAGATGGGTTGCTTCCCTGGGAGTTACAGACGTCATAGCCGCAGGAATGGGACAGAGAGCCATCAATTTATTCCATGAGCAAAAGATCAATGTATTGGTAGGAGCCCCTTTGGAAGGAGCGAGAGAAATTTTAGAAAAGTTTTTGGCAGGAAAGCTTGAGCTCAGTGCCAATTGCTGCGATCATTGATGACGAATCCCATGAAAATAGCGATTGCCAGCGGTAAGGGCGGCACCGGTAAAACCTTCATCTCAACCAATCTTTTTAATCTTTTACAAAAAAAGGGGTTGAATGTGGCTTTGGTAGATTGTGATGCCGAAGAGCCCAATTGCAGGCTATTCCTTACGGAAGGGAAATTGGAAGCCACACATGAGGTTAATCAAAAAATACCGGAACTTGACCTATCCAAATGCACCTATTGCGGAAAATGTGCGGAATATTGCAACTACAATGCGATATTTTTCCTAAAAGAGCCCAAAATTGTAAATGTACTTGAGGAGATATGTCATGGCTGCGGAGCCTGTTCTGTGGCCTGTGACTATGGTGCCATCTCTGAAAAAGATGACCTCTTGGGCCATGTCAGCAAGTTTGCACTTTCACCAAAAAGTGCTCTTATTGAGTCCAGAACCAAAGTAGGCGTTTACTCTTCGGTAAATGTCATTAAAGCCGCCATTAAAGAGGCAGCCGGATTCGATCTGGTCCTGTTTGATGCGCCTCCCGGTATCGGTTGTCCATTTATCCAGACGGTAGCACAGGCCGATTATGTGGTGTTGGTGACGGAGCCGACGCCCTACGGGTTGAGTGATTTGAAGCAATCAATAGAGACTCTCAAAGGCATGAATAAGTCCTATGGTGTGATTATCAACAAAGCAGGTTTGGGAAATGAAGAGATATACGATTATTTGCAAAAGGAGAATATTCCCTTGTTGATGAGTGTGCCTTTCGATAAAAATATTGCGGTGAGCTATTCTAAAGGCAAATTGCTCACAAACCGGGATTCCGGATGGGAGGAAAAATTCAGCGTACTATTTAACACAATAAAAGAGGAATATGGAAATAGCAATAATTAGCGGAAAGGGAGGAACGGGGAAGAGCAGTATCAGTGCCGCATTTGCCACTCTGCAGAAAGAAGTGGTATTAGCCGACTGCGATGTGGATGCAGCCAACCTCTATTTGTTGTTCAAACCTGTTTGTGATGAAGAACATGCTATAATTACCGGCCAAAAAGCCGTCATCAATCAGGACAAGTGTATAGCTTGCGGATTGTGTATAGATTATTGTCGGTTTGACGCCATCGTAAAAGAGGACAACAGAGTTAATATTGTCGAGACTTTTTGTGACGGATGCCTGTTGTGCTCACGTGTTTGTCCTCAGGAAGCAATTGATATTATAGACGAAGATAAGAGCCGTATGTATGCAGGTCGCTTTAAAAATGGCAGAATGGTTTATGGAAGGCTTGCTCCAGGGGAGGAAAATACGGGCAAATTGGTCAGCAAGGTGCGGGATAAAGCGAAGCAAATCGCTAAAGAATCCGGGATCAAAGATATCATAATCGATGGACCTCCGGGGATAGGATGTTCTGCCATCAGTTCCATTACCGGTGTGGATGCTGTCGTGGTTGTAACCGAACCGACTCTTTCGGGACTTCATGATTTAAAACGTACTCTGGAGATTACTGCAGGTTTCAATTTAAAAACGAGTGTCATTATAAACAAATGTGATATCAATGAGGAAATGTCCTCGAAAATTGAGGAATATTGTGCTCAAAACAATATTGAGGTTGTTGGAAAATATCCATTTGATCCGCTCGTAGTCCGGGCAATGGTAAATTGCCGGTCGATAACCGATTTTGCTCCCGATGCGGAAATCAGCAAACTCATTAAACAATCTTACCAAAAATTATTTTAATTCGGTTGTAAATCAGATAAAAATTTGTTATATTTGTATTACCCGGTCTTGTTATGACGGGGCGGTATTATAATAATATGATTACAAAATATATGAAAAGGCATTACTACACTCATAGTATTAATGGCTTTAAAGAGGAGAGTTATAACTAGCATAACATAGCAACGACAATATGAAAATTCAACATAGACTTGAAGATAGTAGAAGAGGCTCTTTTTTCATTATGGAAGGAGAGAGGCAGATTGCCGAACTCGATTATGACCTGCAAAACGGCATTCTGAATGCCTATCACACCGGAGTCCGCCGTGAATTGGAAGGACAAGGAATCGCAGGACTACTTTTTGACGAAATGGTAAAATATGCACGTGAAAACAACTATAAGGTAATCCCTACTTGTTCTTATATATTGGTGAAATTCAGACGGCATCCCGATAAATATTGCGACATCTGGTTTCGTACGGAAGATGAGCCCGTAGGTTCCGCTTGTGGGGTCAGACCCAAATAACTTCAAGGTGTAATTCAATTACAAATCATTAACACATATTTAACTATTTTTTTTATGAAGAAAAAAAGGATTATTGTTATCGGCGGTTCTGCTGCCGGTCCCAAAGCTGCTTCAAGAGCACGTCGTCTGGATGAAAATGCAGAGATTACCATTATTCAAAAAGCCCCGGATCTCTCAATGGCTTCATGCGGATATCCCTATTATGTAGCGGGCGTCTTTGATGATCGCAATCAACTGTTGGCCACTCCGGCGGGGCTGGTGCGCGATGCAAATTTCTTTTGGGATGCAAAGAGAATCAAAGCTCTTGTCAATACGGAAGTGACCAAAATCGACCGTGATAACAAGAATGTAGAATACAAGAATTTACTTACGGGAGAGACAGCTTCGTTGCCATACGACAAACTGGTAATAGCAACAGGTGCAACACCTTTTAAACCCCCCGTGCCGGGTATTGATTTAAAGGGAGTTACCACTTTACAGTCCATGGCCGATTCGGATTTTTTGAGAAGAATAGGAGATGAGGGTGAAGTCAAAAACGCAGTAGTAATCGGCGGAGGTCTCATCGGTATTGAGACCTGTGAGGCTTTGGTACTATCGGACATTGAAGTAACACTTGTGGAGTTGTTGCCGCAATTGTTGCCATTCCTGGACAAAGATATGTCACTGAATGTAAAGAAATATCTCAAGACTAAGGCGAATGTAATTCTTGAAAACGGAGTTTCCGAGTTTATCGGGGAGAATGGGAAATTAAAAGCCGTAAAGCTCCAGGACGGAACGATAATACCATGTGAAATAGCTGTGGTTGCTACCGGAGTCAGACCCAATATAAACTTGGCGAAAGAAGCCGGATTGAAGATAGGTGAGTGCAGAGCGATTGAAGTAAATTCATACATGCAGACTTCCGACCCGGATATTTATGCCATCGGTGACTGTATTGAGATCCCTCACCTTATTTCAGGCAAAAAAGTTCATGCACCCTTGGGTGACCTGGCTAACCTGCAAGGTAGAGTAGCGGGTGATAATGTGATAAAAGGGAATGTCTCACAATTCCCCGGAACTATCCAAAGTGGTATCTGTAAAGTGTTTGACTATGGAGTAGGCGCAGCAGGACTTTCGCAACAAGGTGCCGTCAGACATGGATTCGAGAATATTGAGACGGTTATAAACGTGAGTCCGGACAAGCCCGGCTTCATGGGAGCCAATATTCTGATTACCAAATTGGTTGTGGATAAGAACACCAATCGTATTCTCGGTGCACAAGTTCTTGGCCCGGGTGATGTCAGCAAGCAAGTTACAACTTGGGCTATGGCTATTCAGGCGAAGATGACTGTTGAGGATATGCTCAATCTCGATTTGCCTTATGCTCCTCCTTATTCTCTGGCGATTGACCACAGTATTGCTACTGCACACATCATGCAGAATAAGCTGGATGGTCTCTTCGTGGGAATCACTCCTACAGAGCTGAAAGAGAAGCTGGAGAGAAAGGATCCGATGTTCTTAATGGACCTCCGTAATCCCGGTGAATTTGAAGTGATGAAGATAGGAATAGGGGAAAAATTAATTCCTCAATGGGAATTCAGAGATCGTTGGGATGAATTACCAAAAGATAAGAATGCTGAGATAATTGCCTGGTGTAAAATATCCCTGCGCGGATATGAGGCAGTAAGAGCTCTTATGCAATATGGATACAAAAATGTAAAACTGCTGGAAGGCGGCGTTTTGGGCTGGCCCTGGTAAAGTTTTATATTGTTCTTGTTAAAATAAAACCGGCGGTAGAATCTTCTGCTGCCGGTTTTGTATTGTTGTGAATAGTTTTGGAGTTTAAATCAAAACTAATAGGGATGGATCAAGGTGTGATTATCTGATATCCAGCTTTCTGTTTATGTAGCTTCCGTAATCTTTCAGAATGGGTTTATAATTGGAATCCATCAGCATGGAGCTTATCATAAAGTCGGCTGTCGAGCGATTGACTGCCGTAGGGATATTGTAGAGTGTGGCAAGTCTCAGCAGAGCCTTGACATCAACGTCATGAGGCTGTGGTGTCATAGGGTCCCATAGAAATATCAGCATGTCCACCTTACCTTCTGAAATTAAAGCGCCTAATTGTTGATCACCGCCCAAAGGACCCGATTTGAGACGTTTCATCGAAATTGTTTCGTCCTGTTCGTCCCCCATCTTTTTCAAAAGAGTTTCATTCACCAGTTTTCCGGTAGTTCCCGTACAGATCAGATCGTATTTTATCAGTTTCTTCCAATTCCACTCCACCCATTCCACCATATCGGCCTTACGGTTGTCGTGGGCTACAAGGGCAATTCTTTTAATTTTAGTCATTGCGATAGTGTTTTAATTTTAATGCAAAATTAGGAACATATTCCAATTATTCCTATCAATTCCGGCAGTCAAAAAACTTTTATGGCTTTGCAGCAATTATTTACTACCTTCACGAAAATAAATATCAATTTATTCTATTCCAAACCCCGTAAATACTAAGAAATAAATGGACTATACCTGGCATTATGATTCCCCGCTCGGGGGGATGACGCTTGCAAGCGATGGAAAGGCCCTCGTGGGGCTCTGGTTCGATGATCAGGACTATTTCGCGGAGACGCTGGAAGGCGAGGGAGTCGAGAAGAAGCTGCCCATTTTCGAAGAAACAATGCGTTGGCTCGGGATATACTTCAGCGGTAAGGCGCCGGACTTCACTCCACCTCTCAATCTGCGTGCAACCCAATTTCGCAAGGAGGTATGGGAGTATTTACTCTCCATTCCTTACGGCAGCACAATGACCTACGGTGAGATAGCGCAGGGTATTGCCAAACAGAAAGGTGTCGATCGTCTCTGTCCGCGGGCGGTAGGCGGTGCGGTGGGGCGCAATCCCATCTCACTCATCATTCCCTGCCACAGGGTGGTAGGTGCAGGTCGCTCGCTTTCCGGTTATGCGGGAGGAGTTGAAAGGAAAATAGCCCTGCTCGAGCTTGAGAAAGTGGATGTGGACAAATTTTCCATCCCCAAATCTATTTGATTGATTATCTTTATTTTATTATCTTTGCAGGCCAAAATGATTTTTATAAAGATGGACGAAGATAGTTACCAATTATTTAAAAAATCTTACTAACCCTTTCCTCTGAAGGAACCGATCTCCTTTTGTGGAAAGCTAAAAGGAGATTATTATGCTGAATTTTGATGTTAAAACTCTTTTTCGGTATATCCGAAAGAAGAGTTGGAAGGAGTTGAGAGCTGCAATGCAGAATCTCGACCATCTGCAGTTGGCAGAGGCAATTGATCGCGG
>JAKQLB010000158.1 GCA_029567375.1 Bacteroidota bacterium | reverse complement strand
TTCGCTCAACAGCGCAGCGAGCTCACGCCATTTGCGATCCTCACCACTTTGGCGGACTGCAAGCGCTAGCGCTTCGAGACGTTCAAGTGTGGCAATTTCTGCCTTGAGTTCGTCGCTAGTACGCGCTGCTGTCGCCTGATCGAGTATCTCCTCTTCAATCTGCTCAACTTCGCCATCAGGAGCTTCATCAAGATCCTCTACATCCTCCTCATCGAGAATGGGAGCCGTGGAAATGCCGTTTGCGACAATAGCGCCACGACGCAACAACTCCAGTTCCCTCAATCGTTTTTGCAGCCGTTCCCGGCGCCGCCGCAGAGATTGATAAATTGCTTCTGGTGAGGAGGCCAATCGGCGCTGCAAGATTGTGAGAGCAAAGCCAACCGTCCCAGCACGCTTATCATTTCGTAGCGCATCAGCCCGATTAAACTCCTCTCGGACGTACTCTGTGACTTGAGCGTAAAGATTGGCTTCGGCGTCGGACAATTTATAGGGAACTGTATATGCAATTCGTTCAGGGAACAATGGCGTGCCGTCAAACTTGAGCAAATGTTCCTTAACCATACGACGCATCATATCAGAGACGTCGACTGCATGAACGCCATCGTGAAAGCGCCCCTCGAAACGATCGCCGTCAAGCAGAGACATGAAAAGCTGAAAATCTTCTTCCTTGCCGTTGTGTGGCGTGGCCGTCATAAGCAGAAAATGCCGCGTGAGCGTAGAGAGTAGCTGCCCGAGATTATGCCGTTTGGTGTATTTGATTTCGCCGCCAAAAAAGGAGGCAGACATTTTATGCGCTTCATCGCAGACAATAAGGTCCCATCGGCAATCAGGGGCAGCGAGCTTGGCCTGAACGTCCTCATTGCGAGAAAGTTTGTCGAGCCTAGCAATAACAAGGTTGTTTTCCATGAACCAATTGCCCGTTCGAGCAGCCTCAAGCTTGTCATTGGTAAGGATCTCGAAGGGTAACTGAAAACGGTGAAAGAGCTCATCTTGCCACTGTTCAGCGAGACTGCCCGGACAGACAATCAAGCACCGCTGCAAGTCGCCCCTTACGATCAACTCTTTGATATAGAGGCCTGCCATAATAGTCTTGCCAGCACCGGGATCATCCGCCAATAGAAAGCGGAGCGGCTGTCGTGGCAGCATGGCTTCGTAAACAGCCGTGATTTGATGCGGGAGTGGTTCGACAAGGGAAGTATGGACTGCAAGTACGGGATCAAACAGATGTGCAAGCCGGATGCGGTGGGCCTCGGAAACCAACTGGAATAGACCACCGTCGCCATCAAAGCTCCATGGCCGGCCGCGTTCGACAATCTCCAGTCGTGGTTGGTCATCGCGGAATAGCAGTTGATTGGCGACGCGGCCGGAAGCATCCTTGTAGGTGAGCTCTAGCGCTTCAGAACCGAACCATTTCACATTAACTACTGTTATCAGAGCGTCAGGCAGGATTCCACGGACTGTGGCATTGGGTTGGATCTCTTCGAGTTTGAGCATGAGATATCCCGTTTGCGAAACGTATGGCTGGAGAGGTGTGAAGAGGCCAAATCGGAGATAAACATAAGGCTAAGTAGTACAGAAAAAAAGGCCCAGAAAGAATTCGTCGAATCCTGTCTGCGCCCTTTTTGCCCCAGCCGGTTGCCCCTCCCATCAGGTAGTTGCTATCAGACTCGCTGAAAAGAAGATCACTTCGTTGATATTACAAAAAAATATAAAGAAAAGCAAAAGAATTGTTCTTTTCAAAATATGTCTCGAATTTACTAGTTCCCCCTGTTTAATAATAGTCTGGTCACAAACTTGATCCGTTCATCATACTATTATTGGGGATTATGTCTCAAGCGATGTGCTTTGCTCAAGGCTATTCTGGTCTACAATTCAACATAGTCCGGCCAAGTCCTGCCATATTCTGCTAGCTTCGGATGTCCATTGATGACTGTAATATAAGCGCCCTCTTGGTCCTCGCGGAGTCGCGTCAATGCTACATAGAGAAGTTTTTCAGTAGGTTGTGATTGGTTTTCGGTAATTAATACTACAATTGCTCTTGCTTCATATCCCTTAAAGCTATGAATGGTGGTTGCTTTCATTCGAGCATCACCAAGAAAAAATGCATGTTTTTGTTGTCGTCGTTTCTGTGTGTCCTCGGAAAAAGTGTGTGCAAATTGATACTTGTATTTACTCCTCAGTAGTTCAATGATCTCGCCCCCTAAGTGGACCTGCTGTGAAATAAAAACTACATCTGCCACACTAAGCTTGCCATCAGAATAGCGTTTTAGAAGTCGGACTATCTCTTCAGCGCACACTTTTGTGGGTACTGATTTCACAAGTTGGATCCAACGCATATGACATTTATACAAAAAGGTCTGTTGGCCGGGCGACTTGGGATTTGGGAGATTCATCAACTCGCTCGGAAGATATTTCTGCGCGTAATTACGAACATAAGGCAAGAAATCTTCCGGCAAACGATAAGATACCTCCAAAGTATTCCATGGGCCTCGGAAACCTGTATCTAATCCTGCCATCGAGTCATCGGTCCAACTATGTGCAGTCCCATAAAGATCCTGCGTCGCATCTGCGACCAACATCATCTCTCCGTCTTGTTTTAATAATCTGCGGAGCAAATTCCACCATTCGGGTTTAAAATCTTGGCCTTCATCAACAAGGATCGCATCGTATCTGCATATCGATGAGTCTATGGACGAAGTGAGTATCTTTTCCACAAGGGAGGGCATAGTCTTAGAAAGCATTTTTTCTAACTCCCTATCATAGCAATCTGGATCCAGTTTATCTGTTCTATGCCCAAAGAATCTCCATAAATTGCGATACTCTTCCAGTTTCCCCGCCTGAAAACAGATATATTTGCAAAGATGATGAAAGTTGAACCAAGTTGCTTTGGTTCTTGAACAGCGGGATGCATCAGAAAAACGAACAGCGAGGTCTTGAAGATAGTGTAGAAGCGTAATATTAAACGATACGACAAGAACCTCTTTTCCCTCGGCAACCAGTTTTCCTGCCCGTCCAGCTAAAACAAGCGACTTGCCTGAGCCTGCGGGTCCTTTTATGCGCCTATATCCTAATGGAGCACGATTATAAATAAATTCTTTCTGGCGTTGATCAATTATTTTTTCAAGTGGAATTCTTTGTTCACGAGCAACGGATGGTTCCTCTAGCCAATTTCTCAAATCACCTGCATACTCAGACCTCATAATCTCCGAGTTTTTACGGGAGGATTCTGGAAAAACTATTTCGATTTTTCCATCAAGAAGTGTATCTCTGCCAGTAACTGGATAATACTTTTCGGCTTTTGGGCTTCTCATGCTATTCGCGATAAGAAGCGGGTTAAAAACTGAAATAACCTCTTGAGTACTCGCATTTGTAAAAATGATCCCTGCCGTGATCAATGCTCTCGCAGCAGTGGTTTGCATCCGTGGACAAAAAAGATCCTCTATCATCTCTTTGTAATAAATAATCTTGGTTACTGGATCATTGGATCCTGCTTCGAACGTCTTGTTGCCATTACTTATCATCAGTTTTGGCTTCTTTTGGGGATCGCTATCAGGAACAACAAAATAGCGCATAGCTGAGAAATCCCAGTCTTTGACCTCAAATACGGCTATCCCAATCCTTGGGTTAAGAAGTACAAAGTCAGGCCGGCAGCCATTAAGGTGGGGCTGAATATAAATTTCCCATTCGATTGGGAGGTATTTGTTAAAAAAATCAAGCACAAAATGCTCACCCGGCTCGAGCGGGGTTCTTAATTGAGACAATTTTGAAATTGGAGGGGATATTTTTCGCGTATGCATAACTACCCCTTTATCGGATTCTGCTTATCTTTCAGCAGGACTTGCCATTTGAATGATGTTTCCAAAGTTATGCACGGTAAAGGTAGTTTTATCCTCTGCTTTAAAAACATCCATCCAATATTTGGCCATGCCGCTT
>JAKQLB010000154.1 GCA_029567375.1 Bacteroidota bacterium | reverse complement strand
GGTCATTTGCAGGGCATAGCTGATGAGATTGGTGATTTGGATTGGGCTTACTTCAATGACTGGGTGTATAACGGTACGGACTTCATCCCGCGTAACTGCGATATAAAACGGTTAGGGGCAAATGGAACGTCGAATATCTGTCACCGCAAGTCACTGGGGGTCTTGTGGGGTCATCGCGGTTATGCGCATGATCATTACTTCAATCAGAAACTTTTGAGATTCAGAAACTATAAAAAGATAAACGCAGGAGAGTATTGCGTCTGCCATATTCCAGGCGGAGCAGGGTATGACCTTTAAAATAACGATATGAGCAAAAGAGTAGCAGCAATCACAATAACCTACAACCGCCTTGAACTGACTAAGCGGACATGGGAGAGTTTTAACGCGAAGACCGGAGTTGACTTTCATCTGTTTGTTGATAATGGTTCGACTGACGGCACTGTTGAATGGTTGCAAGATAAATACCGGATTCTGTTGGATAAGAACTATGGGATCGCGGCAGCGTTCTATTACGGCGTTCAACAGTTGCAGGATTATGATTACATTCTAAAGCTTGACAATGATGTTGAAACTGTCACCGAGGATATGATTGCGAGATTGGTTGATTTCATTGAGAAAGCCGGTCCACACGCAGTTTCACCGCCCGACCTGATGATTGACCCTAAGTTCTATCCTACGGTCTTTAAACGGGCTGAAATCGCCGGATACCAAGTTCAATACACATCTCACACCGGAGGGGCTTTTCAGCTTGCACCTGCAAAGTTTGTCCGTCAGCTATGTGAAGAATATGCCTGTCTGAAAAACGGCGACTGGATGATCGGGCAATATTACCGTTCAATTGGTTGTCCTCCGGCTTACTTACTCGACTTAGGGATGAACCATATCGGATTGAATCAGAGTACACCGACAAAAGAATATATATTTTGAAATACGATCTTATCATAGTATCTGCTTCACGTGACGCATCACTGCGAAAGATGACGCAGGATGCTATTGATTCGTGCCTAGCTGACGGGGCCGA
>JAKQLB010000119.1 GCA_029567375.1 Bacteroidota bacterium | reverse complement strand
CTTTTCAACGTTTACCGGTTCGGTCCTCCATTTTGTGTTACCAAAACTTCAACCTGATCATGGGTAGATCACTAAGTTTCGCGTCTGTTTCTACTAACTAGATGCCCTATTCAGACTCGCTTTCGCTTCGGATGCTTCCCTTAAGAGAATTATCCTTGCTAGTAAAAAACAACTCGTAGGCTCATTATGCAAAAGGCACGCCGTCGCCCCCAAAAGGGCTCCGACCGCTTGTAGACGTACGGTTTCAGGTTCTATTTCACTCCTCTGTTCGAGGTTCTTTTCACCTTTCCCTCACGGTACTGGTTCACTATCGGTCTCTCAGTAGTATTTAGCCTTACCGGATGGTGCCGGCTGGTTCACACAGGATTTCTCCGGTCCCGCGCTACTCAGGATACTGAAATGTTAAAATTTTATGTCATATACGGGACTATCACCCTCTATGGTCTGTCTTCCCAGAGCAGTTCTATTATAAAATCATTCACATGTATATCAGTCCTACAACCCCAAATTTGCCGTAACAATTTTGGTTTGGGCTCTTCCGCGTTCGCTCGCCACTACTTGCGGAATCATTATTATTTTCTTTTCCTCCACCTACTTAGATGTTTCAGTTCAGTGGGTTAGCCTCCATATTGGATAACCATTGCTGGTTGGGTTTCCCCATTCGGAAATCTGCGGATTAACGGTTATTTGCACCTACCCACAGCTTATCGCAGCTTATCACGTCCTTCATCGCCTCTGAGAGCCAAGGCATCCCCCGTACGCCCTTAGTAACTTCTTCCTAGTGCTATACGTATTGTATTATTGCTCTTGTACTCAATTCTTGCTTTATCTTCTCCAGTATGTCATAGAACGTATATGTGAAAATCACATAATTGTCAGTGAGGATAAATGTTATTATCGACACTGTCTCGTTTTTGCTCTTTGGTGGAGGATAACGGATTCGAACCGTTGACCCTCTGCGTGCAAGGCAGATGCTCTAGCCAGCTGAGCTAATCCCCCGTTTATTAGATGAAAGCATTGTGTCATCTATCACTACTTATACAGTAGTCTCGGGCAGAGTTGAACTGCCGACCCCTACATTATCAGTGTAGTGCTCTAACCAACTGAGCTACGAGACTTTATTTCTCGTTTCGTTGGTGATCTATACAGCAAATATCCCTCAAAGCTCCTCCAGAAAGGAGGTATTCCAGCCACACCTTCCGGTACGGCTACCTTGTTACGACTTAGCCCCAGTTACCAAGTTTACCCTAAAACGCTCCTTGCGGTAACATTCTTTAGGTACCCCCGGCTTCCATGGCTTGACGGGCGGTGTGTACAAGGCCCGGGAACGTATTCACCGCGCCATGGCTGATGCGCGATTACTAGCGAATCCAACTTCACGGAGGCGAGTTACAGCCTCCGATCCGAACTGAGATCGACTTTTGAGATTCGCATCTTGTTGCCAAGTAGCTGCCCTCTGTATCGACCATTGTAGCACGTGTGTAGCCCCGAACATAAGGGCCGTGCTGATTTGACGTCATCCCCACCTTCCTCACTACTTGCGTAGGCAGTTCCTCCAGAGTCCCCACCATTACGTGCTGGCAACTGAAAGTAAGGGTTGCGCTCGTTATAGGACTTAACCTGACACCTCACGGCACGAGCTGACGACAACCATGCAGCACCTCGTATATTGTCTTGCGACTAACATGTTTCCACGTTATTCAATATACGTTCGAGCCCGGGTAAGGTTCCTCGCGTATCATCGAATTAAACCACATGCTCCTCCGCTTGTGCGGGCCCCCGTCAATTCCTTTGAGTTTCAACCTTGCGATCGTACTCCCCAGGTGGATAACTTATCGCTTTCGCTTAGCCACTGAGCACTA
>JAKQLB010000080.1 GCA_029567375.1 Bacteroidota bacterium | reverse complement strand
GAGCAAGGAGACGCTGCGGTGCCTGATCCCGTACAAGCGGGATGATGTGCGAAGCAAGGGCTTCGAAAATGTAAGCTCTCCGGCAATCGTATGTCATATGAACCGTCCCTGATGTGGACGGTTTTTTTGTCTCCTCGCCTGGTGTGATGCAAATACAACAAGAGGAGGAACACAGTATGAACAACGTACCCGAACACATTATTCCGGTAAAAGAAGGACGAATCACTGAATCAGAACTCCTTCAGTTCGTGGACTACAAGGACATGATGATCTGCTCCGAGTGTTACGAACCCTATGGATTCTGGGCGTACCGCCCTGAGATCATCGACTACCTGCCCGATGAATGGAAACCGGTGAAACGGTATTTCCAGAAGTGTGACAGCACATGCAGCCGGCACAATCAAAAACCACAGATGCACGATGAGGACAGGGAACAGGCTCTATGGCCGGGCTTTGATTTTAACGAAAGGCTCACCCTCTGCCACGCATGCGGCCAGGAGATACGACTGAGTGGCTCACGGTTCTCCTACTGGTTCTGCAGGACCTGTCTGGGACGGGCTCTGTACTTCAACTCCCAGCATGCACCGGTCATCATTCCCCAGGGCCGTCACAGCTCCGTTGCTGGCTTTGTCCTGCCGGGAATGGACAGACGCAATGAAGAGAAGATCAGAGAGTTCGTACTGGACACGAACCGCCTCTTCAGAAGTATCACCCACCTGGATGTTTGGAGACGGTTCGTCATGAAGACCAACTTCAGGATCATGGGGATTTCCGGCGATGTGCGTCTGGATTACTACCTTGCCAGCGCTTACAGTGACCAGTTGAAATTTGAAGCATGGGGAGAACTGTGCAATTTCATGATGAAGAAGCATAAAGAAGATGAAGGATATGAGGATCCACACATAACCGTATCGGAAGAAAGGAGGGAAGTATGATCGGTGCTATTGCAGGAGATATTATCGGATCAGTATATGAACACGACAACATAACCAGAACAGACTTTCCACTCTTTAATCCCCGCTGTCGATTCACCGATGATACGGTGCTGACTGTTGCAGTAGCAGATTGCCTGCTCCATGGAAAAAGCTATGCCGAAACTTACCGTGAATACTTTCACCGCTATCCCTTTTCAGGATACGGAGGAAGCTTCATACGTTGGGCAGATTTACCGAGAAGAGGGCCCTACTATAGTTTTGGGAACGGATCTGCCATGCGGGCAGGCCCTGTTGGATGGGCATTCGATAACCTGGAAGAGGGAAGTAAATTCGGGGTCAGGTCTTGTATTGCAACATTTATCATGATATGCTTTGCCTATGGCTCGTCCTCTACGGATTGAATATCCCGGAGCCCTGTATCACATAACCTCCCGGGGGAATGCAGGACAAAAGATATTCCGCTCTGATAAGGACCGTTCCGTATTCCTCCAACTCCTCGGTACAGTTATTGAACGGTTTCATTGGCTCTGTCATGCCTGGTGCTTTATGGACAACCATTACCACCTTGTTATTGAGACTCCGGAAGGAAATCTTTCGCGGGGCATGAGGCAACTCAATGGCATATACACGCAGAAATATAACGGGAAGTATCACAAAACAGGGCACATATTCCAAGGTAGATTCAAAGCTATTCTTGTAGATAAGGACAGTTACCTCCTTGAGCTCTGTCGGTATGTAGCATTGAACCCGGTACGGGCTCATATGATTGAGAAACCAGAGGACTTTCGGTGGAGCAGTTATCGATCAACTGCAGGTTTCGACAAAGCTCCACCCTTCCTTGTTGTGGACTGGCTCCTTGCTCAGTTCAGTTCGAACAGGAAAAGGGCAGAGTCGCTTTATAGAGAGTTCGTATTAAAAGGGATAACACAGGAAGCCCCTTGGAGGGAATTAAAAGGACAGATCTTCCTGGGAGATTCTCAATTCATCCAGAGGATTAAAACATCTCTGCCCCATGACCTCAGAGATATCCCCCGATCTCAACGATTTGCAGAAAGACCCTCTCTCTCCGATCTTGCCCCCAGGCTGACCGTTCCCGATAAGACAGCGAGAAACAAAACCATGTATGAAGCCCACGTGCGTTATGGGTATACCTTGAAGGAGATTGGAGATCAAGCAGGCGTTCATTACGCCACCGTGAGCAGGATAATAAAGAAGATGTGCGGGGCTGATGTGTGAACGCAAGACCTGACCCCAGAGGATGCACAAAAAATTATTGTCTGGCATAAGAAAGTGTAAAACAAAAAATTGGGCAAATAGCGTGCAACAGTCATATAAAAATGCTATTATATTAAACATTTTATTAGCTTAGGGAGGTTGTAATGAAAAGCTTGTCAATAAAGTATCCTGAGTCAGTGCTGGCAACGCTGAACTTGAGTACTGATGATTTCGAAAAAGAAGCAAAACTTGCTTTGGCGATAAAGCTTTTTGAGTTGGGCCGCCTGACCTCTGGCCAGGCGGCGCAACTTGCTGAAGTTTCTCGTTTCTCGTTTTTGTTGAGTTGTGGTCGCTATGGCGCTCCTTCAGTTCAATGGGATGACGAAGAACTGAAGGCTGAGTTTGAGGATTTACCATGAATGAATCCACGGTGAAAGGCCGTATAGTTTCCAATACAGGTCCTATCATAGCCTTAATGATCATCAGTAAACTGGGTATCCTTAGAGAGCTTTTCGATGAAGTTGTCATTCCCCACGAAGTCCATCAGGAATTGCTTCAAGGAAAGTCAGTTGAGAACTTTATGAACCTGATGCGAATTACCATATATGAACAAGAGAAATGGATAAAAATCCAAGATCTCCAGACCTCACTGAATCCTGCTTTAAAAGGTATGCTGGATATAGGCGAAGCTTCCGTCATCCAGCTTGCTTCAGATATAAAGCCCGATTTTGTCCTGATTGATGAGCGTAAAGCGCGAAAAATAGCAAGATCGATGTATGGATTGAAGGTTGTCGGTACAGCCCGGATTCTGGTAGAAGCGAAAAAAAGAGGACTGATTCAGACAGTGAAGGATTTATTGGATGAAATGCGTGCCGGAGGATATTGGATAGGCGATACCATAGTTCAACAAATACTAAAAGAGGCCGGTGAATGAGTGTAGGAATTTCATCAGAATAGAGCATTTCAACAAATGGTGAACCCGCAATAAAGTGAGCTGAATGATGAGCTGACAGAAGTTTGAGGAAAGTTAAGGAATTAGCCAGTTCCGATCTTGTATTAAATCTCCAGAAATGGTAAACTAATCTTAGCATCAGGAGCCATCCGAAAAGGATGCGGCAACCGAGCAAGGAGACGCTGCGGTGCCTGATCCCGTACAAGCGGGATGATGTGCGAAGCAAGGGCTTCGAAAATGTAAGCTCTCCGGCAATCGTATGTCATATGAACCGTCCCTGATGTGGACGGTTTTTTTGTCTCCTCGCCTG
>JAKQLB010000073.1 GCA_029567375.1 Bacteroidota bacterium | reverse complement strand
CGTCCCACGAGGGCAGGATTGAATATATTTTGTCCCAGGCCGCCGAAAGTCATCTTGACGATACCGATTGCGACGATTGCACCTATTGCCACAAGCCACCAGGGTGAACTGGGCGGAAGGTTGAGTGCCAGAAGACAACCGGTAACCGCCGCAGACAAATCATTGATGGTAACTTTTGTCTTCAGTATGAATTTTTGGATTAAATATTCGACCAAAACACAGGAAATGACACCCACAAGCACCAATTTGATTGCCGAAAATCCGAAGAAATAGATGGAAACCAGCAATGAAGGCGCAAGGGCTATCAGCACATCCCTCATAAGAGACTGTGTATTCTCCTTTACATGCAGGTGAGGGGCACCGGATACTAAAAGTCTTGCCATAGTTTAGTGTTTTACAGATCTGTTACGCATTATATTCATAACCTCCGCCTTGCTTACCCTGATAATGTCAAGCAAAGGAATATGTGCAGGACAGGAGTATAGGCAACATCCGCATTCGATGCAGTCATGGATTTTCTCTTTCTCGAGTTCATCATACATACCGCCTATGCGGGAAAGTTTATTAAGAAGATAGGGTTCCAGACCCATTGGGCAGGCATCGATGCATTTACCGCACCTGATGCAGTTGCTCTCCTCCTTTCTCTTGGTCTCAGCTTCGGTAAGAAACAATAACGCAGAGGTCGCCTTGAGAGTGGATGCCTCCAAGTTTGCCACGGCTTTGCCCATCATAGGACCTCCGCTGACGAATTTGGCTGCATCTTTTGGAAGACCTCCGATGGCATCGAGCATTTTAGAGAATGGAGTACCTATCCTCACGAGGAAATTCCTCTGATGAAGGACACAGCTGCCGGTGAGGGTAATTACATTGTCAATGAGAGGTTTATTCTTCTGGACAGCCTCATAGACCGCCAACGAGGTACCCACATTCTGCACTACCGCACCCACTTCGATAGGAAGCGCCAGCGAGGGTACCCTGCGACCTGTAAGTGCCTCAATGAGCTGTTTTTCTCCACCCTGCGGATATTTTTTATCCAGAACGACTACCTTCATACCGGGATGAGAAGAGGCCGCCTTCATCATGGAAATGATGGCCTCGGGCTTGTTCTCCTCAATGCCTATGTAGCATTTCTCCACATTGAGTGCTTTCATCATAATTGCAGCGCCTATGGCGATCTCGTCGGGACGCTCCCTCATTATCCTGTCGTCGGATGTGATATAGGGCTCACATTCGGTACCGTTGATGATGAGCCATTCGGCCTTTTTGTCCTTGGGAGGATTGAGCTTAATATGGGTGGGAAATGCGGCTCCGCCGAGTCCGACGACGCCTGCATTCTTTATCTTTTCAAGAATCTCTTCTGCAGAAAATGGAATCTCACTTACGATGTCCTTGCTTCTGTCAATCTCTTCACACCACTCATCGCCTTCTACGGCAATTACAACGTGCATTACGGGCATGCCCGCAAGGTCTTCTTTGGGCTCTACTGCAGTCACCGTACCCGATACGGATGAGTGTACGAAACTTGAAACAAATCCTGTCGGCTTACCGATAACCTGACCTACCTTGACCTTGTCACCTTTCTGTACTACCGGCTCGGCCGGAGCACCAAGATGTTGTGCCATTGATATATAGGCTACATCCGGAAGAGGAAATGTCTCGATTTGAGCATCGCGCGAGAGTTTGTTCTCTTTAGGGTGGATACCACCTATTGAAAATGTACGTTTCATATCTGTTCCTCCCTAATTTTCATTGTTTATAACGCTGCTCTGCCCCTCTTCTTGTTTAGGTGCAACAGGCACCTTTATGGGGAAATTGACAGCCCAAATGGCTTTGGTGGGACATTCATCAACACACTTGCGACACAACTTACATTTAGCCGGATCTATGTAGGCGAGATTGTTTTCAATGGTAATGGCGTCAAAAGCACACACCTTGGCACATTTACCACAGCCGATGCAGCTCACGGAGCATGCCTTCCGGGCAATTGCACCCTTATCCTTGCTCGAACAGGAGACATAGACCCTGCGATTTTTCAAACCTCTGGGACGAAGTTCGATGATGGACTTTGGACAGGCACTGACACATAGACCGCAGGCTACACACTTCTCCTCATCAACCTCCACTATGCCGCGTCTTTCGTCGATGTGAATAGCATCAAATTTACAGACAGCCACGCAGTCGCCCTTACCCAGACAGCCATACTTACAGCCGGTATCTCCGGAGTAAAGCGAAACCATAACCTTGCAGGAGGCGTACCCATCAAAAAAATTGGTCTTTGCGCGGTTGTCAAAAGTACCGTGGCACTTGATGACAGCCACCCTCGGCTCGGTTTTGACTGCTTCCTGACCAAGAGCAGCCGCAATTTTTTCCATAGCAGCATCACCTCCGACCGGACAGAAAAACGAACCGATCGACGGGGCTTTCACAACCTCTTCGGCGAATGCGCGGCATCCGGCCAGACCGCATCCGCCACAATTGGCTCCGGGGAGCAAGGACTCAATTATGTCTACCCTCGGATCCTCTTCAACCCTGAACTTTTGTGCCACCAGGTAGAGGACCACCGAAAAGAGCAGTCCGAGCGCCACCAGACAAACAATCGTGTAAATAATTGTTGTAATCATTTGGATAGTTTCTCAATAGAAAAAGTAAAGTCTTTGGATATTTTATTTTTAAATAGATAGATGAATAGATAATAGACCGCAAGTATTGCGAGGAGAGTTATGCCGGTAACCAGTTCGCTTACTCCGATCTTTGTAAAGATAAAAATGATAGCCAGAAGCAGTATCAGAGGCACCACATAGCAAATCCAAATAGCTCTGGCACCGAGAGATGCCTTGAGAAGCACTTTAACCTCCTCCCCGACCTGATAATCACAGGCAAGAGTCGATATGGATTGGGGAATATCAATTGTTCTAATGGATTCATCAGATGCAATACAGACACCTTTGGCGTGACAGGCCGCACAAGCCGACTTGTTGAGTATTTCAACCGTAATGAACTCGCCTGTAACGGAGGTCACAACACCCGGATGCTCTATATTATCTGTTTTTTTAGCCATTATTCCGTTTTGATGAGACTGGTCAAGGGATATTTGACACCCTCATAGGTTCCTATACGACCATTGATCGCCCCGACTGCAACAGGTGCCGAAAAGAAAATGGGCAGTTTGTTGGCATCATCAGTTAGCCAGATAAACACCTTCTCCTCGCCGTAGAAAACGCTTTCTCCATCACCTTCTCCGAATGAGAAGACGGAAGTCTCTTCATCCTTGGTACGCCCTTTCTTGGGATTGACGGCAATGGCAAGCTTGATGGCATTGAAAGTACCCACTTTTGCCACTCTCTTCTTTTCACGGCCGACAAAACGTACGCGTATGTCGAGGACATCCTTATCAAGGGCAATGGTAAAAGGTGCCGGAGGTCCCTTTTCGAGTTTGTCGAAATCGAGACATCTCACGGTGAAAAAGATATTGATGATGTCGCGTATTACAACGTCTTCGTAGAAAGTTGTATCCCTGCGGGGGCGGCCTTTCTTATCCACGATTGCATTCAGAGTTTTGCCGTCATCTTTCCACTTATACCAGTTCTTGGCAAAGAAGTTCCCCTCGTTGACATCTCTGTGAAAATAGAGAGGCGAAAGGTCCTTGACATAGAACTTTGATTCATAAATATCCCTCACCTTGAAGAATGAATCCCAGAATTTAAAGGTGGAGGCATGGGCCAACAGATGATAATAGGGTTCTTTGCCCTCCCCAGACTTTTCAGTAAAAGTAAACTTAACGCTCGCAATGTCTGCACTGAAGCCCCATTTGTAATGTACAATCAGCTCCATGTTTTCACCGCTCTTGAAAGGATACTCCTTGGTCTGTGCGGCAGCGCCTACTGAAAATGAAAAGAAAATGAGTGACAGTAGCGCAAAAAATATTTTTTTCATCAAATAATCGGTTTAATTAAAATCATCACTCGGGCCCAGTCCTGCATAATCCAACGGTTCCGCACTATTCATCTTGGAACCGTGATATTCGGTACGGATCATCGGGTCACCCGGCAATACGTCATCTATATCCACAAATCGTACCCTATCTGACTCAAACTTCATCGGAACATCCCCAACCGCACCATTTCTATGTTTCAGAATGATAATTTCGGTGCCGCCGGTAACTATATCATCAGAAGGAAGACCTACTTTTTCCGGACGGTGGATAAACATTACAATGTCCGCATCTTGCTCAATTGCTCCGGACTCGCGAAGGTCACTTAGCTGAGGACGCTTGTTGCCGCCACGTGTCTCCACTGAACGGTTGAGCTGCGAAAGAGCTATGATGGGAACATTGAGTTCCTTGGCAATGGACTTAAGGGAGCGGGAAATGGCCGACACTTCCTGCTCACGCATACCGCGAAGATCAGGGGGTCCGGTCATCAACTGCAGATAGTCTATTATAATGATTTTCACTTTGTTGTTATTGACAAGGCGGCGGGCCTTGGAGCGAAACTCATAAATGGAGAGTGACGGTGTATCATCAATCCACAATGGGGATTTGGAGAGTCTTGCCACTCCTTCGTTGAGCTGTATCCACTCGGCATTAGTCATTTTTTTGGCTCCGCGGATCTTTTCGGCCGGAAGACCGGTCTCCCCAATCATTACACGCTTTACAAGTTGTATTGCCGGCATCTCAAGTGAAAAAAATGCCACGGGGATATCGTGGTCTATGGCCATATTGCGCGCCATAGTGAGTACAAATGCGGTTTTACCCACGGAAGGGCGCGCCGCTATGATGATCAGGTCGGATTTTTGCCAACCGAAAGTGATCTTGTCGATACCGGTAAAACCGGAAGGGATACCGCTGAGTCCATCCTCTCTTTGCTGGCTGGTCTCGATCTCAGTAATAGCCTGAAGCACGATATCCTTTATCGGAGAAGTCTCACGGCGCATATTGCGCTCCGCAAGCTCAAATACCTCTTTTTCCGCCGTATCCACCAGGTCATCGACCGTCATTGAATCGTCGAAAGCGCTCTTCTGGATCTTGTACGAGATAGAGATGAGTTCCCTTTGTATATATTTTTGGAGAAGGATTTTGGTGTGATAATCAATATGAGAGGCAGCTCCGATTTTAAGAGTAAGCTGGCTCAGATAGGCCGTACCACCGATATCATCCAGATCACCGCTTTTACGAAGTTCATCAGAGACCGTGAATATATCCACGGGATCTTTGCGCTTCGAAAGAGTGGCTATTGCATCGTAGATCTTACGGTGTGCATCTTTATAGAAACATTCGGCATAGAGTTGATCAAGGACATCTACCACCACATCCGGCTCCAATAGGAGTGCACCGAGGACAGCCTCCTCAATATCAATAGCCTGTGGGGGCACCCGACCTCCCAGCTCCTCGCCGAGAAGTGCCAGATCCACCTTCTTGTCCTTTTTCCTGTAATCGGTCTTTGCCATAGACTTATTCCTCTTGTTTGTCGGGAGATTTAACAAGGATGCGACCGCAGTGCTCGCAGATGATCATTTTCTTGCTTTCAATGACATCAAGTTCTCTCTGAGGAGGGATATTGTTAAAGCAACCTCCGCAGGCACCTCTTTCAACTGTCACAACGGCGAGCCTGTTTTTTGCGCCTCTGCGCACACGTTCGTAAGCATTGATGGCCCTCTCGTCAAGGGTGGCAACCAGGGAAGCACGCTTTTTAAGGAGTTCTTCCTCCTCTTTTGCCGTCTCCTCGGTAATCGATTTTAGCTCCTCTTCTTTATCGGCCAGGTCCACCTGTCGGCCTGCCAGAGCCGTTTTGGAGTCTTCAAGGGAGAGTTTCTTCTCGGCAATAATGGCAGTACCCTCTTTTATGTTTTTCTCAGAAACACTTATCTCGAGTTCCTGATACTCGATTTCCTTTGAAAGAGATTCGAACTCACGATTGTTCTTGACATCATTGCGCTGTTCTTCATACTTGGCTATCGCCTTTTTAGACTCCTCTATCTGGTGCTTGTATTCAGTATTGTATTTTTCTATCTCCTTAATTTCAGCCAGAGTGTTTGCTATGCGGGTCTTGAGCCCCTCGATCTCATCTTCAAGGTCCTCTACTTCGAGCGGAAGTTCACCTCTGAGCAGATAAATCTTGTCAATTTTGGTGTCAATGTTCTGGATTTGATACAAAATCTGAAGCTTCTGCTCCATCTCCTTCGCATCGGTTTCGCCGGAATGGGTTGAAAGCGAAACAAAGGTTTCCCGCTGGTCAATAGGAGTAACCACTTTTGTTGCCTTTTTTGTAGCCATATACTTAAAAGTAAAATATTGGATTGTTATTATTATTCCAGAAAGTGTGGATTGCAAAGGTAGGAATTTTTTTGCTAAGAATTTCATACAACTTATCCACAATATC
>JAKQLB010000065.1 GCA_029567375.1 Bacteroidota bacterium | reverse complement strand
AACCTGATATACCGGTTTGTCGACATTATTTCGTCTCCTTATGGGTTAGTAGCATAACAAGGTAAGGAGACACCGTACCTTAGATCTTGCGGTCGATTAGGGACGACTTTTCTTCGGGAAAATGATTTCTACAGAGCCGTTTTTATAGCTGATATAAAAAAACATCCTGTGGATACCAACAGCATCTGCTAGGAATGACTCTATAAATTGGATTGGTATCATATATTGGGATTAGATACAAGAAAAGCACCGGATTGATCTACTCCGTATTCAGCTTCCTGGGGTGTAAACCCTTCGTATTCGAGTTGTTCAATTAATCCATTTCGTGAAAAAGACGACTATCTTAAGTATTCTTTAGCTTTTAATGCTGCTTGCTTATTCCAGATAGCTATCAGACAAATAAAAAGCAATGAGGGTAATGGGCGCTCTGGAGCATAGACGTGGTTCAATAATAGGTATTGAAGGATGGCATCACAAGCTTTCTTTGATGCTATAAGTAGTATAATGCCAGAGGGCAGCATGAAAAAGAAATAATTTTGTTCTTATTATCTTTAATTTAATTTATGAGGTGCAAAAATCTTGTTGAGAACCATCCGTATATGCGCCATCTCTGATTAGATCTTCTCTCAGCTCTTTTAGCAAGGAAGAGCAGGGCTTGGTGAAAAAGCTTTGTGGTTCTGGGGATATGAGCATCCTAGCACCCAGACCGAAAGCTGATCTATTTGACGTGAGTTAAATAAAGAATTTTTAATTAATACATTGTTAAGCAGCATCACGCAAATATTAAAATTAATTCTTGTACTTAATATAAATCTATTGGCATAATTGCTTTGCATATTTTTTTTAGGAATAAAAAAAATTGAGGATGTATGGTTCAATCTCATATCGTTGGAATTGGCATCGCTCATTCTTCAAGTAAAGTCTATGTATGGTTTAATGATGGAACTGTTCGGAAGGGCTCCTCTGAAAGATTGGATAAATCCTTTTCCATATATTCATTGCCAGATGAAAAAAAACCTGAAGAAATTGTAGACATCGCAATCGCTGCGGATGATCACTGTTATGCTTGGTACAAGGACGGCACTGTGAGTGCTGGGACCAGCGTTAATCTTGGGAAGTATCGGAAACCTTATCCATATAGCTTACCTATGGGCAAAACTCCTTCTGATATTTCGGCAATTGGTATAGCATCTGATGATCACTGTTATGCTTGGTATAAGGACGGCACTGTAAGTGCTGGGACCAGCGATAATCTTGGGAAGTATCGAACACCATATTCGTATAGCTTACCAAAGTTTAAAAATCCTTCAAATATTGTTTCAATGGGTATAGCACCGGATGATCATTGTTATGCTTGGTATAGTGATGGAACGGTGAGTGCTGGGACATCCAACGATCTTGATAAATATAGACTACCTTATAATTACAATTATATATTTAATTTCATTAGTAACAATCTGCAGCTTAACTTTGCTATGCAACATCAGCAACAGACAAACTGGTGCTGGGCGGCAGTGACAGTCAGCGTGAGTGCTTTTTTTAAACCAACTACAAGTTGGACCCAGTGTACACTTGTTAATGCCGAGTTTGCAAGAAACGATTGTTGCACTAGCGGTTCAATTTCCGCCTGCAATAAACCCTGGTATCTCCAAAAATCATTAAAAAGAACCAATAACCTTGAATCTTGGTCATCGGGAACAGGAACGATGAGTAAAATAGCATTCGAAATTAATAATGGAAACCCAATTTGCGTTAGAATCGGTTGGTCTGGTGGGGGGGGACACGCCGTAGCAATTGATGGTTATGACATCGACCTAAATATTGTTAAAATTGATGATCCTTGGTACGGCGCTTCTGACGTTACTCTTGATACCTTTAAAAATGCTTATTATGGAACCGGAAAATGGACTCACAAATATTTCGTAAAACCATAAACGGGTGATCACAATGTCAATGATATACCAAAAAGAGCCTGCTGAAGTTTCAAAGGCTATACAATCGGGCCTGAAAAAAATGGCAAGAAGGGGTGCCTTCACCACGCCCCTTCTACGGAAAGGCGTTATTGATAAGGCCGAAGAACCGATTCCAGTGCGGGCATTGCCTGTTTATAATATCGGACTTAATGATCTCGCCAAGGGTAAGGATAGTAGTGCAGCAATCCAAACTGGGTGGCGTTATACGATCCAACAAAATAATGAGATCGTGGCCCATGCTGCGACAACCATTGATGAAAAAGGTGCCCATCATTTTGCCGCAATTAACGAAGGCCCAATCGTGAGGGGGATGTCTAAGGCTATTGAATTTGCTGAGAAACAAGATGTCATCAAGAAAGGAAAATATGAAGTAAGACTCCTTATTGTACCGGCCCTCTATGTGGCAGCACTTTGGTTAGTTGATAAAGTTGCTAATGTTGATTATGCAATACCGATTGAACCAAGCCAACCGCCCTTTATCGTCAATGAAATTATTCCATTTCAGGATTTTCTTGAAATTTTACAAAACAAGGCAAAATCGGTATTAGCAGAAGAACGGGATGAAGCGATAATCGGTGGATCTTAAATTTTGAACCCTAATCCATTTTGGCTCTATCGATATTTTTTTTGAGCGTTGCATCCACGAGAAAAAGGATTGAAACACGTGTAGATCGTCCGCGGCCCATCGTTCAGACCCCTCTTCGAGCGCGACGAAAGCTACCCATACTTTACTACTCCAACTGGATAGGTCAATGGTGTGTTGAATAAGTTCTATTTTCTGATATCTTCTAAATAATATTACCATTTTTTTTAAACCAATTCTTATAACACTCGTAACCAAGAATGCATTAATACAAGGCAATTTTGTAACAACACAATTAATTTCTCCCTCCAAGCCGTCATGCATTATTCAATTTTAAGATAGGATGTCAGCATATCAGCGAATAATTTCTGTAATTTTTATCGTGTTTCCGGATTATCAAAATCTTCTATCAACATTTTATGGAACTTTTCTATATACTCTTCCCCGTTCAACTTCTCATAAATTGCTGACCGGCAGAAATCAGCATAGGTAGTGAACTTTCCTTGTTCAATCTGTTCCTTCATGCGATTTTTCAAATTGGGGGAAAGTCGGACCATAATCGGGGTCGTCTCGCCAACAGTCATTTAGATCTTGAAAACTTCTAATCAGCAATGGTAAAAATTCTCCTTTATCAATAAACTATAAAATATACATAAGTATATAAAATTTGAGTAGTAGTGAGAATTTAATGGTTTTCACCTACAAGGCTTGGAAGCCGCCGGAGGGACTTGAACCCTCGACCTGCTGATTACGAATCAGCCGCTATACCGCTAAGCCACGGCGGCGATATACCTCACAATGTAGGTGTGGAAAATATTAATAGTAACGGGAGGTGATGGACGGGGGTTTAAGAATATCCCCTTATGGTCGTCACGCTCTCGCTCTGGTTTTTTCCCGATGGGACCTCGATCTTTCCGTATTTCGATTCATAATCCGCGAATGTCTTGGAGAACACGGCGAGCAGGTTCTTTGCATGCTGGGGGGTGATGCTCACGATCGCTTTTGCACGTGCCTGGTTTATCCCGGGGATCTGGTGGAGAAAGACGAAGGTAAATTCGTCATCCTTGTATGCTATCTGGATCATATTGCTGTAGACCGGATCGAGGTTCTGGGGAACATTGACCGCAATCTCGTGCTGGGACATACAGTGTATTTCGACTGCTGCAAGATTAAGACTTGGCAAACGGTCATCAGGACACCCGGTGTAGCCGTGGAGGGGATGTATTTCAGATCAGCAGTTTTACATAAGACGCGCTGCATACAGCATGATTGAAACCAGTGATCCCCCCACTCAGTATTTCATCAGTTGTTACCACAGCCGTCTGTCCGGTGAGGTTCTTTCTTGGGAAGAGATCTGGCATGGCTGAATCCCCACGGTATACCGTAGCAAAACAGGTATCATATCACCTGGGGACGGATACCGACAGGGAAGAGATATGGTCGGAGATCATGCTTATTCAGAGAGAGAAAACCCCTGATGCCCGCGAATTTTTCGACGAGTGCATAATGGCATGCAGTGTGCAAAAGAACTGGCGAAAATGCTCTGATTCTGATGTACCAGTTCATTCAGCACAATATCAAATCCACGGTATTGTTGACAAGCTCTTCGATAAAGATCCGTTCTTTTCCATAGTCCGTCCCTCAAGGGCACCTTCATCGGGGATTTATCGTGCTGATCGGATCAGGATCGCAGCATATACCACATGCCTGCAGGAGATGTTTGGAAAGGAGATCGAAGGAGGTGAGGTGGAATACATCCCTTCCGGCGTCACCCGGTTCTGCAGAGTAGAACCGCTCGATAAGAGGAGATTTTTACGGGCACTTCATGAGGCCCGGCGGATCAAAAACGGTGAAATCCCACGGAGACCGGGAAATCCCCCCTGCGAGAGATGCCCGGAAAAAGGGCGTTGTGGACCTGAACATGGAGTCCGGCTCTCAGATCTGTTCTGATCAATATGAATTTCCCTGTGACTGCGTTTGTCCAAGGATTAAATAGAAAACAGCGCCTTTATCCACGTTGCTTTCAGCCCATATCGTTCCACCAAGCCGATGGATAATGCGGTAGGCGATTCCCACCCCTATTTTCGTCCCTTCATACTCCTTTTCATCATGAAGCCGATGGAACACAGAGAAGAGCTTTGCTGAATAGTTCATGTCGAAACCAACCCCTTTGTCCTTTACGAAGAACACCGTCTTTGAATCCTGCATCAGCGAACCGATCTCTACCTGCGCGGCGTCCCTGTTTCGTGAAAACCTCAGGACATTGGAGAAGAGGTTATAAACACTGGTTTTAGAAGAGCCGGATCCCCTTCACATGGGAGGAATAGGCCGAAGGTTATCTCAATCGTTCTTCCTTCTTCAAGGGGTTGCAGCGCTGGCTGGAACACCGGTGCCCAATCCGAAGAATTGCCGGTAAGATACATTTTTGGTGTAGTGAAAAAGGAGTGCACTGATTTTTACCGGAAATTTATGTCAGCCTCCTTCCAGGAGACTGATTGAACGGATATATTCGCCTCGGGCATCCCGTGTTGTCCCTATTATGAGCCATTTCTCTCCGCAATGCTCCTCGCAGATGCCCCGTGCTTCTATCAGTTCGCCGGCAATTGCCTGCCCGCTATAGGTATGCGAGAATGAGAGGACTTTTGATATCTCTTGGTGATCTATCAGATAAACCGCAGGGCTGTCAAATGCAAGTGAAGCATCGGTGACTGTTGCCTTGACGGTGACTATCCCGCAGGAAGGTCCCTTTGTTATGGGGAGAGGATGAAGCGCCTTGTAGGATCGTGTGAAGAGGATATCAAAATAGACGTTCTCAATCTGACCCCTGTTCCATTTCCTCTTCTCATGAATGAGAAAGTCATCCAGGGATAATTCCGGATTTCTTTTCCGGTAAATGTTCTCCCACATATCGTCGCTGATGGGATCGATTCGCCCTTTCTTGATTGCATAGCGGAGCAGTTCCCTTGCAGTAAAGAACATACGCCCGTATACAACCAGGTCAATATCAGAACGGTCATTCTCGAGCCCGACAAGCAGTGAACCGGTGCAGCCATAGGTCCTTTCAGGAAGGTCGAAGATACTGACCAGTCGGGCAACACGGTTGTTTCTCCGGGCGATCGCCCCGATTTCATCTTCCGGTTTCAGCACTTTCCGGATATCTTCGAGTGGTATGCGCTGGATAGAATCCGCATATTCCGGTTTTTCTCTCAAAATATATGCGAATGCTTCCTCAAATTCGAGCTTGTGATATCGCTTTCCTGCCTGATCAACCCGTTCCCCACAGGGATCAGGAAGGTAGCGGAGAATGCAACCCGCCCTCTCCTGGTTATCATAGGCAGCAACCGCATAGAGCCTTCCCTCAGGATCTTCGACAAAATCGCGCAACCGGAGCGGCTTTTTCATGTTCCTTCTCCCCTGGAAAGGTATCTGACTACTTCTTCGACCAGCGCTCCAGGTCTGAGAATCCGCCTTTCGGCGATATCGACAACCGTGCTGGGGGTTCCCGGGAGTATACCGCCGTCAAGGAGATAATCATGTGCTACATGGCATTCTGAGGGAGTGAGGGGATCCCTGCCACCACTCACGTTGGCACTTGTTGCGGTGATAGGACTGCCGACCAGTGAGATCAGGCGGAGAGCAAGAGGATGATTGGGAAGGCGGATCCCCAGCATCCCTGTCCCTCCGGTCAGTATTGCCGGAACGGAATTTCTTGCCGGAAGAATGACAGTAACTGGACCGGGGAGAAAATGATCGATGAACATGGCAGCATATTCGTTGATTTTTGCCACCCCGTGGATCATATCGCAATCACAGACGGCAATGGACACCGGCTGCGAGAGAGGCCGTTTCTTTGCTTCGTATACTTTAAGAATCGCTTCATCCGAAAAAGCATCGCCACCGAGCCCGTAGATCGTATCCGTCGGATAAATAACAATGCCGTCGTGCATCAGCACGTGTGCCGCTTTTTCGACGGGATCCATTAAAATTGCCGCCCTCTCACCCGCTTGATATCGAAAACGGCCTTGCCACTGACGTGCATCACTGCAAATACTCCTGCCTGGATGGGATCAGTTACCACCAGATCGGCATGTTCGGGAACGCTGCCTGCCATGCGGAGTGCAATCACGGGAATTCCTGCATCTTTCACCCGGTCAACCGCATGGGAAATCTCACCGCCCATGAGTGAACCGGCAAGGACGAGGATCGCTGCCCTGGGGAGCCTTGCAACCGCATCGACAGCCTGTGCCACCGTTTTCTCCCCGACAAGGGGAATGGTATCAACCGAGATACGTTCACCTCTTATATTATGGCGGTCTGCTTCGTTTACTGCGCCAAGGGCCACCTGGGCCACCTGTGCCCCTCCACCAATAATGATAACCCGGGTCCCATAGATATGGCTGAATGGTTCATGTGGTTTTATTTCCCGCACGGATGGAAGCTGGGCGAGTTCCTGGATCATCACGTCATGATCGCTTCCGTTTTCGTATTCGATATACAACTCGGCGAGACCGTTGTACGGGCCGGAATCGAA
>JAKQLB010000035.1 GCA_029567375.1 Bacteroidota bacterium | reverse complement strand
AAGGACATTCATACCGGTTGAAACTAATTTTGACAAAGATAGGTATAAAAATTGCTATATTTGGAGTTTAAATGGCAAAACTTCTGCGATGAAACGTACCGGCATTCTCATACTCTCACTCCTACTGACGGCTATTTCCTGCGGTCCCAGAGCGGATATCCCCAAAAAGAAGATGATACAGATATATTATGAAATCTCTCTTCTCGACCAGTATGTTGAACACAATCCCCAAATGAGGGCTCAAAGCGACTCGATGAAGGTTTATGCACCTCTGCTTGACAAATATGGCTATACAGAAGAGGAGTTTATCAATTCAATCAATTTTTACCTCAGGGATCCTGAAAAATTCCTGAAGATTCTTCAAGCAGTAGAAACAAAACTGAAAGAGCGCGAACGATATCTTTCCGATTTGCAGCAAGCAGATGGGGATTTGGACAGACCTATGATGGAAAAGGCTGTTGACTTTGATGAGGGTGCACCGGTTGAGGAGTTACCCTCTCCCGAAGAAGATGCCTTTGGGCGAGAAACTCCGACTAAAGAAACCTCAGTTCAGGAGACTTCTGTTCAGGATACGGTAGCTCGAAAACTGCCCGATACGAAAACTCGCCGCATAACCACACGTGAAAAGCGTCTGACCAAAGAGGAACTCCTTGAACTCAGTAAGAAATTTAAGCAAGAAAAAAAGAGTAAATGATATATAGGGCCGACTATATTTTCCCCATTGACAGAGAACCTATCATAAACGGATATGTGGAGGTTGACAAGGAGGGCACAATTCTCTCCTGTGGCTCGGCAGATAGCCTCGACACAAAAGGCAGAGCGTCGGCAGAATATTTTAAGGGCATACTGATCCCGGGGTTTGCAAATGCACATTGTCATGTCGAACTATCTCATATGAAAGGTTTTTTCCGCCAGGGGACCGGCATGGATGGGTTCATACAACAGATCAATGCGCTGCGCCTGACAGTGAACCGGGAAGAACGGATAGCCGCACTCACAGAGCAGATGGAGCAGATGTACTCAGCAGGTGTCTCGGTAATGGCAGATATCAGCAATTGCGACGAGAGCTTCGAATGTAAAGTCTCCTCACCTATCTATTCACGCACCTATCTGGAGGTCTTTGGTACGGAGCCCGAAGATGCACCGCAGATACTTGCCGGGGCAATTGAGCTACAAAAGAAAGCTAAACAAATGGGATTGGATGCCGCACCTACCCCACACTCTCCTTATACGATGAGTCCGCTGCTCAACCGCCTTTCGTCTGCAGAGGGACTAAAGTCAGGATATATCTCCTACCACAATCAAGAGAGCGACCAGGAGGAGGATATGATCAGGTATGGCACGGGAGAACTTGCAGAAGATTATAAAGCACGGGGCTGCTCTATGCCACCGGCAACCGGCGACTCCGCACTCAAATATTTCCTCGACAATCTGCAAAAAGAGATTAAAGCGCCGATAGAGGGAAGAGTGCTGCTGGTCCATAATACGGTTACCGATCAGGAAAGCATTGATGAAGCACTGAAAGTACTAAAGAGCCCATACTGGGTAGTTTGTCCGCTCTCCAATATATTTATACACAGAATGTTGCCTCCTCTAGACCTGCTGAGGGCAAACAACCTTACCATATGTGTCGGTACCGACAGCCTTTCGAGCAATCTGCAGCTCTCAATGGTGGAGGAGATACGCTGCATTCAGGGACACTTTCCCCACATCCCTCTTGAGGAGATACTCAAGTGGTGCTGCATCAACGGCACCTGTGCTGTCGGTGCGGAAAAGCGCTTCGGATCCTTCACGCCCGGCAAAAGACCTGGCATAGTTCTTATTGACAATATTAATTGGGAAAGGATGGAGCTCACCAAAGAGAGCAAATCCGAAAGAATAATATAATAATGAGTCATGGCGATATATTTTGACAGTATAGTTTTCGGTCCGGTCAGGAGCAGACGACTCGGCAGTTCACTAGGGATCAACCTTCTTCCTCTCAAGGGAAAACTTTGCTCCTTTGACTGTGTCTATTGCGAATGCGGATGGAATGCGGAGGGACGCTCAGATAATAAAATACCTACGGTAGAACAGGTGCGCGAAGCCCTCCGGAGTAAATTGGTTGAGTGCCATCGTGATAATATTCCGGTGGATTCCATTACATTTTCCGGTAACGGAGAGCCTACTTTGCACCCAGATTTCCCGGAAATCATTGATTATACGATAGCTCTCAGGGATGAACTTTTCCCGGAAGCAGTTATTTCCGTGCTCTCAAACGCGACCATGCTGGGAAAACCGGGAGTCAAGGAGGCGTTAAGTAAGGTAGATAATCCTATTCTTAAACTTGATGGTGTGGATGAGGATTATGTCAGACTTATCGACCGTCCCCAAAATCCCAATTACAGCATTGACGAAGTTTTTTCACATCTGGAGTGGTTTAAGGGAGATTTCATCTTGCAGACTATGTTTTTGCGAGGAGTAGTCAATGGTGTGGAGGTGGATTCGATGAGAAAAGACCTGCTGGAGGGATGGCAGAAAATGGTCATTGCGCTGCGTCCGCGGGAAGTGATGCTCTACACCCTCGACCGGCAGCCTCCGCTTTCCACACTTGAGAAAGTTTCTGTGGAAGAGATGGAGAGAGCCGCCCAGCCTCTGAAGAAAGCCGGCATAAAAGTGAGAATTAGTGGGTAGTATGTAGTGGGGGAAATTATAGGTTTAAATAAATTCAAATAACACGGGCGCAGAAAATTTTTGTATTTTCGAAGCCGTGTTATTTGAACATTAAGCATTGGAACTAAAAACTAAACAAAATGAGAACTGTTATACAAAGAGTTTCTTCTTCGAGTGTTACCATCGGCGGTGAAGTAGTAGCTGCCATAGATTACGGCATGACGGTGCTTGTAGGATTTGAAGAGGCGGATACACAGGAAGATATCAATTGGATGTGCCGCAAGATTGCAGCCCTGCGAATTTTTGACGATGAAAACGGAGTGATGAATCTCTCCGTAGCCGATACCGGTGGTGAGGTGCTGGTGGTGAGTCAGTTTACACTTTTCGCCTCAACAAAGAAAGGCAACCGCCCCTCTTACATATTTGCGGCAAAGCCGGAAATAGCCATTCCGCTCTACGAGAAATTTAAGAAAACCCTCTCCGACTGCCTCGGAAAGGGGATACAAAGCGGCGAATTCGGGGCAGAAATGGAGGTTGCACTGGTCAATGACGGTCCTGTAACCATATTTATCGATAGTAAAAACAAATATTAATAAATGACATGAAAGAGATTTATAAAAATATTCTCGGGATGATCGACCTGACATCTCTCAATGCCACCGATACTCGCACATCGGTTAAAGCGATGGTGGAAAAGGTAAACAATTTCAACAATGTTTTTCCCGACTATCCAATGCCTGCTTCGATATGCGTATATCCCAATTTTGCCGGAGTCATAGCAGGTGCCCGCAAAAGCAGGGGTATTCGTATCACGGTAGTTGGAGGCTGCTTTCCGGCATCCCAGAGTCCTCTCAAAGTCAAGGTGCTGGAGTGCACAGAGGCGGTGACCGACGGAGCCGACGAGGTAGATATCGTACTCGCACTCAACTCATTTCTCGACGGGCGTCCGGAGGAGGCCTCGAGAGAGATTTATGAGATCAATAAAGCTGTAAAGGCGATCAACTCCGATGTCCATCTGAAGGTAATCCTCGAGACAGGTGCACTTAAAGATGCTGCTCAGATAGAGCGTGCATCTATGCTTGCAATGGAGGCCGGAGCGGACTTTATCAAAACATCTACCGGCAAAATCTCCTCTGCAGCTACCCCTGAGGCCGCACAGGTAATGTGTCAGGCTATTGCAAAATATTATGACAAGACCGGGCGCAAAGTAGGTTTCAAGCCTGCCGGCGGTATAAGCACACCCGAAGAAGCTCTAATATATTACAATATCGTTCGTGATACGCTTGGCAGCAAATGGCTCACTCCCGCCCTCTTCCGTTTCGGAGCAAGCCGTATGGCCAACAACATCCTTTCGGCTCTTGAAGAAAAGGAAGTGAAATATTTTTAGATAGACTTTATATTGTCAGCAATCATAGCCACGAGCAACTCTCTGGCCTCTTTGCTGGCCCAACCGATATGAGGGGTAAGCAACAGTTTATCCCTCTTTTTCATTTTCAGATAGGGATGGTCTGCGGGTAGTGGCTCTTTGGTAAAGACATCTACCGCTGCACCTGCTATAATTCCTTCATCCAGAGCCGTTGCCAGATCTGCCTCATTGATTATGCCTCCACGTCCCATATTAACGATATATCCTTTAGGATTCATCGCCTTCAATTCCTTAAGGGTGATTAGATCTTTTGTGCGCTCATTGAGCGGAGCGTGGATGGTTATTACATCGCTCTCGGTAAGCAGTTCTCCCAACTCTTTTGCAGGATATCTGTCGGAATGTACCTTCCCCGAAGTGGGAAAATAAGAGACCTGCATCCCAAAGACTTCGGCGATCTGCGCTACTCTGGAGCCGATATTACCAAGACCAATGATACCAAGGCATTTGCCTTTGAGCTCGTAGAAAGGATTTGTAACATCGGTAAACGATCCGGCTGCACTGTAATGACCGCTTTTGACTGCATTGTCAAAATAGGGAGCCTTGCCTACAAGGTTGAGAATGTGCATAAAAGTTACCTGTGCCACACTTTCAGTGGAATAGTTAACCGCATTGCGTACCGGGATATTTTTAGAGGCGGCATAAGCCAAATCCACATTATTCATACCTGTAGCTGCCACACAGATAAGTTTCAGGGCGGGATTGGAGTCGATCTCCCGCTCTCCTACCCACACTTTATTGGTGATGACCACATCATATCCGCTGATGCGTTCCACTACCTCTTCGAGAGCTGTGGAGGAGTAAGTTGTCAATTCTCCCAAAGAAGAAATCGGCTGTAGAGAAACATCATCCCCTATTGTTGCCGAGTCGAGAAAAACAATCTTCAGTTTCTGCATATCCTCATGTTTTAATCCGGACACAAAAATAACAAATTATTATTGTTAACTTTGTGTGTTTTGAAAAATCAAGAAAAGAGGTGAGAACAAAGAAATTTTATACCGGTAAGACAGCGCTTGTCACAGGTGCAGGATCCGGCATCGGAGAGGCCATAGCCTGTAATATGGCAAAAAATGGCGCAAACGTGATTGTAACCGGCCTGGGTATCGACCAGCTGGAGAGAGTATGCGGAATATGCCGCAGTTATGGCGTTAAAGCATGGCCTTTTGAATTTAACCTCGAAAAGAGGGAGACCATTGACGAACTGGTTTCATTTATGGAAAAGGAAAATCTTAAACCGGAAGTCATAATATTCAACGCGGGCATTTCCCAGAGAGCGCTCGCTCTTGATACCGATTTTTCCGTGGACCTAAAACTGATGGACATCAATTATTTCGGTTCGGTCTATATGACGAAAAAAATGGCTCCCATGCTCAAGGCGGCCAAATGTACTCACATCGGTGTCAATACCTCCATTTCCGGACTCTTCGGATTTCCCCTCAGATCGGCATATTGTGCCTCCAAAAGGGCTCTGTTCGGCTTTTTCGAGTCGCTTGATCTGGAGAACGACAATATCAAGGTGACATTCATCATTCCGGGACGTGTCAATACCCAGATCAGCAAAAGTGCTATGTTGGCTGACGGCAAGCCCTACGCCAAAATGGATGCAGGCCAGGCAAATGGAATGGATGTCGACCTTTGCGGAAAGGCTGCAATAAGGGCAGTTGCAAAAGGAAAACACAGAAAGCTCATCGGACGAATTGAATTGCTGATGTGCTACATATACAAATATACACCGTGGCTCTATTGGAAACTGGCTAAAAAGATTTCCGCCACCTGATCCCATTTACAAATATGAAAGAGAGAATCAAAGTTATCAGCGCCATTCAGCAGGTAGGCATTGGAGTACCCGATGCACAAGCTGCCTGGAAATGGTATATCGAACAATTTGGAATTGACATAAGAGTACTTGCCTCTGAAGGAATAGCTGACAGGATGTTACCCTACACCGGCGGCAAACCCCAGCCAAGATTTGCCATTCTGGCTCTCAACCATCGCGGAGGAGGCGGATTTGAAATCTGGGAGCCCCGCGGCCGAGAGCTCAACTGGCCGGCCTCTACCCCACTTTTGGGTGATACCGGTATCTTTATTTGCAAAGTAAAATGTCCCGATGTACAACTGGCATATAATACCTATAAATCCAGAGGCCTTGATCTGCTTAGCGAACCTTGTAAATCATTTGCCGGACTGGATCACTTCTACATGAAAGACCCTTGGGGCAACATTTTCGAAATCGAAGAGGACTACTTTGAATTTACCAAAGTCAAAGGCGCCATCACAGGAGGCTCAAACGGAGTTGTAATCGGAGTTTCCGACATGGAGCGATCCATTGATTTTTATGGCAAACTGCTCGGTTATGACCGCAAAACTGCCGATGCCGAAGGTGTTTTTGACGACCTCAAGGGAGTACCCGGTGCAGATCAAAAGTTACGCCGGGTGATGCTGGAGCGTTCCCGGCCATTACAAGGTCCATTTAGCGAAGTGCTCGGTACTACACATCTTGAATTGGTGCAGTCACTCGACCGCACTCCCGTCAAACTCTATCAGGACCGTTTCTGGGGCGACCCGGGATATATCCATCTCTGTTTTGACGTGCGCAACATGGAGGCCATCCGCAAAGATTGCGAAGCTGCAGGACATCCCTTTGTGTGCGATAGCGGATCTGACTTCGGTATGGGCGAAGCCAACGGCCATTTCACCTACATCGAGGACCCTGACGGCACATTGATTGAGTTTGTAGAGACCTACAAGGTACCAATTCACAAGAAACTCGGTATATATCTCAACCTTGCAGGAAAAGATGACCGCAAACCCCTACCCAGAATCATTACCAAAGCATTCAGATTTCTCAGGGTAAAACCGGAAAAATAATCTATTGCAAAAATAGAAGGTCAGCTACCACAAATAGCATAAAGAGTAGTGATGCAATGCCGTTTGATGTGAAGAAAGCGGCATTTAATCTTTTCAGATTTGTGGGGGATATTATCGCGTGCTGGTAAACCAGCAGCGCGAGAAATATGCAAGCGCCTATGATGAAGAGCCAGCTACCCGAAATGAGCCGGCCGAAAAGCGGTATCAAAATAAACAACAGAAGATGTCCTATCAGGGAAATGCGCATTGCTTTTACGCGTCCAAATTTTTGGGGCACCGAATGAAGACCCTGCTGACGATCTATTTCTTCATCCGACAAGGAATAGAGGATATCAAAACTTGAAGACCATAGAAAAACAGAGCATGAAAGCACCAGAATTGCCGGTGTGAAATAGCCTGTAAGCGCCACAAAAGCGGCAGAAGGAGCAATTCCTAGCGCAATTCCAAGCACATAATGGCTTAGCCAGGTGTAGCGTTTCGTATAGCTATAGCCTAATAGTACCGCCAGGGCCGGAAAACCGAGTATAAAACAGAGTAAATTGATACTCAAAGCCGTCAGAAGGAAAAGCACCACATTGACTATCACAAAAACAACTGCCTGGCTAGGTGTGATTTTTCCGGAGGGAATTTCTCTGAAAAGGGTTCTCGGATTACGGGCGTCGATCTCCCTGTCGGCATAACGGTTGAATCCCATTGCGCTGTTACGCGCGAAAAACATACAACCCACTATCTTTAAAAGCAACAGCCATTCGAAATGTACTTCCGGTTCCTGAAGGGCAAGCACAAATCCTGTCAGCGCAAAAGGGAGCGCAAACAGAGTGTGTGAAAATTTCACTAACGAAAAATAGTTGGCAACCTTCTTGTAAAAACCGTACATCTCCTATCTCAAAACAGCACCGAATTGTGTCTGAAAGGCCTTGTAGAGCTTATCCACAGCCTTTTCTACATCAGCATCGGTAAGAGTCTGATCCGGATGCTGAAGAGTGAAGCCCAGTGCATACTGCTTCTTGTCGGAAGGAATCTTGTCTCCACGGTAAACATCAAAGAGAGTTACCTGGCGGAGCAGAGCCTTTTCTGTCTGGAAAGCGCATTTACGAAGTTCGGCAAAAGTTACATTCTCATCCAGAAGCAGCGCCAGGTCTCTGCGAACCTCGGGATATCGAGGAAGTTCCTTATATCTTATTTTATTTCGTTTGAGCAATTCCATTATGGCATTCCACCTGATTTCGACAACGAATACCGGCTGCTTGATGCCATAATAGCGCGCCAGAGCAGGCTGTATGACACCTAAAACAGCCACCTGCTTACTCTGTAGCCTATATTCCAGGCCCTCACTGAAGAGATCCGAAGGAGCGGCATCGGTGTCAAGATCATAGATATTGCAGCCCAACCTCTTGAGAAGCAACTCCAGATAACCCTTAAGGGCAAAATAGTGACCGCGACCTGTTTCATTTCGCCAGGATTTGGTTCCATGGCCGGTAATTGCCATAGAAATACGCATCTCCTCCCTATAAGACTTGAGATTGGATGCAGGATCCTCCTCATCCTCTTTTGGAACATAGGAATAGACATTGCCCATCTCAAAAATTTTCAAATCGGTAGTCTGACGGTTAAGATTGTATACCACCACTTCAAGAGCGTTGAAAATCAAAGTCTGGCGCATACAGTCGAGATCGTGACTCAGAGGATTGAGCAATTTCACCAGCTTGTCAGCTGGGTATGTCTTGAGTTTTGAATAATAGTCACTCTTGGTAAGGGAGTTATTCATTGTCTCCACAAAGCCGTTGTTGGCCAGAAAATCCGATATGCGTGAACGGAGAGCCTCCGGATCTGGACTGGGGGTGCTGTTGATGCCTACCTTCATACTGAGAGGAAGTTCTACATTGTTGTAACCATAGATACGGAGTATCTCTTCCACCACATCACATTCACGGGTAACATCCACCCTATAAGAAGGCACATCCACCAGGCAGCCTGTTTCGCTCTCATTTCTGATGTAGAAATCCAATGAAACCAGGATATCCTTTATGGTTTGAGTCTCTATTTTTTTACCTATAAATGATTCCATGCGCGCATAGTTGAGCTCAACCTGCAATTCATGGAATTTCTTTGGATAGGATTCCTGAATTTCTCCCACTATACATCCTCCGGCAACCTCTGTGATAAGCATTGCGGCACGTTTTGCGGCATACATCGTATTGAGGGGATCAACTCCACGCTCATACCTGAATGAAGCATCAGTTTTGAGACCGTGCCTCTTTGATGTCTTGCGAATGCTTGTGGGATTGAAATAGGCACTCTCGAGGAATATATCAGTAGTAGTCTCCGTCACTCCTGAATCCTCTCCACCGAACACTCCTGCAATACACATCGGATTCTTTGCATTGCAGATGACAAGGTCTTCAGAGGAAAGGGTTCTCTCCACTCCATCCAGCGTTACGAATTTGCAGTTAGGCGTGCTTCTGCGAACAACTACTTCACCTCCCACTATTTTTGCCGCATCAAATACATGCAGCGGGTGTCCATTTTCATTGAGGAGGAAATTGGTGATATCCACAATATTATTGATGGGGCGCTGGCCGATCATCATAAGACGCTCTTTGAGCCAGTCGGGAGAGGGACCCACTTTGACGCCGCTTATGGTAATACCGATATAACGGGGAGCCAGGTCAGGTGCCTCAACCCTTACGGGAATGGACTTTCCTTCCCCTTTGCTGAAACCCTCTACCGAAGGAAGTGTAAACTCAACGGGTATATTTCTCAACTTACAATATGCGTAGAGATCGCGCGCTACTCCTATGTGGGATGCACCGTCGATACGGTTGGGTGTAAGGCCTATCTCAAAGATAGTGTCAGTCTTGAGCCGTAGATAATCCTTAGCTGAAGTGCCCACAACGGCTTCGGGTTCCAGCACCATTATACCCTGATGGTCGGTACCGATACCGAGTTCATCCTCGGCACAGATCATTCCGTAGCTCTCTACTCCACGGATTTTCGACTTTTTAATCTTAAAGCCGCTGCCATCTTCGTTGGGGAGCGTGGTGCCCACAGTTGCCAGGAGTACCTTTTGTCCCGCCGCAACATTAGGAGCACCGCAAACCACCTGCAGTAGATCGGGAGCGCCCGTATTTAGTTTTGTAACGTGCAGATGATCCGAATCGGGATGGTCGAAACATTCCACCACCTCTGCAACAATTACTCCGGCGAGTCCGCCGGGAATTTGCTCCACATGCCTCATCTGCTCCACTTCAAGACCTGTAGAGGTCAATATCTTTTCAACTTCTGCCGGC
>JAKQLB010000029.1 GCA_029567375.1 Bacteroidota bacterium | reverse complement strand
GCCGGAGGGGTCACACCCGATCCCATCCCGAACTCGGAAGTTAAGCCCTCCAGGGCCGATGGTACTGCACGGGATACTGTGTGGGAGAGTAGGTCGCTGCCAAGATTCTTTTCGCCCCTAGTACGCTAGGGGCTTTTTTTTGTCCTCATTTCTTTAGAATCCAATTGTATACTTGATATCGACAAACAGACCCTCTCGATATTATCATATGCTTGCGACATTATGGATATTCGTCGCAACTGTAAAATTGCCATTTGACCGTGAGGTATATTAATGAGTCTGCTCGACAAAATCAGACAACACAAAGCTCATATTACAGTCATTGGCTTGGGTTATGTCGGATTGCCTTTGCTTGTTGAAGTCGCGAAGGCTGGTTTTCAAGTTACTGGATACGATAGGAATTACAGTCGTGTATTGGATGTTCAACGAGGGAATTCATACATTCGAGATGTGAGTTCTGTTGAGCTGACGCAGTTAGTCAGAAGTGGATTTGTTACTGCTACATCCGATCCTGATTGTATCGCACAATCAGATGTTGTGATTATTTGTGTTCCGACGCCGTTGAACAAGTCGCGATCCCCCGACAATGGCTATATCGTAGCTGCCGCCGAGGACATTATCCCTCGCATGCATCCTCAAATGTTATTGGTCTTAGAATCAACAACATTTCCTGGTTTTACACGTGAAGTGCTACTGCCGCGGTTGCAAGACTCGGGGTTCAAGGCCGGGGAAGATTTCTATTTGGCTTTCTCTCCAGAGCGAGTAGACCCAGGCAATCAGCGATTTCAAACTAAAAATACACCAAAAGTAGTTGGCGGTACTACTCGCAATTGTCTTGAAATGGTTCGCGCACTGTATTCGGAAGTAATGGAGAAGCTCGTCCCTGTTTCATCCACAGATGCAGCTGAGATGGTTAAACTCCTGGAAAATACATTTCGTGCGGTCAATATTGGATTGGTTAATGAAGTTGCCATCATGTGTCAAAAATTAGGTCTTGATACATGGGAGGTTATTGACGCCGCTGCGACAAAACCGTTTGGATTTATGCCGTTCTATCCAGGACCAGGGCTTGGAGGGCATTGCATTCCGGTTGATCCACTATATCTGTCGTGGAAGTTGCGTACGTTAAAGTATGAAGCTCGATTTATCGACTTAGCAGATCAGATCAATACAGGTATGCCTGAGGTCGTTGTGAGTCGTCTGCAGGACGCATTGAATGACAAGATGCTAGCGGTTCGGGCATCGCAAATTCTTGTTGTTGGTGTTGCGTACAAGCGCGATATTGATGATATTCGCGAGTCGCCTGCTCTTGATGTAATTGAGTTGCTTCAGCAAAAAGGCGCAAATGTGCGCTATCATGATCCCTATGTTCCATCATTAACACTCACCGGTCATTCATTCGCATCGGTACCACTCACGAACCTTTCTGAGTATGATGCAGTCGTGGTACTTACTGACCATTCCTCTATAGACTATAAACAACTAGTTGCCGATTCTGTGCTGGTTCTAGATACGCGCAATGCGACGCGAGGGCTGCAGTCGTACTCAAAGGCGAAAATCTACCGATTGTAGATCGAAATCGACCGTGCCACTCCCAAGCAATGCTCCCGCCAAATCCTTTGTTCTCCATAACTCCTCACAATAGTCTCTAAACTACATCCTATCCTAAGCAGTAGTTCGCTTGCTTTTCCTTCCGGTCCTATCTTCTATTAGAAGCTGTGGCGTATTCTCTATTCTGAGCTGCCCCCAATCTCTCTACCAGTCAATTAGAGAGTCCAGACTGCGTCATGCCACAGGAAGCATGATCTGCCCCCAATCTCCCTACCAATCAACTAGAGAGTCCAGACTGAGCCATACCACAGGAAGGATTCCGCTTGGCATTCCCTCCTGAACTTTCTCCTGTTAGAAGCCTTGACGTGCCCCCCAAGATCTACTCCAGTCAAAAAGAGAGTCCTCCCAAACTCAAAAGGTGCT
>JAKQLB010000027.1 GCA_029567375.1 Bacteroidota bacterium | reverse complement strand
CACCGCAGTAGGCGGCGAACTCTTCTTCAAAGGCGGCGGTGACCGGCCCTTGGGCGATCATGCCGGAGGCAAGGACGGCGAGGACGGCGTCGCTCTCCTCGTTCCCGAGGGAGGGCTGGGCGATGGGGATGTGCATGGATTATCGATCTCCGGATGCTGATGTCATGTTTCTTTCGCGCGGTTTCATATACGGGTTTTCATTTACATCACCGCCATTGACACTTGATGACGTACTTGATTATTCCAGAAGAGAGGAGCGTTACCGCGGAAGATGGGATGATCAGACGCGGAGACAGGGCTCAGACAAATTACAGAAAATTTGAGACGCTACCCCCGCCGGTGACGATGGAGTGCATGAAGAGGTTATGGGAGTGGAGTGGTTTAGGGATTTCTGATTAGTCTCCATTAAGTGCCCTAAAAGCAACTTCTCAAAATATAGCACAAGTGCAACGTAGACCCGGTCTACCTGATGTTGCCATGCACTGCGCGTGCCGCATCAAAGAACGGATTCAATGCTGTTTATAATACTTTGAAGTATCATACTCATACTTATCGGGTTGTTCATGGTTGCAGTAGAATTGATCGGTGTCTCAAAATCATATGATAAAGGACGGTTTGCTGTTAAGGATGTAAATCTGAAAATTGATGATCATGATTTTGTGGTTCTGGTCGGGCCATCAGGCTGCGGAAAAACCACACTGCTTAATCTGATTGCAGGTTTAGTAGATATCACTAGTGGAGATCTGTTGATTGATGGAGTTCTTACTAATGATGTTAAGCCCAAAGATCGAAATATTGCAATGGTTTTTCAAAATTATGCTCTATATCCGCACATGAGTGTATATGACAATCTCGCATTTCCTTTAAAAAACAGGAAATATCCCAAAGCAATTATTAAAGAAAAAGTAGAGACCGCCGCAAAAAAGCTAGTGATTGATGATATACTATTCAAAAAGCCCGGTCAGTTATCCGGGGGTCAGAAACAAAGAGTTGCTATTGGCAGAGCAATTGTAAGAGATCCGGCCTTGTTTTTAATGGATGAACCTCTCTCAAATTTAGATACGGCATTGCGCAATCAACTGAGATTGGAGTTAATTGAACTTCATTGTTCCATGAATGCGACTATCATATATGTCACCCACGATCAAATAGAGGCATTAACGTTAGCAACTAAAATTGTTGTTATGAGTGAGGGGAAGATCCAGCAGATTGGTAGCCCCTCTGAGATATTCAATAACCCGATAAATGAATTCGTTGCCCGATTTATTGGTTCTCCTCAAATTAATTTATATCCCTCTTGTGAAGTTCGGCGAGATCCATTGTCAAATGAGGATTATATTTCATTTTTCAACATGAAACTGATTCTGGACAACTCTGAGTCAATTGAAGGAACGATAGTTGATGTAGGAATCAGACCCTCTGACATTGCGATCGTCAATGAAAATATTTCTGGAAAAATCAAAGCATCTGTAGAATATATTGAGTTTTTGGGTTCTGAATGTATTTACCACTGTAAGAATCAGGCAGTTGTATCCTCACATGAGAAAATTGTGGTATCCAATCAGCACATTGGTTCCCCGTATGGGGTTAAATTTGTGTACCTCCGCCCAAATTGTGAAAAAATACACGTGTTTAGTGCGGCGACAAAAGAGAAGATAGATGCTCGTGTTATAGATCTCATTGAATCTTGTGAGTAGGCTTATATTGAGATTGTCCCAAAAACTTCTGATAGGGGGAGAATACTTACTCGAAGACCTGATTGCACCCCCAGACCCCCTGAAAGTTTTCTATCCTCACCCCACATTCCGCATATCCTCCGTCAAGTATAGTATTTTTCGTACTCCCGCCCCAGCAATCGCAAAATCTTCCACAACTCTTCGTTGAGGTTCGCCACGCGCTTCACCCTCCTCCCCTCCTCGACTACCACGAACTCCCGTACCCTCCGGAACCGGAAAAACACCCCTTTCAGCGTGGGCCGCTGCGTCTGCTTTTTCGTCTGGCTGGTGACCGTTTCGCCGGTTCGTTCCAGTTCTCGCCGCAACCGGAACTCGGTGAGTGAATAGATGAACAAACAGAGCACCATGACCATCGCCAGCGCCTG
>JAKQLB010000388.1 GCA_029567375.1 Bacteroidota bacterium | reverse complement strand
GCTGGCCCCCACGCTGTTCCTCACGCTGTTCCACACGCTGTCCCTCACGCTGGCCCACACGCTGTTCCCCACGCTGGCCCTCACGCTGTCCCACACGCTGACCCCCACGCTGTTCCACGCGCTGTTCCACACGCTGGCCCTCACGCTGGCCTTGATTCGTACCAGCACTCCTCTCATTATCTGTTCGTCCGGCATCTTCGTTGCGGTTATGGGATTTTTTGGTTTGTATGTCTTGAGGCGTTTCAGCACATTAGCGATATATGACCAGTTTGGTACCACCTCGTTAAAGTCGAGTTTCCGGCAGAAGGCTTCCACTTGTTTGCTGTCGTCCAGCGGGAACCCCTCGTCGTCCTTGGCATTAATCTGGTCAATGGTGAATTCCCCCGTTGTGGGGTCGTACTCATATTTGTTGGCCCTGTCCAGCGGGATTTCGGTCTTGAAATAGGAACAAAGGGAATCGTGGCTATCCTCGGAATATGACAGCTTTCCGTCCCGTATCTGCTGACGGATGTCGGCATTGAAGTATCTGATTTTACCCTTACCGTTTGAGATGCAACTAAAGAACTGACACATCATTTCCTCCTTAATTATAACAGGACAGGGGGGCAAGTTGTGAGCTATGACAGAGGGGTTAAACTCTGCGCCGCCCTGCCTGTTTTTTTCTTTTTTAAGATTGTGATTGATTTTGTTATTTATCATAGCTCACAAAGAGACTATAAAATAAGGGTCTATATTTTGTCAAGAAAAATCTTTCATCAATTCAAAATATTTTTTAAGCGGGGATCGCAGAGTCAGAGTCCGATACAAACAGGCCACCATCAAGCATTTATAAGTAATGCTGTAGACAGTACCCCATTAATGGCTTCCATACGTGGACATTATTTAGACTTTATCTCCCCGATAATTTTCTTTCGCAGTTTATACGTGTCTGCGTGCTGGCAGTAGCCGAACCAGCTTGCCAATGTCTTCTTGATTTCGCCGTGAGTTTTGCCGTCCTTCTTGAGCTTGCGCATCGCCCGCCTAATGTTTCGTATAGAGCGTTTTCGTATTATCTTGTAGTCTGCCCAGGTACGATATCCGAGAAAATCAACGCCCCTGTCTACCGGCGCAATACCGCTTTTATGATTTAGCGCCAGGCATAGCTTTTTCTTAAGAAAGACTTCAACATTGTTTTTCAATTCACCCAAGGTCTTTTTGTCATCGTCCAGGACAATAAAATCATCAACATACCGTATGTATAACTTTATCTTTAAATACTGCTTCATATAATAGTCGAGCTCGTTGAGGTAGACGTTTGCGAATAGCTGACTTGTCAGGTTGCCGATGGGTATGCTTTTGCCTTCAATGGAGTTGTGAGAGCATATTATACCGTCCAGGAGTTCAAGGGTATCACTGCATCTTATTGTCTGTCCGATGATATCCGACAAGATGTTGTGATTGATATTCGGGAAGTATTGTTTAATATCACATTTCAGGCAATATACCTTGTTGTCCCATTTG
>JAKQLB010000385.1 GCA_029567375.1 Bacteroidota bacterium | reverse complement strand
CCTGGCCCCTTGCGGATTATTCATTCAGGCTTCCTGTGCGGTATCCTTTCAGGTCAAGGGTAACATAGGTAAAACCCAGAGATTTGAGCCTGGTCTGAATTAAGCCTCTGTTTTTTATTATTTTGGAAAAATCCCTGTCTTCCACTTCGATTCGTGCAACCCTCCCGTGATACCTTACCCTCACCTGCCTGGCACCGATACTTTTCAGGAACTCCTCCGAGAGTTCTATCTGTTTCAGGACTTCCACGGTGATCTTTGTCCCGTAGGGAACCCGCGATGCGAGGCAGGCGAAGGAAGGTTTATTATGAGTAGGAAGGGCCAAGGCCCTTGACAGCTCGCGGATATCATATTTTGTAAGGCCGGCAGCCTTAAGAGGGCTTGCAGCCCCTTTTTCAGCATTCGCCCGGCTGCCCGGGCGAAAATCTCCTTCATCGTCAACATTGGAGCCCTCAACAATATGGATGAGTCCCCGCTCACGGGCGACATGCCAAATTTGATCGAGAAGGCCCGACTTGCAGTGATAACAGCGTTCTGCCGGATTTGATGTGAAAACCCTGTTTTCCATTTCACCGGTTTTGACAGTTATATAATCAGCACCTAAATGCTGGGCAATATTTATCGCCTCACCAGTTTCTTTTTCCGGGTGAACAGGTGAAGTCCCGATAAAGGCAAGAACATTGCTATGGCCCAGGGCGTCGAGGCAGGCTTTGAGGAGAAGGGTGCTGTCCACACCGCCGGAGAAGGCCACCACGACCTTTTTAAGCGGCTGAATGATTTCTTTTAATCGTTCATATTTCTCGTTGATATCCATACCGGCTAAATATAACAGAGGTTCGTAGTTGGTGCAACGTTCACGAGCGAGTGAGGCTGCTGGAGCTTGCGAGCGTGTTTGCGGGGAATACCCGATACTGGCACACAACTCATTGGAAAAATATAGTTTATATTTTTTTGGGTTTGATATCACACATGAAATGATTCTTTTGCTTCATTGGACTTTGCCCGATTGCTTTGGTATATTTCACCATAACATACCAAGGAGACAAGAGAAATGCCTCTGCTTTTCCAATCCCTAAGTCACGGAGAGATACCATTCGGGTTTTTTAACATAGAGACGGACATGATCCTACTCAACAACTACTTCTTCTTTGCCAGCGATATGGCAGAAAATGTGATAAAGCTTGCAGAAAATAAAGGAGAATCACTGGAACAAACATGGCCGGTCTATATTCTTGGAGAGGGGCAGATCGGAAATCTTATGGGCGCTATCAGCGGCGTAGTTTTCCAGGGCTTTATTGGTGAGGTGTATACCCATTTCCCCTTCCCCCATGAGCCGGAAAGATTCAAGCAAAACCCGGAAGGGTATAAGACAAGGGGGCTGATAGAAGAGATTGTAAGCCGATATACCGGCCTCACAACAATCACAGTTACAGTCCATACCCAAGAACAGAGGCTGTACATTGGTGACTATCATTTCAACAAACCCGGCTTTCATGCTCTCCTGGGATATCTCTGGGCAGGGGGCTATCCAAAATGGAAGGATGGTGTCAAACCATCATATATATTGAAAATGAGAGAAGCTATCGAGCGGTCTTCAAACCCTCTTTTCAGTGACATCACAGTGTTCAATTGATTTTAACGCAAATCACGGGTATATTGTACGCATGACAGATGAGCATTTCATGACAATGTGCCTGAAGGAGGCTCACGTTGCCTTCGATTCAGAAGAGGTGCCTGTGGGCGCGGTCATCATCTCGCCTGAGAGGAGGGTAATTGCAAGGGCGCACAACCTGACCCAACGCATCAACAGGCCAACAGCCCATGCGGAGATGCTTGCTATCGATATGGCCGCTGACACAATGGGAAATTTCAGATTGCTGGACTGCACCCTCTATGTTTCCATGGAACCCTGTATCATGTGTGCCGGTGCAATCATAGAGGCACGCATAAAACGACTCGTATTCGGATGCTACGACTCAAAAAGCGGCGCATTTGGGTCTGTAATTGATGTAAATTCACTCCCCCTGAATCACAGGGTGGAGGTCAAGGGCGGTGTGCTCGCTGAGAAAAGCGAGGCGCTCCTCAAAAAGTTTTTTCAGGCACGGAGAGGTACCGAAGTGGCCATAACGGGGCCGACTCGAAATCGGCTGTACGTCTAACACGCGTACCGTGGGTTCGAATCCCACCCTCTCCGCCATTAGAAAGACGTAATATCAGTAAGTTACATATCAGGAAAGCAATAAAAATCGACAGACATCCGACAGATACCTCACGGTCAGCAGTAGGAACGTTTAGGCCAAATTCCCATCTTCTGATTCATCGCTAACTGTTATTTTGGCACCAAGGGTCAGATACTCGGCAATAGAACCATCAAGCTCATACAATTCACAGTCTGTCTGTCTGTAACCGCCAACTTCCACTAACCACACCGGATCGGGAAAACTATCGCTACCAACAGCCTTATCGTAAACACTGCCTCCTTTAGAAATCTCAAATGTATCTTCTGATATTTTAAACGTTATGTACCGCATTTCGCTGAATTCTTCGGTACCATTGCGGTAAACAATACCAAGAGTTTGTATCAGGTGTAACAAGCGGCAGGCGTTCAAGCACATGGAGCGCCTTTCCTATGCCTATTATTTGTTGAGGTG
>JAKQLB010000374.1 GCA_029567375.1 Bacteroidota bacterium | reverse complement strand
CATTATGATTAGTATAACCTATCTGCTATTATTGTCAAGAAAATGAGTGAGCAAAAAACCCCCTCAAAAATGCCGTTTTGAGAATCAGTAATATCAGCTATTTACGCCGGTGCAAAACGGTGAGCAGAAAACAAATGTTTTATGCTCACTGTTTGAACAAATCCGCGTGTGATCCAGTACGGGTCAGCCACAATACGTTACCTTCAATGCGATATATCAGCAACCAGTCTGGTTTGATGTGACACTCTCTGTTGTGCTTCCATTTTCCAATAAGTTCATGGTCTCTATGTTTCTCGGGAAGTGGGTGATCTTCTGCCAATAACTCGATAATTGCCAGCAAATCAATTTTTTCATATTTCCCGGACTTTGCTACTTTTTTGAGGTCTGCCTTAAATTGAGATGATTGTTTTATTTCCCGCACGCAGCGTCCCATTCATCGGAAATCTGCTCAATGCTCGTTATCTCGCCTTCTCCTCTGTCAACGGCCTCCATCGCTTTTACAGTGATATTATTGGGTGCTGTTACCAAGAATGGTAATTTTTTCTGCGCTATTATCTGGTATAAAAATAAACGGATACCGTCACTCAAGGTCAATCCCATGGAATGCAATATTTGTGAAGCTTCGTTCTTTACCGTGGAATCTATGCGTGAACGAACTATTGTATTTGTCTCTGCCATACAACACCTCCTGTATTAATTATAGCCACGACGTGGCTACATATCAAGCATTCTTTTTCCTGTTTTTTCTCCACCTGGACCAGCAGGTGCGAACGCACAGGAATTTACGGTTTTGATGATAATTGACAAATGTGTCATGTCAGATTGTGCTTGGCAATTCTTAAAGACTTGACCCAATAGCCAAGCCCCCCAATGCCCAAAGCGCATAACTATGATGTTGTATATCTCAGCAACAAGTCTTGTTGCTTGCGTCCTTGATGAGCACATCAATATCATTAGGGTCAAACGATACTGCCCACTGCCATTTTCCGAATCCGCCATGTTGATTCACAGCGCTGCACCATTCATCAAGAAACGCCCTTTTAGTTCTGTTTTGTTCGTTGTCCTGCCCTTTGGTTTCAAGGACAAGGTGCGTTCCATTTGTGAGTTTGATAATAAAGTCCGGGTAATATTTTCTGATAACTCCCTGATAATTATAGAGAATAGCAAAACCAAGATGATCGTTCTTTACGAATGATACAACTTCGCCGCTTTCATTGATCTTTCTGGCCTCAAAGAGTTCCCAATCACTGTCAATAACCGTGAAGTTAATGTGGGACCTTGAAAGATTCTCGCAGGGTTTGCTTGTCCACCACGTCCTGACATCATCGGTGGACCGGATAGGGTGTTCTTTATCAAATACCGGGGTAAGCCCCGTTGTATTGACGGCTCTAACCTCGTTCCAGATATGCTGAATGACCTTATTCATGTTCAGCATGATAAGTATCCGCTTGCGGGCTTCGTCCTGATTGAAGAGGGGGTTTTTGATGCGTATCTTTTCGGAGTGAACGAATTTCTCGATGATACCAATGAGTTGTATAAGAAATGTTTCCTTGCTTCCTTTCCAGTCGGGCTTTTTCTCAGAATTATAAATGGTCGAAGCAACCCTGAACACAATGGACTGTAAACGGAATTTTTCTCCTATATCCTTCAGGTCAATTTCCGACAACGCAGCCGGGTTTGGTTTCCCGGCGATAATAGCAGCCAGCTCCGCTTCGGTGATTGAATCGTAAGGGTCAAGGTCAAGGATTTTGACATTTTCCATATCTAACAATAGTTGCGGCTTGTATATATGATCTATTCTCAGGATATTCGGGAAGGAAATCTCATACATCATTTTTTCTTTAACGGGTTCAACTCTTGTCTTCGGAGGCGGAGGCGGAGGCGGCGGACCGTCGGTTCCGCCTTCATGCAGCAGAAACGTAAAGGGCACACCGAATATATTTACATACTCTGCTTCAAAAAGACCGTCTTTGCCTACATCATAAGAAGTTCTTCTTAATCCACGACCTACGACCTGTTCACACAAAAGCTGACTGCTGAAAGCCCTCAAACCCATAATATGCGTTACGGTCTTGGCGTCCCATCCCTCGCTTAACATGCCGACAGATATTATATTTTGTATTTGCTCACCGGGCTGGCCGGGTTTTCCGACCGTATCAACTATCCGGCGCAGTTGCTCTGCCTGCTGTTTCTGAGTAAGTTTTTTCTCCTGCGGTTTATCATCGTCTTCATCACTCTCTTCCGTAGGCTCAAACTCTACTGGCTGCGTTTCCGCTTCGGCCTTATCCAGAACACTGCTGTCAATCTGCAAGGTTCGTTCCGGGTGGCATAGATCGCCAAGCCCGGCTACAGAGAGCAAAAAGGCATCGTGGTCAAAGGAGTATTTGATTCGTGCCGAAGTATATGTTGTATTGGCAACGGTAATCATTGCAGGCGGGATTTTATATCCTGCCTTTCCCCAATCGTCTTTCGTTTCCTGCCAGTCTTTACCGAGAAGCAAATAGGCATTCTTTATCAGGTCTGGCAGTGGATCGCTTTCTTCAGCCTTGCGGTTGATGTCGTCCCTTACTGTATCGTCCATATAGATATGATAGAACCGGGAGCGCAGATTATCGTCAACAGTGCCGTCGTCGCGGATAACCACGCGGGGAGTTTTGACGAGTCCTGATTCAATGGCGTCATTAAGACCAAAGTCGCTCACAATCCATGAATACAAGGCCTCTTCGCTGGCCTTTTTACCGGATGGAGCAAAAGGGGTAGCGGACAGATCGAAACATCGTAGAATTCCTCTGGTACGATGAATTCTGTCTAACCCGCCTACCCAGACAGTGCTCTCTTCAATGTCTT
>JAKQLB010000047.1 GCA_029567375.1 Bacteroidota bacterium | reverse complement strand
TAATCACATTGACCATATAGTCACCTAATTCGGGCAAAACCACCTCAAAGCTGCTGGAACCGCTCTGGGTAGAGAGCAGCACGTCACCGCCGTTAACTTCAAAAACCTCTAAAATGAAATTTTTAGCCGGCTTGACGTCGACGCTGAGCTTCTGCCCGCCCTCTGCCCAAATAATGAAATTGTGAACACCTGCCGCTGGTACAGTCGCAATTGCAGATTTTTCATAAATCCCTTCTGGGAAGTTCAACCGTTCAGGGAATTCCAAATATAAAGAATAATTTGCATCTGAGGGTACTGCCTTCACATCCAAATACCAATCGCCATCAGCTGGAAGATACCCTCGATAGGAACTCCCCTCCTCCTCAAACGATTGCAATACCCTTCCAACGGAATCAAAAATCGAGAGGAATACATCATTGGTGCTTTGCAAGTCCACGCTAATTAATTGGTCTTTTTCTCCCCAGAATATATAACGGCAGGTTGTATCACCAGCAACGCCACCTTCCAGGGTAAGGTTTGTGCCGCCTTCATCAAAGCTGATACGTACAGGTTTGCAAACCAGAGGCAAATCCGATGGGAGATCGCTGCCTGCAGTGGGTAGACTCCCAACCGTCTCGCTTTCCTGGGGAGCTTGGGTTGGCTGCGCCTCAGGGTTGGGTACCGTTTGCCCCGCACAGCCCGCCAAAATCAAACCGCCGATGACACAAATACCAATCAAGGTTTTCATTCTCAACATTGTTTTCCTCAATTTACGTAATCTCTTCTTCTTTATTATGTTTTATCCACAGTAGATAAGCTCAACGAACCATTATAATTGCATTATCTATACTTGCATTATCGTGAACATTATAAACAGTTAGAAATGCAGTGTAATCATTCTTAATATACTCACAATTATGTTATGATTCAAGTCGTACAGTTTTCGTTGCATAGATATTGGAGCAGATATGACAAAAACATTATTATTAATGCGGCATGGGAAATCCAGTTGGAAAGACAAGAAAATCCCCGACTATGAACGCCCGCTGAAAAAGCGCGGAAAAGCAGCTTCTGCTGAAATTGGCAAAATATTGCGCGAAAACGAACTAATTCCTCAAGCAATCCTCTCCTCACCCGCCTTGCGTGCCAGTGAGACTGCTGAAATCGTTGCCAAGGAAAGCGGATTCCCCGGTAAAATCACCTTTATCGATTCATTCTATATGGCTGAGTCTGATGTCTATATCAATTACCTTAAAGGTTTGGATGATAGCTTGGAACGCGTGATGATTATCTCCCATAACCCCGGCTTGGAAGCCTTTATGCAGCTTTTGGATGGACGCTTGGAGGCATTGCCTACTGGATCTATGGCTTACCTGTGCCTCAATATTAATCACTGGTC
>JAKQLB010000348.1 GCA_029567375.1 Bacteroidota bacterium | reverse complement strand
CAGGCTACCGACAAGCGGGTCAATATGATTACCCCCGAACTCTTCGAGCGATTTCCTACACCCGAAGATATGGCCGCATCAAATGAGAACGAGATTTATCAGATCATACGTTCCATAACTTACCCTAACAGCAAAGCACGACACCTGCTGGGGATGTCTCGAATGCTGGTAAGTGACTTTGGGTCTGTTGTGCCGGATGATATAGATGAATTGCAGAAACTCCCCGGAGTCGGACGTAAGACAGCCAATGTGGTGGCATCGGTCGTCTACAACAAGCCGGTGATAGCGGTAGACACACATGTATTCCGAACCGCGCGCCGACTGGGACTTTCTTCAGGCAACAATGTGCTTGAGGTTGAAAAGGATCTGACCGCAGGCTTTCCGGAACATCTTCGCGCAAAAGCGCATCACTGGTTGATTCTCCACGGCCGCTATGTCTGCACTGCAAGAAAACAAAAGTGCGAATCCTGCGGACTCGCACCTTTCTGTGACCATTTCAATCAGAATAACTGATTAAAATCTCTTGGTAATACCTATGTAAGATCTGTAAGGAATATCCGGTCCGAGAAGTCTAAGGTTGTATTTACCATCCAAAAACAGGCTCCAGCCATTGCTGAAGTTGTACTCAATGCCTGCACCGAAGTCCATACCGACGTGGAAGTCAACATTCTTACCGAATCCTGTATTCACACCTATAATGGGATAAACATTGAGGCCGTCAATGAGATTGATCAGGTAGTGAAAACCCACATCGGCACCGAGATGGATGGAGTTATGATCATCTACTCTTTCAAAGAATAGATCGAACCCTGCCCTTCCTCTGAAGTTGTTTGCATTAAAGTCACCATGGAGGCCGACTGTAGGACCCCAAAATGCGTAACCTATATGTGCGCCTACTGCACCGAAAGAGCTGGAGACTTTGTGAATTTTCTGATCCGATTCGGTTGCCTGGTCCGAGGTAGTCTGGGCTGACAAGGATGAAACACTGATGACTGCAACCGCCAGCAATAGGATTATTTTCTTCATTTGATAAGAGTTTGTTAGTTAAAATTTCAAATTTGATGTACCTTTATTATTTGAAATAGGAAACAAATGTAACACTTTTTTAAATTCTCATCAGTTTTTGAAGATCAATTCTGACATATTTACCACGACTCTTGCCGATTTCAGGTCCTGTCTGAAACTGGAGAGATCATTGTCGGACAATACCATAGCCGGATATAACTCCGATTGCTCAAAATATTTCAAATTTCTGAATGAAAAGGGTATCATTTCGCCGGAGACTGCATCATCCGAAGATATTTCGGAATACCTTGCGAGAGTAACGGACTCAGGTCTCTCCAAGAGGAGCCAATCCCGCCTGGTCAGTTCTCTGAAGTCACTCTATCGCTTTTTAGAAGGTGAGGGACGGCTAAAGGAGAATCCTTGCGACAGAATTGATACCCCAAAACCCGGCAAATATCTTCCGGAAGTGCTCTCCGTAGATGAGGTAGTGCGCATCCTCGACTCTTTTGACCTCTCAAAAAGCGAAGGACAACGCAACAAGACTATCATCGAGGTACTTTACTCCTGCGGATTGAGGGTAAGCGAACTGGTGGGACTGCGCATCAGCGATCTCTTTCTTGCAGAACAGTTCATCCGCGTCACCGGAAAGGGCTCCAAACAGCGTTTGGTACCTATCGGAGAGCCGGCAGTGCGGAGCATCTCACTTTACATGAAGATACGCAACGCAGGTCCGGTAGCAAAGGGAGCGGAGGATATACTCTTTCTCAACCGTCGCGGAGGCAAGCTCACGCGGGAAATGATTTTTCTGATTGTTCGCCGACAGGCAGAAATTGCCGGAATCCGCAAAAATGTCTCTCCTCACACCTTCAGACACTCTTTTGCCTCCCATCTGGTGGAAAACGGAGCCGACTTACGTGTCGTACAGGAAATGCTCGGTCACGAAAGCATACTCACAACAGAGATTTACACACATATTGATACAAAAAAATGGCAGCAAACTATTCTTCAATTCCACCCTAAAAGAAAATAATTTTTGCTACCTTTACAAATTGGATTTCTAAATGAATTTTTTACTATAACACTTAACTTATATTGAAATTATGGCTTACACCACCACAACTAAACAGAGCTATGGAAACAGAGTTTCCAAATCCTTCAAGGGTATCGGCAGCGGTATCCTGCTTTTCATTATCGGTACGGTATTGCTATTCTGGAACGAAGGCAGGACAGTCAAAGTTAAACGCGCATTAAATCAGGCTGCGGATGTGACTGTGGAGATGCCCGATATCTCCCGAATCGACCCCCAATTTGAAGGCAAAATGGTACACGCTATAGGTGATGCATCCACAGCTGAAATCCTTAGTGACGGACTCTTCGGCATTTCACTGAATGCCATCAATCTCTCACGCAACGTGGAGTACTACCAGTGGACTGAGCAGAGCAAAGAGGAAAAAAAGGAGAAAATAGGAGGCGGTCAGGAGATCACAACCACCTACACTTATAGCAAGAAATGGGTCTCTTCGCCCATAAACTCTTCAGAATTCGCCGATCCTGATTATAAGAACTCCAACTTTGTACTTACCACTATTGAATCAAACCAAATTGTGGCTGATGTAGTAGATTTCGGAGCCTACAAACTTCCTCCTTTCCTAAAGTACGGTATCAGTAGTGCAGAAGAAGCCACTCCCGAACTCACCGAGCAGATGATCAAAGAGTGGAATGAGGTACTCTGGAAGAGAGACAGCTCTGCTACAGTTACTGTTAGTACGGGGCAGGCTTATTTCGGACGCGACGTCAACAACCCTGACGTAGGCGATGTCAGGGTGACATTTGGATATACTCCTACTCCACAAACAGTCTCCATACTTGCGGTAGTTGTCGGTGATACATTCGGTGAATTCGTGGCTAAAAACGGCAAAAATGTTTCCCGGATTGCTCTCGGCTCAGTTTCTGCTGCAAATATGTATGACGCAGCACAGAAAGAGAATAAGGTAATTGCCTGGATCCTCCGCATCATTGCCGTTATATTGATTATTGGCGGACTCAGGGGCATCTTCAACTTCCTCAGCACCATATTTGCGGTTGTACCATTTATCCGCAGAGTTCTCGCTGCAGGCATCAACTTTATCTGCACCGTCGTCGGTCTTATCTGGAGTCTATTGATATTTGTCATTGCCTGGATATCCTACCGTCCTGCACTCGGCATTACATTCCTTGTTTTGATAGCGGCCCTCATAGTGCTGCTGGTTATGCGTTCAAAGAAAAAGAAGAACATTCCCGCTGACATGCCCGCCCAATAATCGCAGACATGAAGCAAAGAGTTTTTTTGATTTGCACACTGGCAGTAGCTTTGGCAGCGAGCTGTTCAACAGGAGACAAAACTCCTCAGACAGCCGCCGGCATAAAAGAGAATCCATACAAAGGCTTTAGGACACGTGCTGAGTTCGGACTCAACGGTCCCGTCCAGTCATTCACCGAGACCGGATACCATGAGATGCAGCCTTTCTCACGCACATGGCACTTTGACCATGACGGCAGAGTGACTTCGATTATAGAGGAGGATGTGCATCCCCAGACACGTCTGGAAATATGAATCGATAAAAAAGGGAATCCTGTCGACACAGTTTTTTCCTTTACGGATTCTCTAAATTATGCATTTGATATGCAGGCCAGCACTTATCTTCCCGACGGCAAGCCTCTTAAAGAAGTCTATAAAATGAATGGTGAACCGGCTGAGATATATCAATACATCTACGACAAAAAAGGCCGCTGCATTAGGATCAACATAGTTGAGAGCAACGGTGAACTTAGAGGTTCTTTCCTCTATTTCTACGATGACAATGGCAACCTGACAAACGAACGCTATGTAAGCATCAAATATGCAGTCGATGGTAACGAAATCATATCAGAGACCGTAAACGTATATGATAGTTATGGTAATCTGACTGAGTCCAGCAGCTACAATGTCGGCAAACTCGAAATGAGAGATGTAATGTATTATAACGAGAAAGGAGACCTGTTACGCCAATATTCCGAGTATGAGGGAGGATTTGCCACCGAGATTTTCTACACATACGACAGAGATGGCAGGCGCAACGGTGATAGGTTCTATGCCCTCGAGGATGACCGGCGTGTGATAATGACCAGAGATAGCACGTTCATTGACGAAGCCGGATACAGACATGAGGAGCAATACACGTGGACAGATGGTCTTCATACCAGTGAAGCAATTTTTGACAAGAAGGGAAAAATGGTGGAATATCATTACTATGGCGAGTTTGCTCAGGAATCCCGTATTCCTGACAACACAATAATTTTTTATTACGATGAGGAGGGTTTCCTTAGCAAAGCCGAGCTTAAGAGCCAATATGATGTTGTCCCCTACTATTTTGGAGAAAAAGACAGTTTCGGCAACTGGACCCGTCGCTCCCTTCCCCCTGATGAGGTATTTGATACCTACGGCATCGGTATAGAAGATTTCAGCCATTTCCTTCGACGCTATGAAAGAACCTATACCTACTACGACTAAAAACACAAATATTTATCAACACATAAAACTTTATTCTATGGTAACAACATTAATTGTGATAGGCATCCTGGCTATTTTGGTAATCTGGGTGATTTCCGTACAACGTAATCTTATCAGCAAGGAAGAATTGTGCAAAAACGCAATGAGCCAGATAGGTGTCCAAATGTCAAGCCGCTGGGATGCACTTACGGCACTCGCAGACCTCATCAAATCCTATGACGAGCACGAGTACAAGTCACTCAAAGATGTAATTGCACAGCGTACAAGTATTACCGGCAGCAGTTCGGCAGCCGATGCCAACATACAGGAAACCATCCTTACAGATGCCATGAGACGTATAGCCGTGGTTGTTGAACAGTACCCCAACCTCAAAGCCAACGAGATGTATGTCAAGACTATGGATAGCGTCAATTTGTATGAAAATCAGGTACGTATGAGCCGTATGGTATACAATGACAGCGTAACCAACTATAATCGCCTCATCCGTCAGATTCCCAGCAATATCGTAGCTTCATTGTTTGGCTTCAAGTCCAAGGATTATCTCGAGGAGAATCAGGCCAAGACTGAAATGCCCTCAATGAAAAAGTGATGAAACGTTTGTTGCTCACATTTTTGACCGCTATTGCCACTTTCACTGCGACTGCGGCAAATCCTGCTATTCGGGATATTGACATAACATACATACTTACGCCTGAAGGCCATGCACGAGTGACCGAAGTGTGGGATGTCACGGTTGCCAGCGGCACCGAGTGGTATCTGGTCAAATACGATATGGGGTCGCACGTATCGATTACAGAGTTCGCAGTAACCGACGAGAGTGGTGTTAATTTCATAAATGAAGGAGATTGGGATTTGGACCGCAATATTCACCAAAAGGCCGGAAAATGCGGAATTTATCGTAAAGGTGGTGATGATTATGAATTATGCTGGGGTGTCGGCTCCTACGGAGACCACAAATATACAGTGAAGTACACCATCAATAATTTCATTGTATCGATGAATGATTATGATGCGCTTCATTTCCAGTTCATCTCCCCCGGACTCTCTTCCACTCCTGAGCATGCAAAAGTAACGGTCAGATATCAAGATGATCTCTACCAATTGGACACATCCAATTCTCTTGTATGGGGTTTTGGCTATGAAGGCACCTGCGAATTTATAGACGGGGCCATTGTAGCCGAATCGGATGCTCCCTTTAAGAAAAATAGTTCGGTCATAATATTGGCGCGCTTTGAAAAGGAGATGTTCCACGATCTTGTAAATAGTGATGACCGCCTCTTTGAAGAGAGACATTCGAATGCGATGAAGGGCAGCCATTTTGATGGAGAGCCTTCGGAATATTCATACGAAGATTTTGAAGCTAAAGATTCCATTATTCCGATTCTATGGACTCTGGGTATTATCCTGGCAGGTGTAGGTATAGGCAAACAGAGCAAAAAATATAAAAATGTCTCCACCTTCGGGGTAAAAAAACTCAAAAACGTCGAATGGTGCAGAGAAATTCCGTACAATGGAAACTTGCTCGCAACCAATTTTGTTATTACAAAAGCCCCTTCCCTGTTTAAGACACGCAATAGTTATGCTATAGCGTCAGCCTATATCCTTAGGATGATACAGAAAAACATTCTGATTACAGGTAAAGACGAGAAGGGAAAAATTACTATCTCTTTCAATGAAAAAGCAGATCTCGATAAGCTTGAATCTCCTGAGAAGTCACTGTTCAATATGATGAAAGAGGCCAGTGGAGCAAACAAGATACTTGAAGACAAAGAATTTTCGAGATGGGCCAAAAAAAATAAAAGCACACTGATCAGCTGGACAAATTCCATCAGCACCAAGGGCGTCAAAGCCCTGGAAGCCGATAATTTTTTCTCAAACAACAAGTTCACCCCTTCAGGTGTTCAGGCCAACAACAAAGTTTTGGGATTTTTCAAGTATCTTCAGGATTTTACGCTTATCAATGAACGAAGATCGGTAGAGGTACATTTGTGGCAGGATTATCTGGTGTTTGCCACCCTTTTCGGTATTGCCGACAAGGTTGCTAAAGAGCTTAAGGATATCGACCCTGTAGCCTTCGAGCAGGTTGTCAACTACGATTTTGACACATTCTCCACCATTCTCTACCAGACGAGAATGCTTTCCAATGCAATCACAATGAACTCATATGTGGCATCCTCTTCGGGTGGCTCGTTCTCAGGCACAAGTTCCTGGAGTGGGGGTGGCGGAGGTTCTTCATTCAGTGGAGGCGGAGGATTCTCAGGTGGCGGATTTGGTGGTGGAAGCAGATAAATTCCATTTGCCGGACTATCAAAAAAAAAATACCTTTGCGAGTAAAAGAGTTCTTATGAAGCGCAGAGGTATTTTTTTATTAACCTTTATTATAATTACAATACAGGTATCAGGACAAAATAAAAACCATACACGAGACACTATTTCGCACAGGGATAGCCTCAGCTACTTCGAGGAACTGCTGGTGATAGATACTCTGGACACCGATGACAAATTCACCAAAATCATCCTCTACGATGACTATACCTGGGCATATTTTGATCTTGGCAGACCGGTGATAGATACGGCGGAGTTCTTCGATTCCTGGGAAGGGACTGGCGTACATTCATTCAGGGATGTGAAACTCTCGGACCTCCCCGAAGAAGTGGACCTGTTGCTGATTGACTCCCTCAATGGATTTTGTGTTCCCTACCAACAGAAAGTGGGGTCCGGATTCAAGTTCCGGAGAACGAGGGAACATAAAGGTGTTGACTTATCGCTCAAAACGGGAGATACCATCAGAGCCGCCTTCAATGGTGTAGTACGTCTCTCTGAAGGCACAAGGAGAACAGGCGGTTACGGTAATCTGGTAGTGATCCGCCATCCAAACGGACTGGAAACCTACTATGCTCACCTCTCCAAACGGATAGTGGATAGCGGAGAGGTAGTAAAAGCAGGTGAAGTAATCGGACTGGGAGGAAATACCGGACGCAGCAACGGTCCCCATCTCCACTTTGAGACCAGATACAAAGGGCATCCTTTTGATCCTCAGCGTATCATCGACTTTGAGAAGGGAGTGCTCAGAGACTCGCTGTTTACCCTCAAAAAACACTACTTCAGCATCTACTCACATTGGGGACAGACCGACGAGGAGTCGTTGGCCGCTTCACAGCGTATCATCCATACCATCAAATCGGGCGACACTCTCGGTGCACTGGCAATAAGATATGGCACCACCGTCAGAAGAATCTGTCAACTCAACGGCATAAGCTCCAATAAGATATTAAGAATTGGCCAGCGTCTGATAGTTAGGTAGTATCCGCTCCAGAAGTGCTGCACGCAAGCTGTCTCCCTCCTTCAGAAATAGAGAATGAAGCTCTTTGAGGTATGCGTAGGGTAATAACATATACTCTCTGCGTACCAATTCCTCCTCCGGAAGGAAAAACATCTCTCCCTTATTGAATACGTTGATACAGAATAGAACCTTATCCTCCTCAATCCAGGCCGGAATAAGCGTATTGCGGTATTCCACAGGAAATACCGGAAGGGAGCAATCCTGCGCAAACATAAAATAGAGAAGCATCAGGAGGTGTTTTCCACCCTCTCCACAGTGGAGCATGGTTGCCGGCATCTGGTATACGGGCGAAAAGTCATCTGATGGAAGTGCCTTAAATCCGAACCTATGGAAAAAAATATGATTAAAGACCCCACAACTCTCCATTGCGGTCATTCCGCTACTCAATTCCATAACCATCTCAGCTGACTTACCGACAAAAGCATTGACCAATTCTCGCCAGTTTTCTCCGCGATAAAGAAGTTTTGTTATTAGTACTGCGAAATCCAAAAGTTGAAATTGTTCCCCTTCTTCAAGGTGAATGGCCTCATTCATGGAATTTATGACCATTTCATAATAAATCTCTTCCAGGCGGTGCGCTACTTCTTCTTTGACGGCGGGATCGCTTTCACGGGATGCAAGCTCCTCAAGGGCAGAAAGCATTTCAGGGCCCTGTCTGAGAATCTCTGCCATGACGCTTCTCGCTACGACCTGATCCGGGTCGTCAAGCAATGCGTAGAGGGAGTGCCGGAGATCGGTCTTCATCAGATGGATGTGCCGGTAAGTGTATCAAGTGCCAATCGGACAAGCCCCTTCATCAAAAGGTGATAGTCCGGACGGCTCTCTTTTGCATAGCGATTGGCGATTACAAGGCAGATTGTGCCTGCGTCGTGTCCCAGAAGGGCAGAGAGGCCGGCAAGCGCTGAACTCTCCATCTCAATATTGGTCACCCTTCGGCCATCGTATCTGAATGATTCCAGATTGCCTATAAGATCGTCAAACGTGAGCGGTAATCTTACCGATCTACCCTGCGGACCGTAAAAACCCGGGGCGGAAATAGTCATCCCCATTACCGAATTCTTTTCAAACAATGATATCAGGCGTTCTGAAGATTTGATGAAATAGGGAGCCGGAAGTCGCTCCGGCCAATTCATATGCCGGACAAAGGCAGACTCCATCGCAGCATCCACAACCTTGCTACACCCGGCATACCAATTCAGGAGTCCGTCAAATCCGATGGAATATTCCGAAAAGAGATAACTTCCAAGAGGTGTAGCGGGTTGAACGGCACCGCAAGTGCCAATACGAAGTAGTGTCAACCGTTTGTGATCCGCTCTGACACATCTGGTATTGAAATCAATGTTTACCAGAGCATCCAATTCTGTGGCTACTATATCTATATTGTCAGTACCTATACCTGTGGAAATGACAGAAATCTCTCTGCCATTATAACGGCCGGTGATCGTACGAAACTCTCGCGAGGATTTGTCAACCCTTATTGAACCCTCCTCAAAAAAAGAGGCAACAAGTTTTACTCGGCCGGGGTCTCCAACTAAGATGACGATATCAGCCAGATCTTCCGGCAAAATATGAAGGTGGAAAATTGATCCATCGGGATTGATAATAAGTTCTGAAGGTGCTATAGATAATGAAGACATAAGTGTCGTTTTTTAAGGTTTAAAATTCAAATATAGGACTTTTTTCCCTAATTTTGTCAAAACAATCCACACATCAGCCACTATGTTCAGAAGATTCCAGACATATCTCATAATTGCAGCAACATTGCTTCTCGGCTCAATGTTTTTCTCCAATATGTGTTACAGCGTGATCCCCACCGACGCTCCTTCGGAGACGTGGGAACGAATTACCATCAGCTTTTTTGAGAGGAGCCAGTTTTTGATAATGGCATTCGTTACCTTCTCCCTATGTGTGATTGCACTCTTCCATAACAAAAAACGTATGATTCAGATACGCATCTGTCTACTCAACTCCATAATACTTTTTGCTTTCCAGATATGGATATTGGTGGAATTTATGAAGCTCAGACCACTCTATTCTCTTGCAGTCCCGTCACTCTTTCCTCTCATCGCAATTATCCTGCTGGTATTGGCAATCAGATATATTGCCAAAGATGAAACCGTAGCAATGTTTTCAAGTGCAATCCGTAGGGATGGCACCAACAACAAAAAGGGAAAGAAAAAGTAACCCTACTCTTCGCTCTTGCAATATTTTTGGATAACGCTGTAGGCATCCTGGATGCCCAGCTCTCCAGCCATACTCAAATCCATACAACCCTTTTCCTTGTCTTTAAGGTATATCAGTACCAGACCACGGTTGTAGTAGGCTTCACCGATATTGGGATATAGTTCTATAGCTTTGGTGTATTGTACTATTGACTCGGGAAGGTCATCGGAGAGACAATATAGATTGCCCAAGTTATAGTATATATAGGGGAACGAGGGATCTATCGAAGCCGCCTTTTTCATATCGTGAATAGCCGGAGTATAGTCATAAGTGTGACGAACCTGCTCCTGTACCCTCGTTTTGACCGTATTGTCGTTATCGAGTGTGAGAACGGGCACGTTGTTTTCGATGGATGAGATGAAATCTATCATCTCCGCCTGAAGGGCACCTCTGTTGATGTAGTAAAAGATATTATCCGGACTCTTGGTAATGGCTTCATCATAGCATACCATTGCTGTATTGAACTGTTTGTTATCCGTTTCCAGCAGTGCTTTAGCAAAGAGATTGACATCGGTACGGTCGGTGCGAAGCAGGCGATTGACCTCTTCGCGCAGACTTTGAGCATCCGGCAGGTATCCGCCTTTAGATGATTCGAATTTTACTGCAATGGGAGATGTACTGATAAAACTGTCGAGTGCTGCATCGTCAAATCTACGGTTGATAAGTATGTTCCCCTCCTGAGGAATATTATCCGGAGCAACGGCAGCAAACTTATAAAGAGGTTTGAGGCGAATGTCCACATCTCTGTACTGCAGCAGTTCATTGTCAAAATCCTTCTTGGCAAAATCTGCATCAAGCGCCAGCAGGTGGTCATACTTCCTGGTGGTATCGGCAAAGGCGGCATATCCGGTGGAGTCCGAAGTCTGAGCGCGGTATTCCTCTATTTTCCTTTGTGCTATTTCGTAATCCCGGCGCGAGGAATTATATTGTCCGAGCTGACTCTTTGCATAGGCTCTATTCATGTAAGCTTTCGCAAAATCAGGATAGAGGTTGATGGCTTTCGAGTAGTCATCCATCGCATCGCGGTAGCGACCCATTTCCATAAATACTGCTGCACGGTTGAAATAGGCCAGTACATTATTCGGATTGATGGCCAACACCCTGTCGTAATCATCGAGTGCACTGCGATAATCTCCCACTTGAGCTCGGATGATGGCTCTGTTATAGAGAGTAAGAGCATTGCCCGGTTCTTGTTCCAGCACTTTATCCAGGTCAGCCAGCGCTCCTTCGATATCCTTCATTTCATGTCGAATTATCGCTCTGTTGAAATATGCAAAAGTGTTTGCAGTATCCAATTTCAATGCGGTATTCAGATCTTCA
>JAKQLB010000043.1 GCA_029567375.1 Bacteroidota bacterium | reverse complement strand
CGTGGAGCTGTTGAGGTGATCCTTGTGATAATAGGGAACCTCCGTGCCCTTGACCTGCGCCACTTTCATATCCGCCGCGCTGATGTATTTGGTCACCACGGCGTCTTTCACTTCATAATCGGCATTGACATAGTAGGCCGGTGGTTTGCAGGGCCGGCTCAGGCGTACAAGCCGCCCCTGAAGGCTGCAATGCTTCTATATTCAATTATCAAAGACCCAACCTCAAAATACTATCGCGATGAATAACATTCTTTCTTTCGCTATTTCTTACGCCTTGCGGTAGAACAATCATGTTCGCCTATCCAGCCTATAACCACGAATTGTCAAGGATAAAGGTTAGATCTTCTCTGCAAGCATAAATGCCTTATGTGCCAACCTTTAGTTTTTCTGGCGTCTCCTACGGCTATCTATGAGCTTCAATTTCACCAATTAAAGCTAGTCCCCCCCTCCACCAAGACAAATCAAACGGATTTCCAGAATGGGCATTTTCTGGAGATATACAGGTTAAACCAGAAAATACACTTTTCCCTTGGAGTAGTTCATTATAACTACCTCCTTCATGCCGAGGATTTGCAACAAAATATTCACAATTCACTTTTTTATATTCAAAAGGTTCAAGTAGCTTGATTAGCAATGATTTACAAAAACCGTCAACCTTTGCATCAAGTATCGTTCCTTCAAAAGGCTGCCATCTTCTGCTTTCGCCAAGCTCCCAAGGGTCACTAATATTGATCGTAACTCGCATATGAAGAAATAAGTTATCCATAATTTAAACCTAACCTAATCAATTTTAAGAACCTTTACTGGTATATCTAAATTCCCAGGAGCCGTTCGCTCTAAGCCGCCTCCTGGCATCTTAAAATTAGGTTCAACTTTTGAAGGAACTGAAAAAGTATTCTTTGGAACTTCTAATGTTACTCTTGCTTCAGGAGTTTCAGGCAAAGCTAATCGTTGTCTGGCTCGCAAAGCGTCTGTATTGGCAGCATCAGTAACATGATGAGGACCTGGACGTCCTCCTCGATTTAATACACCAGACTCTTGGATACTTTTCAATTCACCATGCGACATCCATCGTTGAACAACTTCTGTATTCTTTGAAGCACTCTCCCCTGCAAGGGCTACCTTGCTTCCCGCTTTTGCCGTTTGCTCGACAGCCTCACCGCCTGTCCTTGCAGCTTTGAGCGCATCTGCAGCTGTGTCTGCCGCACGATAGGCTTTTATTCCCGTCGCAACACCACCGGGCAGAAATGGAACAACTGCAGCGGCAGAATCGCCCACAATCCCC
>JAKQLB010000344.1 GCA_029567375.1 Bacteroidota bacterium | reverse complement strand
AGGATGATGATCAGCTATGGATGATTATTGAGGTTTTATGGAATGAGGGGAAAAAGAGAACTGGAAAGATGTCTTTTTAAGGGATGATGAAGCGGGGGTCCCCGCTCAGGAATGCTTCTTGATGACCTTTCAGCGAAGCCTTTTCTGATCACCAAGCGGATCGGAGTTCGCGCCTGGTTGTCATATCGTACTGCTATGATTGAATATCCGCTGTGTATAGAAGCAAATGCGTGCATAATCCGCTATCCCGTAAAGGGCAACGGGGGGATAGCGGGGATGTTCCGCGGAGCTTCTGATTCACATGTGAATTTCAGAGAGGGATATCTGCCGCCTTAATGACACGTGCTCTTATACCCCTGCTCTAATCCCTTTGGCCATATATCACCTTCCGGCTTTCCTTTTTCTACGGAGGTGATATTCCAATTGCTTTTAAGAACGCGTTTCGAGATTTTGCATCTAATTCGCTGTACTTTTCAAGCAGCCATTCCACCTTCAACCTATTCAGGTATGCCTCAACGTCATTTTGAAGCTCTCTTGCGCGTTTGTATTGCCTTTTTGGAAGATATCCAGGTACTTGCTGCAGCCTGTTATAAAGATTGTTAGCATCCGCAATATCTGATCCTTTAATGGCTAACACTTCTTCCTCTATCCCAGATAACCAATGAAGTCCCAATTCTTCACGGCGTTTTATTGCACTTCTCTGGATCACAGGCATAATATCCTCGGGCATCCAAGGTGGTTCATCATCTGATATCTCACCGGATTGATCATTGAGCTCTGACCATAAAGCAGAAAAGGCGTCTTCCGATAGATTTACGTCTGAAAGACGGACATATGCATTTTTGTAAAAGTTCAGCGCACGACGCATCGATCGTAATGCATCAATATCCGAATCACACCTCTCGAATATTTTTTCTAAGTCATCTACTTCTTGGAGCAGCTCATCTATTTTATGGATAGCAAAGATTGCGGGATCATCTATGCGACTTAAACGTGTCACGAATTCTTTTTCACGTTGCTTGTTTGCTTTAATTAAATCATTAAGCTTTGCTTTCACGCTTTCTAAGGCTGAAAGTGGAAGTGTTCGTAAAGTCTCTGTGACTTTTTTCACATTTTCCTTAGCAATATCATTGCAATTTCTTAATTCAGCGACTTTCTGAGCACGCGATGTGCTTCGTTCCGTCAGCCATCCCTCAATATTTTCTGCAAGTGATTGAGCTGCAGCAAGAGCATTGATCTGTCTGAGTGAGCTTGCGGTATGACCCTCTACCTTACTTTCCTGCTCAGATAACCCAAGTTTCCTCAGATTTGAAGCGGTTTCCCTCATGTACTTTTCAAAATCGGCTGCGTCTTTTGTAGTGCGGCCGCGTGGTGCTTGCCTGGATAACCATACATCGAAATACTGAATGACGCGCTGACACATAAGATCTATTTCATGTTGGTATCGCTCAATATCATCTTGTGGATATAATCCATCTGTCTGCATTTGACCGATAACTTCTTTCAGTTTTATCGCGCTGAAAGTAAGAATATGCAAATCACCACGTCTTGCCGCTGATTCGATACGTTCGAATGCATTACTAACCTTTGCATTAATCGCATCAAGTTTTGATCTAGCTTCTTTCGCCTTCATCTCCAGTAAGCTGATCCTGTAGGCCTGCGATCTTGGTGGACTTATTCTTGCTTTTAATTCCACGCTTCGTTCTAGACACTTGATTTGCTCTTGGTAGCTTACACTTAAGGCAGATTCCCATTCATCAAGAAAATCATCCCATTCCGAACCTGCTGTAGCTTCTTTAGGAATCAGGAGAAAACTACCCAACTTGCTTAGGTCGAGATACTTTCCCCTAAATAACATGTCACCACTAAGATCAGACAACTCATATTGATTGTCAGCAATTCTTATATTAAATACCTTCTGTCTTGCACAAAGATATACGCCTAATAGTAAACCTGCGGAGGCAAGATTTGCGCCAAAGGGAGGTCTACAAGCAAGCATTAACAAATTCGCTAAAGCAACCAATCCTCCCTCTGATCTTAAATGATTTTCCCATGCAGAAAAGATTGCACGAACGTTTTCTTGATTTGGCCTTTGTCCGACATCGCCATTTGTCAAAAATATCTGCCAGCACTTTTTAAGAACCTCGTTTGCGCGGTTCTTATCACGTACAGGTTTAGCCATCACGTCATTGTACGTCAGATTACCTCGTACTAGCTCCAATGTCAGTCTGTAGCAAGTATCTGCTGCATTGCCTTGCTTTGTACTAAAGCCATCACACGGGAACGGCAGTGTCTCGGGATAGACCATTTCAAAAATCGAGCAGCAAACGTCATCCAGCCGTTGAGAGCCTATTTCAAGATTGCCAGAAAATGCATATTTTTGCTGCTTAATCAAATCTCGCATGCATATGTTTAAAGTTTCCTGGCATTTTTGATGGTGGGCACCAACAAGGTTACCAAATCTTATTTTGTCCTGCTCGTTCAATTCTTCATCCAATATTGTAAGTTCCGCAAGATATTGACCAACCAGACCATCGCTATCATGAAGAAACACGATTAAAATGGGCAGTGCTTTTAATTTTGAGTCACGCGCAATATTTTTCAATATAGAAATTGTTTGAGATTGGATACGCGAAAGATCGCCATCCGGTTCGACATAACAATAGATGATAGTCCCTCGGGCTTGATCAACGGCAAACGAACTCTGCCAATCCGTTACCGACTCCTGAATGACACGGGGTAACTCATTCAAATTTGCAATTTTGGAGGCAAAATACCATTCCATTGTGGAGATATTACGCCGCTCAGCAAAGTCGCATATCCTGTCGCTTAATAAATCATGACTAAATTCATCGGCACGGCGCAAAAAGAGTTGAGCGCGCCTTTGCGCATCATATTTTTCCGCTATTTTTTGACGCAAGAATGCCTTGAATTGTGGCCGGGATACAGTATCGCTGATAATTTCAAATTGATTAAACCTTTCATCCCAGCTTAAAATATTTCTTTCATCCTCTAACGACTTAAGACATTTTTCAGCTGAACGAGTTGATAATCCTGACAGCGCAGCTAAAGCCTCTGTAGCATTGACACGGTTTTGTGCAACCAGCCCAAGCTTTGATGCCAGAACGACTGTGCGGAGCAGGGTTTCCTCATCCTTGGCAAGATGCTGCCCTACTTTGGCGATGACGTTTGCATACGCCTGGGCTATGGTCCCTCTATTTCCGTCATCTTCAGCAATTAAAAATTCCTTTTCGAGATTTTCGGTCCAAATATCACTTGCATGAAGCTGCCAATCTAATCCAGATATGACGTTATCACGGTTATGCTTGAATGCCTCATTAAGAAGCGAGAGTGCTGATCGCTGCTGAAGGTGTTGACCGGCCGCTGCGAGATGGAAAAGAAGCCATACTGCATATGGTGACAAAGGCCAGCAACCTTTCCGAATATGATGATGAAATGCTTTTGCGTCAGTCCATAACCTGTGATTTGATGATTGAGGAAACCATGTATTGATACATTTCATAAATGTTCCTGAGGCGCTCTGCTCTGAATCGCAATCGAAATGGCCTGCAAGTTCATCACGATTCTTTTTTTCCAATAGATGCGCCAGTAGGGTTTCTAAATTTATAGAAAGGTAAGCTTTTTCGGCTGACTGATAACGTGTGGAAACCCTGAGAATCTCATTTCTGTATTCTTGTCCCATCCTTTGGACATAGGTATTTAAATCAAATTGAATAAAACCAACAAAGGTTGCTTTGTCAGCGTTTGCTTGGATGCCTTCAAACAATTGTTGCAGAACGCCACTGCCTGCAATTTGACTGCGAATAGTTGCGAATTCAGCATAACGCCCAAATTCATCAAAAAACACAACTAGACGGCTAAACGGGCGACCTTCACCTATATATTCCCTGCAAACGGTATCAATTACATCTTTGACCGTTTCATCACCGATGGCTCTAATTGGAAACCCCAGTCGGGCTAAATAGGTCTGTGCAATGGCATAAACCGTTTCATCGTGTTCCTTTAGCCGTGCGATAACTTCATCAACGTTCGTCAAACCACATTCATTCGTTAACTCCTCACCTTCTGTGCCTGTAAGACGCAGAACAAGATTCGCAGCAGTCTTGAACCGTGGCCTTAACGCGTCTAAGACACCCGCATCAATATCCGCTGCGTAAAGAAAGTGCATAATCTGACGGGTGAACTCTGCCGCTAGATCGAAGTTGCCCATTCCATTCAACGATACAACGAGCGCGGGCGTGCGCATATCAGTAAGTTCACGGAGCGCTTCCGTATGCAGATCCGAATCTGCTGCTTTAAAATTAGATAATATCGTATCAGCATCTGCGGAAGAAGGCTCGGAAAGTAAAACTGCAAGCGCCGTAGCAAGATGCGATTTTCCCGTACCGTAGCCGGCAATTGCCAAAGTGAAAGGGCGTTCTTCTTTACCGTTGCTTCGACGGATTACTTGCAATGCAAAATTGGCGGTATCGACTAACCGATGTCCATGTCCTGTGCCGATATCCTGTTGCTCAACGCCGTGATAAGCAGGACCATGAAATACATAAGCAGCCGCGGCCAAACGGGCTTTTTCACGATCCTTTATCAACCAGGATACATCCACTGCCCCGTCAAAGAGCCTTTCTCCCCTGTAGGTGACAAATTCGGCCAGTTGCCTTTCCATAATACCCTTCTATCTTAGTTAGATCATGTCACTGTAAATGAGGCGCCACGCTTCTGCCGCCGCCACCTTTGCCTTTAATATCCACGGTTGCATATGGCGATCAACACTTATCACGCCTTTACGCTCGGCAAGCGACAAAGCCCGCTCTGACTCTTCCGATGACCAGGTGGTTAATATTTGCCATCCACAAGCTTTCTCAATTTGAGGCATTGTAACCTGTTCACCCTGAGATGCGATGCGTTCTACGGCAGACAATAGCCAAGCAGCATATCCCCAAGCAAACTCAGTGCGGATTGGCATGGGACGGCGGGTGATTTGTTTACCGTTCTCGGTTAAAGCCGCACACATCGCAAAAGATGCGTCCTCTTGATACATTGAAATGAGCGGACCGATCAGTCCCCCTGGGCTCGTATTGCACACACTTGCAAGCCAATTTTCCAAGCTATCCCTTTCAAAGACAGGCCCCAATCGGGCAGCGCCGTTCCAGAAGGTTTGATACCAGACCTCTGCACCATTGTCTCCCGCGCAAAGATTTAAATGCGCCAGCCACTGGGTTATTTCCGTTTTAAGGTATGGATCTTCCAGCAATACGACTCGGCCGAACGCAGTCAATTCAGGACTCTTAACGGCACTCCTTCTTGCCGGTAGTATAAGCAATCCCATGGCACGGCAATAGTCTAGGGTTGGTGCCACCTTTCCGCTGGATACACCTGTCGGTATACCCGTTGCGTCAGAAATATCTTGAATTGTCCCGGAGTTTCTGCTTGCAGCAAATCGCAATAAAGCATGGATAAACCGCCGCTCGGGAATAAAAGATTTATGAAAATTACGTGGTAAACGATTCGTCTGCTTCTTACTCTTTTTTGCTGATGCCAAATCTTTCTCCTAAAGAGGTAATCTGAAGTTTAAACGGTTTAGTCTCTAATTTACCAGTTGCCGTGTTTAAAGAAGGTCCTATTGAATAGCACTGTCCTTTAACTAGACTAGAAAGATTTGCGATCCACTCTTGCTGTGTTCCCCCAACGCTCTGGGCCATCAGTCGGGCATGTTCTTGCAGCTCCGTATCAGCGGGACGGAAAAATAACTTATGACCGGCCTGGAACAAACGGTTCAGTTTGTCCCCTTGTAGATTCTTCATGGTTTGCGTGGCAAGGATCAGTGAAAGACCAAATTTGCGCCCCTCAGTCAGATACTTCGCAACAGGTGACTGCTCCGTAAGATCAAGGTTCTGCGCTTCGTCCAACACCACTACTTTCGGCAGATTTTTGTTACCTGTGCCGCGTACAAAGGCATTCAAATCCCAAAGCGCAAATTCAATAACCAATCGCGCTGACAGTGAATCAATCCCTGCAAATTGAAAAACATGACATCGATGTTCATTGTCGCTGAATATTCCTCGCCAGTCCAAACCGGAAGCCTGATCTGCGAAAGGTTTTTCCAAAACAAATGGTTTCAATTTGCTGATCGTCGTCAAGACCTTTTGCTTGTCATGTTGGCCATCATCAATAAAAGATTCCAGGACATTAAGAAGCTCATCTAGTGTAGATGCGCTTCCGCTTTGTTCAATCAAGGTTATGAGTGCATCCAGTAAAACGGAATATTGTTGATCCCCCATCGTATCGTAAAGTTTACCGAACGTTCCGGCAATCCTTTTAGCCCCCAACACACTTGTCTCAGGGATTTCGATACCTTCATCAATTTCCTGCTTTTGTAATTTAAATGGGCTCACGGGAAGCGGCGACTGTCTGACAATGTGCTGAAGAGGGGCAAGAATTTGTTTAGTTTCTTCTTCAAGTTGCTTGGGCAGGAAACCGTTCGTATAATCCATGACCAGCACATTTTGTTGCTGGCGCCCCATTTCACAAAGTAAACATTGTATTGCATAGGTTTTTCCCATGCCGGACGTGCCAAAAACAAGTAAATGACGGTTAGGCAAGTCCCGATGACCAAATTCCCAAAAAACCTCTCTGCCGCCATGAGCTGTTTTACCTAATAAAATACGTTCTGGAATATGACGTGGTGACTCAGCAACTGGTTTCGTTTCTTTCAAGACTTCATCATGCTCAGTAGTTAGGGGTGTAATGATGGGCTTTTCTTCTTGTGCCGACGTTGTCTTTATTATCTCAGACTCGTCGTTTCTTTTGGTTCTAAGGGTTTCTGGAGCAACTACGGAATAATCGCCAAACCGTACCGTATTCTTTGGCCAATCCAGTTTTATGTTTTTTTCACCCGTACAAATATCATGTACGGCGTTGCGGCCCATGCTATAAATGCCAAATTGTAAAGAGCCAATATTCTCGTCCTCATAACAATCATTGCTGACATGGTCCAAGGTGCTGCCGTCACTGTCCGTCCAGAACGCTAATACGGCGCCTTGCCACGCAATGATGTAATCACCATCTGCAAGGCGCTCCATGGCGGCCATAACCGCATCTTGGCGCTGGCGTTTGATTTCGGCTTTACTGGCAATCAATCGATGTAATTGAAGCCACCAGTATCGTTGATCAGGACGAACATCATCGCCGCCTTTGGGCTTTCGGGGCATAAAAGCCGGGATTAGGGTACTAAAGCCGTTTTGTATTTGTTGGGCAGCTTTTTCCAGATAGATCTTATTTTGCTGCCCCATTTTACACTCAATGAGATGCATGTCTAAAATAATGCGCCCATTTTTATCGAGACGTGCAACCATCCAAAGAAGATCCGGCCGCACTTGGTCGTCTTGCGTGAACCAATGTCGATAAGCATCAAGAGAAATTAAATGATTACAGAGAAGATCATCATCCGAAGTAAGGATTTTGCTCGTCAGCGAATAGGCAAAAAAATCGTGCAAATAAGTGCCGACTCCTGTTGCGCGCACAAGAGATAAACCGGACAGTGTTCTTGCCTCTCTGATCACGGATTCGGAAATAATGCTTAACGCATTATTGTGCCATCCAGGATAAAGTGCCGATATTGCCCTTTCCATCCGAAACCGGATATCTGTCAATCGAAAATGTTCCGTCGAAATGGTAAAGTTTAATTCTCCATGCAACCCGACACCGGAACCGAAACCGATAATTTCTCTTTCCTCAGCGGGCTTGTCACGTCTCATTTTTATTAACTTATCATCTATACTGGGATCGATGCAGACCACCCACTCCGCATGCTTGTGCAGTTCATCCACAACTTCTTGCCAAGGAGAATAATCCCCATACCCCATCAAAACATGCTCTTGACCGGGTGGCGTATTGCTGTTTTTCAGCCTTGCCATCGTTTCAAGATTCAGAGTAGATAAGCGAAACTGAGGATTGCTGATCACCCTTGCACGTCGAAGACGAAGTTGCGGATCATCTACTGTGCAAAAGGATTTCTCAATAATAGGGAACTTCAATGTGCGTTCGCGCACGTCGTAAGTTGCGACGCGCTGGAATTCATTGCCTCTCAGCCCGGCACCGATAAAGTCATAGAGGACAGCAATATCCACATCCAGACTTTCACGAATCATTCTGGCGAACGCTTTTCTATTGATGTCTTGGGACGGCACAACACGATGCGCAATCGAAAAAAGGCAGTGGCGATAAACGGCATATTTCTCCTCTGATTCAGCAGCCTCCCAGCGCTCCTTCCACTGTTCGATCCAGCGAGACACACCGACATCCTCACCTGCTTCTGTAAATACGGTTATTGTTACAGCGTAGCGTCGATTTCTTGTCTCCCCCAGCACAGGCATGTCACCTTCGGCAAGTTCAGACAGGAAAGCATGCACAGCAGAGATGACGGGCTGTATGTCTTCGTTCCGATAAACCGCCATACTAAAACCATCACGCGCATGGGGATGGATATCGAGATAGTCACGTAAAATGTTACATATTAATCTTGATTCTCTGGTCTCCGCGAACATTTCCGTATCCGCAATATCCTCTTCATCAAAGCCTTCATATCGCAGCAATAATCGAGTAGATAATGGTGCTTCTTCTGAAGCAGGCGAGCCAACGCAATGAATGAGCTCCTGTCCGCGCACCTGTGTATCGATGATCAGATTCTCATCGCCAATTAATCCACCGAGTGGCATCTGAATGGTTGAAAGATCGAGATAATCCTGCCATTTGGAAAGATGAAAAGGTTTCTTCACGTTGATCGCCCGCCATTCGCGTGATACCGCGTAGTTGAAGCATGCAAAAAGGTACCCGATATGATCGCAGAGCATTTCAAGAACGGCTGGATGTAAAATGGTTGCGACGCCCGAACGTTCATACGGGTCTGCAACCCATGCGTGATTGTGCTTACCGCGAGACGCAACAATCAAAAAGGAACGCATGAGCATTGCCGCCATTGGACTGTTGCGACATTGCTCGTCCGCACCGCAATAAGCGCGCGCCGCTGTTTCATAAGCTTTGTGAAGCTCCTCCCAAGGGGAAGGCTGACCGTCGTCAACTTTATGAAAAATCGAATGCAGACCGTCATCCTTCGCCTTGCTAAGAAATTTTCGATAGGCAATGGCTAACTCACGCAAATAAGGTAGTAAGGGATCGTTTTGCTGTCGCCATTCTTCTGTAATAAGATTGGTGCTGTCAGCGGATACATCGCGGATGGCATGCAACAAAACGCGCCTGGTCTCATCGTCATCCTTCGCACGGATCAATTCCTCATGATAAGGTATGTGAAATGCGGGTAAAATAGTAGGATTCGAATATTTTTCTGCAATGCTTTCGACAGCCCACTCTATCAGCTCTTTTGCCATTCGGAACGTATGTGTTTCAGGCAAGCGCCAGGCAAACTTTCTGACAAAGGGTTCTTCAACCTCATGAAAGATCAACTCAATTCTAAAGGCAAGGGATGGCTCTGCTGTCCTGGCATGGCTGCATTCTATCGCATCATGATAAAGTTGTGATGAAACATTGATCGTTTCATCCCCGAATATGGAAATATCAAGGTAACCCTTTGAAAAATATTGATCGACACCACCGACTAACTTACGCAGGTATTCCCTTGCATTGATTTCCGCTTCTGCGGCGGCTACCGGCGTGCCATCGTGTCTGAACCTTTCACCGAGAATGATAATGCTCTTTAATTCAGGCCGCAGTTGGCTGGAATTATTGCATAAATCCCGTAGAGTTTGCCAGAGACCAGTAAGAACCATTTCAACAGAACCGCCGCAAAGCTTCCTGATCGGTGGTTCCTTTAGTTCTCTTTCTTTCTTGATTTTAAACTTAAGTATCTTGTCGTGGACTGCAATAAAATCGCTGTCCAAGAGTTTATCACGCGCGGCCGGATCTTCATTTTCTACATATTCACGAACCGCTTCTATAAAATCCCTGTCCGTATCAAACGCACCTTTTTCATCCTGTGTAAACAAGCTGTTGTCGTCAATTTCACGCGCCTTTTCTTCCAGCAGTAAATCAATAGCTTTGAGCGCTTTTCGCTTTGTTAGTTCTTCTAAAAACAAATCATATCGGAAGAATCGCATGGCTACTTCAAGATACGGCGTCAGCTTTCTGTTTCTGGTGAATTTAAAACCGATAAAACTCGGCAAATTAAACGGCCGCAGACTCCTGAGCAGAAGTTTTTCAGCATCCCGTCCATCTTGTATTCCATTTTTTTCTAACGGCAGATCTTCAAGAAGCCTGGCGATTTGAAAAAGGTCCGCACACCCTTGTTCTTCGAGCGCCGTAAGAACGGTATTAAAGTTAATGATGGTTTTTTCATCATATCCTACGCTCGCGACATCGAGCCTTCTTCTTATCCATGCGTTAAAACTGCCTTCCATCTGTCCTTGCCAGACATTTTTCGGATCGCATCGGTAAAAATCGGCTAAGCTTGAAGCGTCAACAACCTGATCCGCGCCGACAAGCACACATAACTCCAGCCTTCCATCGATTGGAGGCGCAGCGCTCCTGTATCGTGTAAGATTGCCGGTATCATCTATCCAATAACGCTTATCCAATTCTTCACATATTTTTTTATTTTCTGTTTTATTTCGCCAACTATCACCAAGTATTTTTGCAGCTTTAAAAGTCAAAACAATCCCGGTTGTTTTCAAAACAAAGTCGTCCAGCATCTTCGCCAGATCCAGCGTCACATCCGGCGGAAAAGCTGAAGTTGTTATAATAATTCGCCGCTGTGCAGCTCCTTTTTCTCGCAAACGGAATACCTTCTCGCAAATATTTTCTAAGGCTGATTGCGCAAAATAGTTCATTTTATATTCTCCTGATGATCGACTGCAGCGGTATTTTCAACCAGAGCGCAGGAATCAGAAAGCTTTCGCAAGGCTCCAGCCTCATGCAACATTTTGATTAACCATTCATCCGTCACTCCACCAAATGTCGCTGTGCTTACACCAGTTGCCCAGGTATTAGCTCGTGAGATCGACGCTTCGTCAAAAGCAAGTCCAAAATGGGATTCTGCCGCCAGTTTAAAGGCATCGTAGGTTAACCTGCGGCCCGGCAGGAGGGTAACGATCAACAAACGCAGAAGCGGAGGCGTCAAGACAAAACGCATTCCCGCACCTCGTCGCGGCACAATCACGCCTATTCTTTTACCGATTGTAATGAACAACTTATGGCCATAACGCCGGTCTGCTTCGTTATATAACTTTTCACGCATGTTCCCGGGTGTCGGCTCAAATATATCCGGATGACGAAGTCCGTCATAGATCGTCTTAGTCACGGCTTGCATGGTGACACGTGACACCTGTTTGACTGTTTTATTGTTGCCTTCCGGATCAGATACAGCCAATCGGCAAGCCGGCCATGTTTGAGAAGTCGCCACCCGCTGATACCGGGAAGCTTGCGTGGTGAGGCTGCGCATAACCTGCATGGAGCAAAGCGCCTCCAGCATTTCAATCTTATCCATCAAATCCATTTTTGCGCGGCATACGCGAAGAAATTCGACCGCAAAGAGATAGCTTTCAGGCCATGTCTCTTGGGGACACCAGCCGCATTTGCTCCAACGGAGATTATTCTCATCGCCGTCCGTCTTTCGCGCGGTTTCTTTGTCCACAACCCTGTCAATAAACTCGGCAAGCTTGGATACGGTTGCAGGGGTTTCCTGCATCAGGTCATTGAGCGCATTTCCCAAGCTTGTATGCAGCCAGATTGGATTTCTTTCATCAGCAGTCAAGAAGTTGGCAAGACTTTTCTCCTGCAACCATTTTTCTACATCATCTTTCTCAATTCTTAGCGCATTGCATAGTTGCAGATACAAAACCTCGCCGCCACGTGCAAGAAAACGATGTTTATTAACTGAAAAATAGGCAGTATATTGAGAAATAACATCATTCCAACTGTCTGGAAGATTTCGTGAGGCATAAGTTTCGTTCCAAATTGTTTCTGCGGCCAACATACCTGTGCTAATAGGCATAAAGCTCTGCGCACACCAAGTACGTTGTGAACCAACGCCGTGAAAACCAAGAAACAAATTTTCCAGGGTTTTAATAATATTATCCGGCGTATCATCATTAACCGATATACGTCTTTTTAACTCTTCATCGAGATGTTCAAGTTGGCTTCTATGTGTTTCATGCCGGGAATCAAGCTTCGAAGCGCCGAAAAAGGCAAAGAGTTTCAGATTAAGATGAGCGCGTGGCGCATAGTCAAGCGTGTCTATCCACGACCGCTTCAGTAATTCCATAGGCGGCAACATATTTGAAAATTTTTCGCCGCATGTTTTTTTGGGGGACACCGCAACTAACAGTAATTCGATCAGTAGCTCCAACGTTGTCTGATCAGAAAAGAAACGGCGCCCGAAAAGCCGCACTGCTGGATTGGCATCTGTGTCAAACAAATCTAAGGTGATGTCAGGAAAACGCTTAAGCATTAGACACCTCCAGCTTTCCATCTTCTATTGCGAAGTGTTGGCGTAAAAAAGTATGGTTTGTGCGGAGCCGGACTAGGAGCATTTCATCATCCTCTCGATTCCGGCAGCGTCTGATGATATCCGCTTTCAAACGTTCCAGGCGGTCAGCATACGCCCCTTGCAGCGTTTCTCCGACCTCGCCCTGATGCCTTGCCAGCACATAGTCCAGGAAAGGCAATGTCAGTGTCAGGTTGATTCCATCCAACCGTCCCTGACCGACTAAAACAAGATCCCGTCGCTGTTTAGAAAGGCTCAAAGTAATCTTGAATTCATTAGAAAAGTCTATCTGAGCCAGCACCACCTGAGCGCTCTGCCGAATATCCTGCTTGTGCCGGCTCAGGGTTATATAAAGATGGCTTTGCTGCCCCGGCCCTCCTACTTCGGGCAGGCGGACACCGGTGAATTGTTCCTGAAGCACATGAAATACACGTTGCTTAAAATGACTTGATTCATCCATGGAAAGACGTGCATCGGGCGTCTGCCATTGTTCCCACTTGATAATGGCGAGTGATCCAAGAAATTGTTGTAAAAAAGCATCGTTTCGTCCTGCATTGTCGCTTTTATAAAGAAAATATAGCATTCGTCGGACTTGTTCTCGCGCCTGATCCGGCGTCAACCCGTTTTCCTGTTCTTTCATTTGGGAACCATATCTTCGAAGCTTTCCGAATTCTTCTTCCAGCAAGGAAACCCCCAGCGTGAAATCATCGCCATGGGTCAATAGCCAAAGATGCCTTTCAGTCGCGGGGCACGGCCTTTGGCCAAATCCCTGGGCGCGGACTTCCCGAATCACAGGCATTCGCACAGCTGCCAGATCTTCCGTATGGCCGTTGTCGCCGAAAAATCTGTTATAAAACAGAAATTCCGACATAAGGGGTTTGTCATCACGCCTTGCAAAATTTTGGATGTCGGCATATTCCATTCCTGCTGTCAACAGGTAGGCAAGGTGTGCGGTTAACTGGCGAATTGTCAGACGCGTGCCATACTCATACATTCGTCTATAAGCCAGGAAAAGACGGTGTTTGGCCAAAAAAGAATTTACTCGAAACAGTTCAACATTGCGATAAATCGGACATTGAGATCGGCAACTCTGACGATCACATGCCTTCCAGTTTTCATCGGATAAAATTCGATCAAAAATCAAGCGGGCTAAAGACAGGTTATCCGTCAAAGCAATATTTAAAAAAGCAAAGTTAGCAGCATCAAATTGGAAATCACTGGATTCAGCATCCATCGCCTCCAAAATGCGCGGTTCCCAGTCAGACCGATTCCCAAGATTTGTCCTCTCGGCATATCCACAAAGGGCGTCGAGCAACACGCCCGTATTCGATACAAAAAGCGCGCGAACTTTCTTCGCCATAACTTCCGCAATCAAATCATCGCGCTCGATCGTCTTCCATTCGCTAAAATCCTTTATGATGGCCAAACAATGGCCATTTGGCAGGGTAATGTCCTCACGACGACCGAGCGGGAAAGGCAACACCGACTGCTCATCAATATTTTTCAAGTGTTTGTACACAGTCAGAGCAATGGTCGATTTACCGTCACCAGCGTGTCCGGTCAGGACAACGGATTGTCCCATTTCGCCCGTTAAACACTGCAAAATAGTGTCAACGAGCGGATGACGGACATAAATTTTAGAAAAGTTCGGATTGCAGGCTTGGGATTCTGCCAGTGCGTTTTCATTACCTGCATCGCGAGAGTGCAAGCTATTCAGATAGGCAACAAATGGATTCGGGGCAACATTATGTTCTAATGCAACTTTAATTCGCTCAAATGATTCAATCGGTTTCGTATCTTCATCTTCTAAATCAATAATCCTGTTCTCTAAACATTCGGTTATCAAAGATTCAATATTGATAGAGGTGTTGTTATCCAGAATTAATTTCATGAAATCATCATTGACTTCAGCATGGGATACAACTTCCATCAATTGGCTAGGTCCACTTATGCGGCTGAGAGATAGTAAAGTAGTTTCTTTACCTTTCAAGGGTATCAGCTCCCAGAAGGACGTGCTTTTTAGATGGAAAAATGGATTGTATGGACGATCGCGATCATTAATGCCAGCATATTTTAAAAAGATTTTAGTGAAAGATTGTTTAAAATCGCTATCGTAATATACACGACAGCCATTTTCAGGTTTTGCTTTCAAAATTCGAATAGCTGCTAACAATGCTATATGCTTATGGGGTTTATATTTTCCTTGTAAGACTCCTAGATCTTTAATTTCTTTAACTAATGACAAGTTATCATTCATTCTATGAACTCCTTTAAGAAATCATGAGGCTTTAAAGATTCAATTGTCTCGTTAACAGATTCTAGAAGCGACAATAATTTAGGATTTTTATCCAAACCATGTATAAAATCTAAGCTGTTAGATTCTATTTCCTCTGCCTTATCGATCAATTCGCGTAGCGATATACCTTCGTTCCACAAATACCTCTTTCCTGTTTGTTCATTTGTTTTCTCCATTTCTGCCGCGGAAAAAAATAAATCTGGATAGCGACGATACAAAGAAATCCACTCACGTTTAGTTTGGTAAAAGCAGAAATAACACCCCGAACGGGAGCGCCATTCATAGTAATCTGGAAAACCAATCCCGGAATTTTCGAGAAGCATTTTTATATCATTGTAACCTAGTCCATCGTCAACAAAAGGGTGATGCTGTAACAATCTATCATGACACTTTGTGAAACCTGTCCGCTCGCGTTTTTCATCTGCACGTAGTCCAACATAGCTGTGTACAACGGCGTCTCCGCATTCATTTTGCAACCACCGCGCATAAGGGATTAACTTAAGTACCTCTGTGCACCATCTGTTACGTGGCGATGGTAAATAGTATTGTTTTTGTTTAAGCCACCATCTAAAATCTTTCCTGTCTTTACTCGACGCACCCCCAATTGTGATTATTTCTATTCCCAATATTGCCTTTAATTTATCCAAGTAAGCATAAGTTTCCGGCAATTCGCATCCGCTATCAATGAAAACGTATTCCATGGGCAAATGTGCATATTTTTCTCGCATATAAACGGCAAGTGCTGCGCTG
>JAKQLB010000337.1 GCA_029567375.1 Bacteroidota bacterium | reverse complement strand
ATTGAGTTATACGCAATGTGCGAGATCGATAATCATTTGCTCTCTGCAATGTCAACCCAAAACCTTGTAAGAAGCTGTTATATTTACCCATATAACGGAAATGTAATGGCATATTGCAGTCTATCCCTTTCTTTTCTGGATGGAATTCATTATGTTATGAACATCTTCAACGGATATCGTGAACTCCATAATCGCAAAGATGCCCCAAGAGAAATGTTGCGTCTCTACAAAGAGGTGAAATATAGTGACCGTGGCGACACTTTTGTCGTTGTATTGGAGAGTAAAGAGTATAGAAAACAGGGAAGTATCGTAGGAGGAATTTCTTCTTTTTCGCTTGTTATGGCATCGGCTGTTGACAACGAATGCTTTACCTCTGCGCAGATCGTTGAACTTAGCAAATCAGTCCTAGATAAAATCGATGAAATTACTCTTGACCAGACAGGGACATACAGTTTCCACACTGCTTTCTATCCATATCTGCTGGGTGCCGTCATATCATTTCATTATGATAGCGAACTCTCTGAAAGCCAGTCTTCCATCCTTAAGACCTTTATTTACGACTGCGATCGCAGCCCGGTGGAAAGATCAACTATCGACTTGATTTATAGAAGTTTAAGCAGAATTGCAAATAAATGAAGTGAAAAATGATATTTTTTTAAAACCGACTCTCAAAGTCGGTTTTTTTTTATTGCTGATTGTTACTAACTTTGCAAGATATGGACATATCACTTTTTTCACGATGGACATATCACTTTTTTCACGCACAATTAAAGAGCTTATCCTTGAGAATGACAGGGTAGGCGTGCCCAGAGTAGGCCATTTCCTGGCCGAGTTGATGCCTGCGACTTTCTCCGCTTGCAGGACTATGATCAATCCTCCTTATAGGAGAATGTCTTTTTGTAAGGACGGAGTTACCGTTGCAGAAAGGGATATTTTTCTCAATAAGTTGGAGGAGGTTTCCGGCTTGCCATCTGCACAGGTAGCCGAAGAGTATGATATGTTTATAAGAGTCTTCATCTCTGACCTGGAAAATGAAAAGTCAGTTGATTTGCCTTCGCTCGGTCGTATGCATGCCACTTCCTGTAATGAATATTTTTTCGTCGCAGACGAAGATCTGGACATCTATCCCGACGGCATCGGTTTCGAGCCTGTCTCCGTCAAAGCCCCGGATCCGGACTTTGTGCCGGTAGCTCCACCCGAGTCGGAATCTACACCGGAGTCTGAGTCAGAACCTGCGCTCGAAATTACATCCGAACCTGAACCCGAGTCTATCTCTGAACAAGAACCCGAATCTGAGTCCATATCTGAACAGGATCCCGAATCAGAGCCGACACTTGCAGAGGAGCCCGCAGCAGAATTTGATACGGAAACTAAACAGGAATATGATACTGAAACTCAAGCCGAACAAAAACCCGAATCAGAGCCTCAAACAGAGTCAGAGCCCGTTGAGGTTGCCGTAATTGACCCTGAAACTATTGAAGACAACGAGTTTGTCGAGGAGCCTGAGGCAGAAAATGAACCTGATCTTGTATTAGCACCCTCCAAAAAGCGTGTGGGACTATGGGTGATTGTGACAATTATTGCTCTGGTGATAGTTGTGGCTCTGCTGCTCTATTTCTTCAGAGACTCGGAGTGGCTCTCACCTCTACTCGACAAGCTGCTTTATACCAAAGAGGAACTCAGAATACTCGGTAGATAACCTATTATGATTGACAGAGATACCATAAACAGAATCTTCGACGCAATAAAGATCGAGGAGGTAATAGGCGATTTCGTCTCCCTGAGGCGGAAAGGTTCCAACTGGTGGGGTCTCTGTCCATTTCATCCTGACAGGAATCCCTCAATGGCGGTATCTTCTGCCAAAAACCTTTTTAAATGCTTCTCCTGCGGCAAGGGAGGCAATGCTCTCTCATTCGTAATGGAGCATGAGCACATGAGTTATCCGGAAGCATTGCGCTATCTGGCTGCAAAGTACAATATCGAGGTGGTGGAAAAAGAACTTACTCCGGAAGAGGTAGCTCGTAACCAGCGCTATGACAATCTTCTTGTGGTAAGTGACTTTGCACAGAAATTCTATCAGAATCTGCTTTGGGACAACGATTTTGGAAGGACTGTAGGGCTCTCTTACTTCAGACAGAGGGGATATAATGATGATACCATCCGGAAATTCGGCCTTGGTTTTGCTTCGCACCATCCTGACACCCTTATCGACGCTGCTCGCAAAGAGGGGTATAAGGAGGATTACCTTGTTGGAGCCACCCTTTGCGTTATCCGTGAAAACGGTCAGGTGAGCGACAGATTTTATGACAGGGTGATGTTTCCCATCCATTCCATCAGCGGAAGGGTGATAGCTTTCGGCGGCCGTACCCTGAAAAAGGATAAGAATGTCCCCAAATATGTTAATAGCGAAAACAGCGAAATATACAAAAAGAGTGATGCTGTATATGGTATTTTCTTCGCCAAATCCGCTATTGCAAAAGAGAAAAAGTGTTATTTGGTGGAGGGATATACCGATGTTATTTCCATGCATCAGGCGGGAATCACAAATGTGGTGGCACCTTGTGGTACTGCACTGACGGCCGGCCAGATTCGCCTGATGAAGCGCTTTTCACCCGATATAACGATTATTTATGACAATGACGAGGCAGGAATCAATGCTTCTCTCAAGAATATCAATCTCCTTCTGGAAGAGGGCATGAATGTTCGGGTGCTGCTATTGCCCGAAGGCGAAGATCCCGACAGCTTTGCAATGGCCCATACGGGAGATGAGATACGGGATTTCATCACAAATAATGAGGAGGATTGTATTTTCTATAAATGCAGACTTCTGGTGGATAGTGAACTCGATCCGGTTCGTAAGTCAAGGGCAATAAGGGATGTGATAGAGACAATTGCTTATGTTTCGGACCCGGTCCTCAGAAATCTCTATGTGGATAATCTCTCAAAAAAATATGATCAAAAACCGGAGATGCTCTTCAAGGAGATTTCTTCCCTGCGTCGGAAGCGGCGTGAAGAGAAACAGCGTATGGAGCAGCGTAAGGCAGCTGAGACCTCTTCTGAGCACCTTAGACCGGTTTATGAACAGCAGCCACCGCCTCCCTCCGAAGAGTATTATGAGCCGGCCGGCGAACTTTTGATTGGGGATGTTTACAGTAGTAATACTCCTATGGATGTTTCCGAGAGGGAGCTCGTATATTATCTGGTCAAGTTTGGCTGCTATCCGATCCATTTTGTGGAGGATATGTTTTATGGAGTCCGGAAGAGGGAAGGGGTGACGGTTGCAGACTACATCCGTTCTGCGCTCAGTGAGGATGAACTTGAGTTTGAAAATCCTCTGTATCGTTCGATTTATGAGGAATTTTACTCTCTCTATGGTACGCTTGCCGGCAGTGGGGATCACGAGGAGCAGCAGAAGCAAGTTGTACGCTTTTTATCGGTTCACAAGAATGATGCGCTCCGCGAAACAGTCCTGGGATTGCTCCTGGAGACTCATCCTCTGACTGTTAAAGAGTATCGCAAGTCTATAGCTCCTGAAGAGACGATACTTGGCTTTACCGTGCCTAAATCTATGATTCTCTACAAATTGCGTATTACCGAACAGGCTTGTTTAGACCTCACTAAGGAAATAGCTGCCGCTGAGGCAAGTGGGGACATAGAGCGCCAGAAAGCTCTGATGATGCAGCTTCAGATGTTCAATCAGGTGAAAAATCGCTTTGCAAGAGAACTCAACCGCCTCTGATTGCAAATAATTCACTACCTTTGCGGGTCAATTTTAAAAATTTCAATACGATGAATACCAATTACAAAAGAAATCTCGTAACCTGTGCTTTACCTTATGCCAACGGGCCCATTCATATCGGTCATCTTGCAGGTGTTTATGTTCCTGCAGACATATATGTGCGGTACCTTCGTATGCGCGGCAGGGAGACTCTCTTTGTATGCGGTTCCGATGAGCATGGTGTTCCCATTACCATTAAGGCGCGAAAGGAGGGTTGTACCCCTCAGGATATTGTGGACAAATATCACGGCATCATCAAAAACTCTTTTGCCGATTTCGGTATAAAGTTTGACATCTATTCCCGTACCAGCTCCAAGATTCACTACAAAACTGCATCTGAATTTTTTAAGAAACTCTATGATGAGGGCAAGTTTGTGGAGAGGGAGAGCGAGCAGTATTATGATGAGGAGGCCAAGTGTTTCCTTGCGGACAGATATATAGTGGGTACCTGCTCAAAATGCGGTGCAGAGGGAGCCTACGGTGATCAGTGCGAGAAGTGCGGAAGCACTCTGAGTCCGGATGAATTGATCGATCCTCATTCGGCCATCAGCGGTGCCAAACCGGTTAAGAAGATGACAAAGCACTGGTATCTTCCGCTGGACGAATATGAGCCCTGGCTCAAGGAGTGGATCCTGGAAGGTCATAAAGAGTGGAAGAGCAACGTTTACGGACAATGCAAATCCTGGTTGGATGGCGGTCTTCAGCCGCGTGCCGTGAGCCGTGACCTCGACTGGGGTGTGCCCGTCCCTGTGGAAGGAGCCGAAGGTAAGGTGCTCTATGTTTGGTTTGATGCCCCTATCGGATACATTTCCAACACCATAGAACTTCTTCCCGATGAATGGGAGAAATGGTGGAAAAGTAAGGAAACCAAACTTGTGCATTTTATTGGTAAAGACAACATAGTATTTCATTGCATTGTCTTCCCCTCCATGCTTAAGGCATACGGTGATGGCTATATCCTTCCGGATAATGTCCCCGCCAATGAGTTCCTCAATCTTGAAGGTGAAAAGATATCCACCTCTCAAAACTGGGCTGTGTGGCTCCACGAATATCTTGAGGATTTCCCCGGACAGCAGGATGTGCTGCGTTATGCACTTTGTGCAAATGCTCCTGAGACCAAGGACAATGATTTTACCTGGAAAGAATTTCAGACACGCAATAATAGCGAATTGGTGGCCATTTTCGGCAATTTCGTCAACCGTGCCGTCGTGCTGACACACAAATATTTTAACGGTGAGGTGCCGGCAAATGCAAAACCTGAGCAAATAGATACGGAAACACTCTCCCAGATTCCGGATATACGTAAAGCAATCGAGGATAACCTCGAGAATTACAAATTCCGCGAAGCGCTTAAGGAAGCTATGAATCTTGCCCGTTTGGGAAACAAATATCTTGCAGACACTGAGCCCTGGAAGGTGGGTCAGAGTGATCTTGAGCGTACAGCCTCCATTCTCAATGTGTCGCTCCAGATCTGTGCCAATCTGACGATTGCCTTCGCACCTTTCCTCCCTTTTTCGGTTGAAAAGCTCAATCATATTCTTAATGTGGCAGTTCTTGATTCCGCATTGGCGTGGGATGAGCTCGGAAAGGATGGAATTCTCCCCGTAGGTCATAAACTCAATAAGGCCGAGTTGCTATTCGCCAAGATAGAGGATGCTCAGGTTGAGGCTCAGATAGCAAAATTAAATGCAACCAAGGTTGCAAATGAAGCAGCTGCCGCAGAAAAAGCTGCTCAGGAAGAGCCCGTGATTGCTCCGGCTAAGGCAGAATGCACTTTTGATGAGTTCCAGGCAATGGATATCCGCACTGCCACTGTTCTTGAGGCTGAAAGAGTGCCCAAAACCGATAAACTTCTCAAACTAACCATCGACACCGGTCTTGACACCCGCACTATTGTATCAGGTATCGCGGAATACTACACTCCCGAAGAGATGGTCGGCAAGCAGATATGCATTCTGGCCAACCTGCAGCCACGCAAAATCCGCGGTATCGAATCCAAGGGCATGATCCTGATGGCTCAGCAGGAAGATGGCAAAATGCGCATCGTCTCTCCGGAAGAAAAACTTATAAACGGAGCTTGCATAGGCTAATCCAAAGAAAAAAGGAGAAACCTACATAAGTTTCTCCTTTTCTATTTTGCTATAAACAGTACCTAGAGACTATATTTCTCAGCCTGAGCTGCTATCAACTCTTTGTCTTCAAAATAATTGATGCGCATGGCACGTTTGACATCCGCAAGAGTCTCTGCGGCTGCGGCTCGAGCTATCTCGGAGCCCTTTTTTAGAACATCATAAACATAGGGAATATTCTGCTCCAGCTCTTTACGGCGCTGTCTTATCGGCTCCAGAACATCATTGAGCACCGCGTTGAGGAATGTCTTGATCATCATATCACCGAGCCCTCCTTTGCGGTATTGTTCCTTGACCTCCTCCAGATTGTGGAAATCAAAACTCACCTTGCGCCCATGGAAACAGTCACCATACTTCTCGAAATGTTCATCCTTGCAGAATGCATCCAGATAGGTAAATACGGTGTTGCCCTCTACATGGCCGGGATCCGACACCTGAATATGCAGAGGATCCGTGTACATTCCCCTTACCTTTTGCCATACCTCTTCTGCGGAGTCCGCAAGATAGATACAGTTGCCAAGCGACTTGCTCATTTTGGACTTTCCATCGGTGCCCGGGAGACGCATACAGGCGGAATTATCGGGTAGAAGTGCCTGGGGCTCCACAAGGGTCTCTCCATAAGTTGAGTTGAATTTGCGTACAATCTCGCGTGCCTGCTCGATCATCGGTATCTGGTCTTCACCTACGGGAACAATGTCGGCCTTGAACGCTGTGATATCCGAAGCCTGACTTATGGGATAGCAGAAAAAACCAACCGGAATCCCCGCTTTATTGTCGGCCTCTTCGGCATGATCGCTATAGCCACGGAACTGTATTTCCTGCTTGACGGTAGGGTTGCGCTGGAGACGCTGCACAGTCACCAGATTCATATAATAGAATGTCAGCTCGGTGAGCTCACTTATCTGTGACTGTATAAAGAGGACTGACTTCTCGGGGTCAAGTCCCGCTGACATATAGTCAAGGGCTACTTCTATGATGTTGTCGCGTATTTTGTCTGGATTGTCCGCATTGTCCGTCAGGGCCTGCGCATCCGCTATCATAATGAATATTTTCTCATATTTACCGGAGTTCTGAAGCTCTACCCTACGGCGGAGCGAACCCACATAGTGTCCTATATGGAGACGGCCGGTAGGACGGTCTCCTGTCAAAATAATCTTTCCCATCAATTGGTCAATTAATCTTTTACTTCTTTGAGCTTTTCCCTGATCTTTACTTCGATCTCTTCACAGAGTTCAGGGTTATCCTGGAGGAGGCGTTTTACCGCATCACGTCCCTGTGCCAGACGTTGGTCACCATAACTGAACCAAGATCCGCTCTTTTTGATTATATCGAATTCAACTCCGAGGTCAACTATCTCACCTACACGGGAAATGCCCTCTCCGAATACGATGTCAAACTCTGCCTTACGGAAAGGGGGAGCTAATTTATTTTTAACGATCCTTGCTCGTGTGCGGTTACCGGTGGCCTCTTCGCCATCTTTGATCTGTGTGATTTTGCGGACATCAACACGTACTGAAGCGTAGAATTTGAGTGCGTTTCCACCTGTGGTAGTCTCCGGATTACCGAACATAATGCCGATCTTTTCGCGAAGCTGATTGATGAAAATACAGCAGGTGTTGGTCTTTGCAATGTTGGCTGTGAGTTTGCGGAGTGCCTGACTCATTAAGCGGGCCTGGAGGCCTACCTTATTGTCGCCCATATCGCCTTCGATCTCAGCCTTGGGGGTGAGAGCGGCGACTGAGTCTATGACCACGATGTCAATGGCACCGGAACGGATGAGGTTGTCGGCGATTTCGAGTGCCTGCTCTCCGTTGTCGGGCTGTGATATCAAAAGCGTGTCGATATCGACACCGAGGTTTATAGCATAGGTGCGGTCGAATGCATGCTCGGCATCAATGATGGCTGCTATTCCGCCGGCTTTCTGGGCTTCTGCAATCGCGTGGATAGCCAGAGTGGTCTTTCCACTGGCCTCAGGACCATAAATCTCGATAACCCTTCCACGAGGGTATCCCCCGATGCCGAGGGCGTTGTCCAGAGCAATGGAGCCGGTAGGAATAATAGAAACTTCGAAACTCGGCTGATCTCCCATCTTCATGATCGTCCCCTTTCCGAAATCCTTCTCAATCTTGTCAATAGTCGCCTGGAGGGCTTTTAGCTTCTCCAGATTCTTCCCTGCAGTTGTCTGTCCGGGTTCTTCTTTTCCTTTTGCCATAATCTGATTTTTTTGAATGTTAGTAAATAGCTGCAATAAATCTGCTTATTCCTGCCACAAATATACTCCATTTTTATGTGAAAACACTCATTTTGTATTAAATTTGCAAGGTGAAAACGAAATTTGCGAAAGATGAAACCTAAGTTGCTGGGAATGTCGTTATTACAGTTTCAAGAGGTCGCCGCAGACCTCTCGTTGCCTAAATTTGCGGCCAGACAGATAGCTGACTGGCTCTACGCCAAAGGCACCAGAGAAATATCCGGCATGACAAATCTTTCCACTGCGGCCCGTACGGCTCTCGAAGAGCGCTATCAGATAGGTCACACGCCTTACATAGAAAAGTTCATTTCTTCTGACGGTACCAAAAAATATATTTTTCCCACCTCAATTCCCGGAAAATATATCGAGACTGTGATGATCCCTGAATATGAGGATGATCAAGTCATGGAAATGGGCAGAGCTACAATTTGCGTTTCTTCGCAGGTGGGTTGCAAAATGAATTGCTCTTTCTGTATGACAGGTCGTGCAGGCTATCATGGCCAGCTTTCTGCGGCCGAGATCATTTCCCAGTTTATGAATATAGATGAGGCGCAGGAGCTCACCAATGCGGTCTTTATGGGGATGGGCGAGCCTTTGGACAACTGGGATGAGGTATCGAAAGCTCTTCAGATACTCACCTCCGATTGGGGTTTCGGCTGGAGTCCAAAGCGTATTACCCTTTCTACGGTAGGAGTTTTGCCAAATCTTAAGAACTTTTTGGATAACTTCAAGTGCCATCTGGCGTTGAGTTTGCATACTCCTTTTGACGAAGAGCGTGCTGCACTGATGCCGGTACAAAAGGCCTTTAAACTGGAGGATATACTTTCGCTTATTCGTCGTTATGATTTTACCGGCCAACGCAGGGTGAGTTTTGAGTATATAATGTTTTCCGGAGTCAACGATAGTAAACGTCATGCAGATGCTCTGATAAGAATGCTTTCGGGGCTTGAGTGCCGCATCAATCTCATCAGATTCCACTCCATCCCCGGTTTAGCATTGCAAACCTCTCCACGCTCGAGAATAGATGATTTTAAGGCGCGTCTCAACAACGCCGGCATTATAACTACTTTGCGCACTTCACGCGGTGAGGATATAATGGCAGCCTGCGGACTTCTGGCAGGACAAGAAAGATAGAATGTGTATGCAACGCTTTATTGCAATATCCATATTTCTGCTTATGCTCAGCATTAGCGCTTTTGGTCAAAGACCAAAGGTAGGGGTAGTGCTGTGTGGAGGCGGGGCAAAGGGAGCGGCTCATGTGGGAGTTCTCAAGGTGCTGGAAGAGTACGGTATACCTATCGATTATATTGCAGGTACCAGTATGGGTGCCATTGTGGGAGGTCTCTATGCCATAGGGTATTCTGCCGACGAATTGGATTCGCTCGTGATGGTGCAGGATTGGGATTTTGTGATGAGTGACAAGGTTCCTCGCAAGCAGGTTTCCTTCGAGGCCAAAAAATATGACGACCGTTTTTTGCTCAAGATTCCCTTTTCTTTCAGAAGAGATAGGGGCAACCAGGCCGACAAAAGGCAGTCGTTGCGGGATCGCAATATGGTCGGACCACCACCGCCACTCCGTGGGCAGCAGGAGACATCGCTACTCTCTAATATCCCGATGTATCTCACCAGCGGTCATAATGTTTACAATCTCTTCACCAAATATTCGGTAGGTTATCAGGATTCCATTGATTTTGACAATATGCCGATCCCTTTTGCTTGTGTGGCAGTAGATTTGGTCAGCAAAAAGGAGGTTGTGTTTCGCAGTGGCTATTTTGTAGATGCGATAAGGTCATCAATGGCTATTCCCGGATACTTTGCACCGGTGAGAATGAATGATATGGTGCTGGTAGATGGTGGCATACTCAATAATTATCCTGTTGATGTGGCCAAAGAGATGGGGGCGGATATCATAATAGGTGTCAAGCTTGGCTTTGGTGAGAGCCATAGTACTGATATAGATAATATCGGTGATATGCTGGGCGAACTCCTTGCTCTCTACATGGAGGAGAATACGGAGAAGGCAATAGATATGACGGATATTGTAATAGCTCCCAGTGTGAAAGACTTCTCCACTATGAGTTTCGACATACCGAGTCTCCGCAGATTGATCGATAATGGTGAAGCGGCCGCCAGGGAGAAAAGTCGTGAACTGGTACGCCTCAAGGCACATCTTGATGAGATGGAACGGAAGGAACAGAAAACGCTCATAGGCCCTTCCGTGCTTAGGAAAACTTACCCCAAGGCGGTCCATATTGACCAGGATTCGATAGTCATCGGCAAGGTATCTTTCACAGGACTCTCTCAAAGGGATGCCGAGTGGCTTTTGAAAAAAAGCAAATTTCAGCCTGGAGCGATAGTTACCGGTCGTGATATTGATGAAGAGATCTCCAAGTACTATAACACGGGATCATTTTCGTCGGTAACTTACCTGCTGAAAGGCACTGAGAGTCCCTATCATCTGGAGATCAATTTTGTCAAGGGACTCGCCTCCCAGCTCGGCGTAGGATTTAGGTTTGACTCAGAGGAAGTGGCTACCGTGATGCTCAACGTAAGCGCAAATAATCTGGCTCTGTATGGTTCCAAGGCCTCTATCACGGCAAAATTGGCTTACAATGCAATGTTTGTGGCGGACTACTCCTATGCATTCCGGGCCAATTTGCAGTTCAACACCTCCTACACTTTCAGGTCATCAGACCTAAATATATTTAACAAAGGATTGAGGGCTGACAATATCTCATTCTTCAGTCATATTGCTGACCTCAATTTTTCAACCAGGAGGTTTGTCAGTGGTCAGACTTCACTTGGAATGAAGTTCCAGTCCTTCAATTTCAGATCAGTACTCTCCTCTTCGGACGTGCCGTCAATTTATGACCCCGACATAGGTCGTTCCAATTTTATAAGTGCTTATGCCAAATTTAAACTTGACAGGATGGACCGGGAGCATTTCCCAACCAGTGGGTTTGTTTTGAATTCGGGGTTTTCATACCATTTCAACTGGCTTAAACCGGATGAATATCCCTTCTCCGTAGCCAATCTGCATTTCTCTATGGTAGTTCCCCTTTTTAGCGAATTGGCACTTATTCCAACGATTTACAATCGGACGCTTATCGGTGGCAATATTCCGGTGGCGTTTATGAATTTGATGGGAGGATATGAAGAAGGCAGATATATGGAACAGCAGATTCCATTTATGGGGTTCAACTATACTTATGCCTTTAAAAATATCCTTACCGTAGCCTCTCTGGATGCACGATTACGTCTCGGCCGAACGCACTACATATTTGCCTCCGGTAGTTATGCATTGGACAGTGAAGGCATTACGGACCTTTTTGCAGGGCCGGGGATTATAGGTGTACGTTTGGGATATTCTCACGACTCACCGATTGGTCCGATTTCGTTTAATTTACACTGGTCCAACTTCACCGCCAGGGTAGGAGCCTATCTGAGCCTGGGTTATTCATTTTGATCTATTATGGAGAGAGATGCTGTTTTGGATAGGATGAGGCGCCTCTGTAGCCGTGGAGAGCGTTGCAGTAGTGATATACTCCGCAAAGTGATCGCCTGTGGAATACCCGAGCCGGAATCGGTGGTGGAGCAGCTTGTCAAAGAAGGTTATATCGATGACGTAAGATATGCAAGGGCCTTTGCAAGAGATAAAAGTTCTCTTCAGGGTTGGGGAAAAGTAAAAATAAGAGTAGATTTGCAACGTAAAAGTATTGATGAGTTGGCCATTACGGCTGCGCTTTCTGAGATTGATTCCGTGGCAGCGGAAAAAAAACTCCAAAAGCTTGCCCTGGCAAAACTCAGACAACTGCAGAATGAAAACGATCCCCATGTACGTAAAGCCAAATTCATGCGTTATCTTATGGGCCGTGGCTACACTTATGATGAAATAGTGAAGATATATGATAACAACAGAACAGATTAAAGAATATAAACAGCGTGTAATGGCGTTGGGGAGGTCTCTTTGACATCGCTGCAAAGCGTGAAGAGCTCTCGACAAACCAATTGAAAACCACTGCTCCCGATTTTTGGGATGATCCAAAAGCAGCGGAACTGTTTCTGAAGGAGGTTTCCGATCTCCGTTTTTGGGTGGATAATTTTAATAGAATAGAATCACAGGTGGACGATCTTGAGATACTCCTCGAATTTGGAGAGGATGCCTCAGATGATATTGAAGCAGCGGCAAATTCGTTGCAGAGTGCAATTGAAGCGCTTGAACTGCGCAATATGCTCAGCGAAGAGGGCGACAACCTGGGAGCACTCTTAAAAATTAATTCAGGCGCCGGTGGCACTGAAAGCAATGACTGGTCGTCAATGCTGATGCGTATGTATATCCGCTGGGGTGAGCGCAACGGCTACAAAGTCCATGTTTCAGAGCTTCTGGAAGGTGATGAGGCGGGCATTAAGTCTGTAACCATTGAGTTTGAAGGTGACTATGCATTCGGTTATCTCAAGAGCGAGATAGGAGTTCATCGTCTCGTTAGGATATCTCCTTTCAATGCTCAAGGCAAACGTCAGACTACATTCTCCTCCGTATTTGTCTACCCATTGGTCGATGAAACCATAGAGATTGAGATAAGTCCATCTGACCTGGAGTGGGATACTTATCGCTCCTCTGGAGCCGGTGGGCAGAATGTCAATAAAGTCGAGACCGGAGTCAGGGTAAAACATATTCCCACAGGTATTGTTGTGGAAAATACCGAAACACGTTCCCAGATTGACAATCGTCAGAACGCTCTTCGTATCCTAAAATCCCATCTCTACGACCTGGAACTCAAGAAACGTCAGGAAAAGCAGACCGAACTTGAAGGACAGAAAAAGAAAATCGAATGGGGATCGCAAATTCGCAGTTATGTCCTCCATCCTTACAGGATGGTCAAGGATCTTCGTACCAATTACGAGACATCCGATATCCAAGGAGTCCTGGATGGTGATCTTAATGCATTTATGAAAGAATTTTTAATGAACTACTAACTATGAGAAAGAAAATTGTAGCAGGCAACTGGAAGATGAATACCACAGTTGCAGAAGGAAAATCTCTTGCACAGGAGATTGTTGCCGCTCTCGGGAGCGTTCCCTCAGATGTGCAGCTTGTACTCGCACCCCCTTTTACCCATCTGGTGACAGTCGCAAAAGTTATTAAAGGAACTCCCATAGCACTCGCGGCACAAAACTGCGCAGACCAGCCAAAAGGAGCATTTACGGGTGAAGTGTCAGTCTCGATGCTCAAAGATGCAGGTTGCACCTATATCATCCTCGGACACTCTGAGAGAAGGGAATATTATGGTGAAACCTCGGAAAAACTGGTAAAAAAGATCCGGCTCGTACTTGATGCCGGTATAAAACCTATTTTTTGCGTAGGGGAGAAACTTGAGGAGCGAAATGCCGGTAAACATTTCGAGGTTGTGGGAGCGCAAATTGAAGAGGTGCTGTTTCAATTTAACGCTGAGGCAATGAAAAATATCGTAATTGCCTATGAACCCGTATGGGCCATCGGTACAGGTGTAACCGCCACTTCCGAGCAGGCTCAAGAGATCCACTCCTTTATACGCAAATTCCTTGCAAATCGCTTCGGAAACGAGGTTGCGGAGGGGACATCCATTCTATACGGGGGCAGTTGCAAACCCTCAAATGCCCGTGAGCTTTTTGCTTGCAAGGATATAGACGGCGGACTCATCGGAGGGGCTGCACTCAAGGCAGAGGACTTTATAGGTATAGCCACCAGCTATTGATTATGGACTATATTGTAGTCCATATTGAGGTGAGACCCTTCACCGAAGAGAGGGCTGAGATAGTGCTGGCGGAGATTGAAGAACTTGGATTTGAGAGTTTTTCAATCGAGGAACCCCATCTAAATGCCTACATACCTAAAGAGAGGTTTTCAGAGAGCGCTCTGAAAGCTCTTCTCAGTGCCTATGCCACCGGTGAGTTCATGGTTTCCTACACCACGGAACTCATTATGGAACAAAATTGGAACGCACTCTGGGAATCCAATTTTGAACCCATTGTAATTGATGGACTTTGCACGGTCAAAGCTTCGCACCACAAAAACCTGCCTCCTACTAAATATAGCATCACAATTGATCCTAAGATGTCATTCGGCACAGGTCACCATCAGACCACTCACCTTATGATAGAAGGGCTACTGGAGTTAGGTGATGCCATAAAGGGTCTTCAGGTGCTGGATATGGGGTGCGGTACCGGTATTTTAGCCATTCTGGCTGCAAAAATGGGGGCAAAAGCCCCTGTTCATGCAATAGATGTCGACCATATATGTTTCTATGCTGCAAAAGAAAATGCCCACGCAAATGGAGTAGGGGAGATGATACATGTACTTTGCGGGGATGCATCATTGCTCCAGGCTTCGAAATACGATCTGATTTTAGCCAACATCAACCGCAATATACTTATTGAGGATATGAGGACTTACGCCAGATCTCTGCGTCCCGGAGGAGAACTATTTATCAGCGGGTTTTATACTGAAGATGTGCCGATGCTCTTGGAAGAGGCATCAAAATATTCTCTCGAAATGGTTTCGAGCAGAGAACGTGACCGATGGAGTATGGTAACGTTACGCTCTTATTCGTAGAAATAATTAACCCCGCCGGACACTCCATTGGTTGTTACTGTTTTTGCCAGAAATCCTATGGTGTAATTGAAATTGTTGTAGTAGATGTTATGGAAATGGTCGGAGCCTGTGACTGACCCTTTGAGATAGAGTTCGTAAGTCGTATTTGGAAGGATTTCAGGAGCGGATATTAGACAACTGATGGTTGGCTGGAATTTTCTGGTGGCCTTGTATACTGCTATGAAATTGCCCGAGAGTTGCTTAACCGCTACCACTGAAGGTTCGTAGAGCGTAGTGTTGTAAATCACAGATTGTTGAGTGGATCCTGATTCATCAGGTATACTGCTTTTTCCCCCCATTGCTACCAAACGTCCCCCTTTCATAAGTATTGAAGAATTGGTATTCAGGGCCTTGCCTGCTCCGTCAGAGCCCAGTGCAAGTATTAATCCTCCGGAGAAGGTCATATCGTCGTCGCTGTGCATTGCATAACCGGCCAGACTGTAACAGTAGACAAAGCCGCCGCTGATATCCATTGTGGAGGCGGTGCCCATGGATGTATTGAATGAGGTCAAATCTACTTTGCCACTGCTGATAGAGAGAGGGCCTTTGGAGTAGATGGCCATGTTATAGGAGGATTCGGTATGTATGGCTATAGATGCGTTGCTGATACTAAATCTGCCATCACTTCTCAGTATTGCTGCTCCTGCTTCAGTACTGATGGCGCTGATTGAGCCGCCAGTGATGGTAATGTCGCCTTTGCTGAATATCCCGGAACCTTTGGCGGTTATATGTGAGATACTACCTCCGGTAATGTCAATATCGTCTTCGCCATATATACAGGCCGGTATTTGAGAGCCTAGGGTGTAGGTACAGAGGATGGTATTGTTGATTAGGGCTTTACCTGAAGCGTATATGCTATGTGATGCATCGCCGTAGGTGTCAGTGATGATGGTGTCCCTATTAGATATGGCAAGGTTTCCGGCTGCTTGGATGGCAGGAGATTGCTCTGCGAGTGTAGAGAATCTGTGAATGCCGCCTGTAATGGTTATGGATCCTTTATCGTCATCTGTTGCGGTGAGTCCGCTTCGTGTTGAAAGTGATTTAATACGTCCCCCGGCAATCTTTATATCTCCCGAAGTGCAATTTATGGAGTGTCCGGCTGCCTCTTTTATAAGGATGTATGCTTGGTCGATTGTGATGGAGCCACCGCAACGGATGGCATCTGCTTTTTTGCCTCTGAGTTGCAAGGCACCTTTACCTATGATATCGAGGGGACCTTCACAGAGGAGAGTTGCTTTTGCTGTGTTTGTGGCGGCATTGCCGTCAACCAGACGATTGGAGGTGTTGTCCTCAATTTTCATATAGCAACCCTCTTCGGTGAGAATGGAAAGAGCCGGCCCATTTGGATTTGTTATGCCGATGCCGTTGAGGTTAAGTTTGATGCGATTTTTACCATGGATTTCCACGGAACCGTTATCTGTTATTCCCTGCAGGTAGTAGGAATAACTGCCTTCGCTTCGGGGTTTGATGACGATGTGCCCCTTATTGTTGGTGATGTCAAGGCATTTCACAGGATCATGTATCTCAGCATTTCCATCCTTGAATGTGATGACAATAGCATCTGAGGGTATGGTTGTCTGACTGTTAGGTACAAGAGTGGGATCTGTGGAATCCACTGTCGGAGGAGTGATGCTAATGGTGAGTTTTTCCTTTTCTCCTTCGTCAGGTTCGGGCTCAAGGTCCACTACTTCCCCATTGTCTTCCATGTCAGGCGTAATATCGCAGGAAACTGCAGTAAGAGTCAGATAGAGGGTAACCGCTAAAATAGCCGTTATTATAGTTTTTAATTTCTTTATAATCATAACCTTCATATTTAAGTGCAAACCTAATATTTTCTCTAGAATATGAATACAAACGTAACCTTTTTTTGCCGAAATATAAAAAGTTGACTACTTTTGCAGGCCTTACACAATACTCTTATTTGCGGGCGTGTTGTAACTGGTAGCCAAGCTAGACTTAGGATCTAGTGCCGAAAGGCGTGGGGGTTCGAGTCCCTTCGCCCGCACAAAAATCCCCTCTTAATCGTCTGATTTTGAGGGGATTGTTTTTTGACTTATGCCGTTGCTTTGGGTTTGACCACAACTCGGTTGTAAATCAACAGGCCTATGATGCTGATAATTCCGATAATGGATAGTAGTGCCCATAACTGGCCGGGACGGCCCATTTCATCCACAAACTTTACATAGAGTGCTGAACCGAGGAAAGAACCTATGGAACTGCCTATTACTCCGTAGAGGAAGGAATAACCCATGTAGAGAGCTTTCTTATCTGGAGGGGATATCATTCCTATGTAGGAGAGGAACTTGGGGTGGGTGGTCATTTCACCGATAGTGAAGACCATAATTCCGATAATGAATACCCAAGGCTTTGAAGAGATACTCAAAATAAGCATACCCAGAGTGCCAAGTGAGAGACCGGTAATCATGGTAGGAAGGGGACGGGTTTTGGCTAAAATCTTAGACACGAAGAGCTGAAGACATATGATGACACCTGCATTGACTACAGTCACATGTTCCGTATCGAATACCCACGATGGATTGTCAACGAAAAGTCTGAGGAATGAATTGACCGCATTATTGACCGGGGTCATATCCATATGGTCCCTTAGATACCACAACACCGTACCATACATCTGGAAATAGAGGATCCAAAAACCAGAATAGAGCAGGATAAAGATAATGAACTTAAAGTCTTTGAGTACTGTAAGGATGCCAAGAAGCGTCTCTCCAACGCTCTTTTGCGGAGTCTCCGGATCATTAAGAGAGATGGGCTCTTTATAGAAAAAGGTATTGATAAGCAGAAGTATCAATCCCACAACTGCAGCCATATAGAAAATATATTCGTATCCTAAAGCTTTGAGGTTGGGAATCAGAAACAATGGGAAGAGGAATGCACCCAGATTGATAGACCAGTAGAATATTCCGAATCCGAGGGTGGAATTGGTCTCATCCGTGGATCTGGCTATTGTGCCGCTGATAACCGGCTTGAAAAAGCCCGCACCTATCGCCATAATTATAAGCGAGGCAAATACAAGAGCATAATTAGTAAATACACCTGTAAGCGCATAACCAACGATCATACACGCAAAGGCGAAAAATAGGGTTTTTCGGTAGCCGTATCGGTCAGCAATGCCACCGGCAACAATCGGAAGAAAGTAGAGAAGAGGCTGGATAGTACCTAAAATAGTACCTGCCTGCATTCTCGAAAAACCGAGGCCGCCATCCATAGCACCTGCTACCAGATAGACCGATAAAACCGACAATACACCATAATAGGCCCCTCTTTCGAAGAACTCCATCACAATAACTACCCAAAAGTTTCTTTGAAATTTGCTTCTCATAATGAATCTTAGAGATGAATTTTTTGAGCCTTTCACGGGACTCGAACCCGCGACCTGCTCATTACGAATGAGCCGCTCTAACCAACTGAGCTAAAAAGGCCTTATTGTGGCTGCAAAAATACAAATTTTTTAAAGAAAAAGAGTTTTAGGTGAACAACTTCACGTTATTTTACTTACCTTTGCCTACAGCACTGCATAAGAGTGCACGTTTGAGATGAACAGACTTTTGACTAACAACTATTACTACTACTATTACCGCCGTTCCACCGACCGGGGATAGTACCCTTTTGTATTCAATGTCTGTTTCATGTCCCGGTCCTTTTGGAGCGGGTTTTTTTTTGGAAAAATCAAACAACAATAAATAAACACAAAAAAACACACAATTATGGCAAACATTAAATTTTTCTCAGGCGAGGAGATTCCTCTGGAACTCCACAAAGTAAGAATTGTACAAAAACTTCATCTGGTGCCGATAGAGCGCCGTCGCGACGCCATTAAGGAGGCGGGTTACAACACCTTTAAACTTACTACAAAGGATGTCTTCCTGGATATGCTTACCGACAGCGGCACCAATGCCATGAGTGATAACCAGCTGGCAGCGATGATGAGGGCGGATGACGCTTATGCAGGCTCGGAGTCCTTTGAGCGCCTGCACAGGGGTGTAAAGGAAGTTCTTGGCAAGAAATACCTCCTTCCGGCTCACCAGGGACGTGCCTGCGAGAACATCATTGCCAAGGCCTTCATCAAACCCGGTCAGATAGTACTTACCAACTACCATTTCACCACCACACTGGCACATATCACGGAAATGGGTGGCAAAGTAATCGAGCTCCTGCACGATGAGGCACTTGAACTTGAATCCTCCAACCCCTTCAAAGGTAATATCGACATCGATAAACTTGTGGCCGCCATTGAGGAGAACGGAGCTCAGAACATCGCATTCATCCGTATGGAGGCCTCTACAAATTTAATCGGAGGACAACCCTTCTCCATCAGAAATATGATGGATGTGCGCAAGGTGGCAGATCAATACAACATAATGCTCGTTCTTGACGCCAGTCTACTGGGCGAAAACGCATATCTGGTAAAGCAACGCGAAGAGAAATGGAAAGAGAATACGATGGCTGACATCGTAAAGATGATGACGGGACTTGCCGACCTCGTATATTTCTCTGCAAGAAAACTTACCTCATCGCGAGGAGGTGGTATCTGCACCAATGTAAGGGAACTTTATATGACGATGGAACCGCTTATTCCCCTCTTCGAGGGATTTCTCACCTATGGTGGAATGTCCATCAGAGAGATTGAGGCGATGGCAGTGGGAATCTATGAGACCATTGATGAGACGATGATCAAACAAAGTGTCAGTTTCATCAAGTACTTCGTGGACAATGCCGTGAAGGCAGGAATTCCTATGGTGACTCCTGCAGGTGTGCTTGGAGCTCACGTCAATGCAGGTAAATTCTGTGAACACATCCCCCAACATGAATATCCCGCAGGAGCACTTGCAGCTGCATTCTATATAGTCTCCGGAGTCAGGGGCATGGAGCGGGGTACGGCTTCTAGCGTAAGGGATGAAAAGGGCAACGATATTCCTGCGGATGTAGAGTTGCTGCGCCTCGCATTCCCCCGAAGGGTATTTACCCTTTCACAGACAATGTATGCGCTCGATCGTCTCACCTGGCTCTATGAGAACAGGCACCTTATCGGTGGCTTGAGATTTACCTACGAGCCCCCTGTGCTGAGATTCTTTATGGGAGAATTGGAACCTCTTACCGACTGGCCTTCAAGACTCGTGGAGAAGTTCAGGAAGGATTTCGGTGATAGTTTGTAATGTAGTTGTTGCTATTGTGCGGCTTATTTGAGCCGTACTACCCTGATGCCGTTGTTGGTTTTAATGCCGCTGATATACTCTGTCAGCGGCTTTTTATTGATTACCACCTCCATTTCAACCGAAGAGGCGTGGATAAAGGTCAATTGATCTCCCTGCCAATATGCGTAGCCTACATGGGCTATATCGAGTCCCTTGGCTGTGCTATTGAAGCAGATAATATCGCCGTCATAGATCAGATGCTCACAGGCGGCAATTTCATTTTTAGGGATATAGTAATATTCGAAAGCGTTGAGGTATTCCTCTGCAGTGCGGATCTTTTCCACAAGAGAGGGATTTTCCCTGAGTTGGCGGTATGAATCGGTATGGGTGCTCATAAAGGAGAATTCTTGAGGCCAGATAATACCTCCTATCTCCGCGGTAATCTCTTCCATAATACCTCTCTCGGTAGCTTGCCTGATCCATTCCGAGGTGTAGTGGATGCGCGAAGAGTAGTCTTCCACGATACCGTTGCGGTAACGGAGTTTCAATAGATTGTCGCAATAGGAGTCGAAGTCGGGATTTTCCTCCTTTAGGGTGAGTGAAAATGCCAGGCACATCTCAACAAAAAGGATGCAGTCGGTCTTGTTCATACAGACAGTGAGCATCTCTGGGTCCTGTTCAAGAGTTCCTGCAACATAGGGGGTGCCGAGTTTATGAAGTGCAGTCATTATTACCAACTGATCCAATGGTTGCGCCCTGTGAGGCAACATCCGCTCCAGCAGTCTCTCGTAGGAGGCTTTGTCTTCGGGAGTGTATCGTACTTGCGGTTGACTGCAAGATGTTGTAAGGGTGCAAAGAAGCACCAGAAGTGAAAGTATGTATCTCATAATGGTTGAATTGTCAAAAAAGGTGAGACATAAGCCGGATTCTGTGCCCTATTATCGTAAAAGGCTCCTATCATTTATCTAACGCGACCTACCCCCCGGCAGCGGGCGAGCAACCCTTAATTGCCGGTATATTTGGTCTTGCAGCCTTCCGGTGCGTACCCCGTTAGTGTCGCCATTAACGGTTGTGAGCTCTTACCTCACATTTTCACCCTTACCCATGCGGGCGGTTGTTTTCTGTTACGCGCTCCACAAACTTTCATCTGTCTGTGCTTTCCACAGGGAAGTGCTCTGTGCTGTCCGGACTTTCCTCTCCCGAAAGAGCGATAGGAAGTCTCACCTGCTGTGCAAAGATAGGAATATATTTTGGAAATGCTCTTTAAGGAATTGAATCGTGAGTCAATTGATTTACTCTTATTATATTGTAAGTAAATCTTTATTTCTATATTTGCATAGATGAAATGGATAGTAAGAATATTGCTGGCGTCGGTTGCCTCTTTGTCGCTTTGTGTTGCTACGCAGAGTGGGTATGCCGTTGTCGGACAACTCGTTCTACCTGATGATATCTCAATATTTGCCGAGAATACCGGCAAATTACCTCTGCCCGAGGTGGATAGCAGATGTGATTTGATGTTGCCGGTAAGTGCTGTCGGTGTTCCCGGAATACATTTCCAGCAGGTAGCCGGCTCAGCCAACAACTCCCCCGGTCATAAGAGACAGATGGATTCATTTAAGCGCTATACGACACTTCTTTACGGCAGAGTCTGTCCCTGCGGTTTTATCAGGGAGAACAACATCTCATTTCTCGCCGAGTCATCACTTATGGATTCGGTCGCACGGCGCATTTCAATTCGTATTCTGATTATTTAGTGGTAGCTGAGTCATTGCCTACAAGGTAATTCAGGGAATGACCTCATTTGCAGTCTTCCCCCTTTATCATATTTATCTAACCAAAAAAAAAGAATACGAAAATGGACAATAATTTTGTCAAAACCAGATCTACAAGAGACATAATCATATCTGCAGTTCTCATTGTAGGAGGAGTCACAATGGTGGCGCTCCCTACACCGGCATCGGTAAATATAGCAGGCCTCTTTCTGGCTTGCACGGGTATTGTGCTGTTTGCGGTACTGAAAACCGCCTGGAAAAACACCGAAACTCGTGAAAAATTCCATTCAAAAACCCTTTATTTCCCAAGAGAGATGGAGGTCAAGTTAAAAGAAGCCATGAGTGGCTCTCTCAAAAATATATCCGCTGATACCACAAGTCAGTCTTCAGCACTAAAACTGGACATTCTTTATAATAAAAGGACAGGCCAAGCATTTTGCCAGCTTTCGGAATATATCCCTTACCAGTATCACCCTTTCACCGGAATGGTTTCCAAGCCGGTGGATGAAGTGCTGCATCTTGTCTGAATGACATTTTAATGGAATATTTAATTCTCATAATATCGCTTCTTGCAATAGCCTTCGGGGCCGACCGTTTTGTGGATGGCTCCGTTGCTATTGCACGCCGTCTCAAAATCTCTGACTTCGTAATCGGAGCGGTTGTAGTGGGATTCGGCACTTCATTTCCCGAACTGCTTGTAAGTCTCAAGGGAGCCATTTCCGGTAATGCTGATGTGGCCATTGGTAATGTGGTTGGCTCCAATATTTTCAATGTGCTAGGTATTCTCGGAGTGACTGCAATGCTGTTTCCTATAGCGACAAGCAGGGAAAATATTCGAAGAGATGCTCCTTTTTGTTTTGGTGTCAGTGTCTTGCTTGTCCTTCTGGCCTTTGATTTTTTTACAAAAGGTGAAACTCTAATTTCCGGAATAGATGGCGTAGTACTTCTTGCAATTTTTGCCTTTTTCCTCTGGATAACGCTCAGAAAAGAGAGTCAGGATTTGCCAGTTGATACGCAGGTGCAACCTTCTAATGGCAAACCTCTATGGTATAGTGTTACAGTCGCCATTATGGGACTAAGCGTACTGATATTGGGATGTCATTTCTTTGTGGAAAAGGCTGTGGTTATAGCACGTAATCTTGGAGTTAGTGATGCATACATTTCGATCACGCTCATAGCCTGTGGCACTTCTCTTCCTGAACTGGCGGCGTCTGTCGCTGCAGCCTTGAAAAAGAATACTCAGATGGCTCTTGGTAATGTTATAGGCTCCAATATTTTCAATATCACCCTTATTCTGGGAACCAGTTCTCTGATCAGACCGCTCCGCAGCCCGGATATAGTGCTTACGGATTATCTTGTGATGACAGGCGCGGCACTCCTGTTGATGATTTTCGCCACCACAAAAGTGCGGATTTCACGTTTTGAAGGGTTGCTGATGGTTCTAGCTTTTGTGGCCTACAATATCTGGCTTATAAGTATGCAGGGTTGACCTTTGCTTTTCTTAAGGTTTCATTACCGCCTGCCAGCATGCTTTACGGAGAGTGCCTTTTGCATCGTCTCCATCATACTGCCAATACATTATGCCTTTCATTCCATTTCTATGGAGCCATTCTCCTTTGAGAGCAATGCTTTTCGCATTGTCGTAACCGCAATAGAAACTGTTGTTGGATGTGAGTGTTACATAGGGGACGCCGGCAGCAGCATCAAAATTATCAATCTTGTAAACATTGGGATCCAGACTCAGGATTCTGTCGTAATTGATAGCGGTAGGTGCGGTGCTGAATGAACGGCGGCCATAGAATGGTATGCCAAGTACCAGTTTGGATGGCTTGACACCTGCATCAAGATATGCCTTGAGAGCTCTTTCGCAATCAACATAGGCTCTTGGGGAGCTGATTGCAGAGTGATGGTTGGGTGCGGCATCCATATCATAGGTCATGACATTTACAAAGTCCACGTAGGGGTCTACGGCGGCGATGTCGATATATCGCCAGCCTGTGCTTATGGCAACCTTGTCTTTAACATATCCGGCATATGAAAGGATATATTTGTCACCCAGAGTCTCACGAAGCTGTTTCATCAGCAAAACGTGGTTTTCAGTATCAATGCTAGGGTCGCAGGCGTGTCCGCTCCAGGAAAGGCCCGGAAATTCCCAGTCGATATCAATACCGTCGATGCCCCATTTTTCCAGAAAAGCCTTGCAATCTTCTGCGAACTTCTTTCTTCCCGCTTCAGTACTTGCCATTGCAGAAAAACCGCCGCCCTGTTTATTGTCGGAGTTGGAAACCGTATGGGAAAAAGAGAGAGAGATTTTTAGGTCGGGATTGACCTTTTTGAGTTCTACTATCGTTTCGAAACGAGACTGGCTCCCCTGGAGTTTAAATCCGTTGTAAACACCATCCACGACATAAAGTTCCGCGAAAGCGTAGTTTAGGTGTGTCATAATGTTGGGCTCGGGTATTTTCAGTCCCCAATATGTGACATAAGCGCAGACATTGCGACCCTCAATTTTGGCATATGGGACAAATGGAGTCTCAGGCTCACCATTATTAGGGTTGTTAGGTTCGTCAGGATCGATAGGGTCTTTGTGACAGGATGCTATTGCCAAAGTACAAGCCACGGCTATGACGAATGTCAGTAATTTCTTAAGTTTCATCTTCAATAGTATTATTTTGAATATCTCTTTTCGCAATCGCGTTTGAGTGCAGGTGTGATATCTTTGCAAAGGGCGTGGCACTGCATGGAGAGGGTATACATTCTTCCTACACAGAAATTGACTTGTTTGCAGGTACTGCAATGGTTCTCCTCTTCACGAAGCTTTTTTACGAAGTCGGTATCCCTGATAAGAGCACGTGCTATCTGAACCATCTCAAATCCGGCATCCATAATCTCATCAATGCCGCGTCTGGAAATTGCACCTCCGACATAGACTAGCGGGAGGTCAAGTACTTCGCGGAATTTTTTGGAATCCTCCAGAAAATAATTCTCTTTAAATGGAACTGTGGGAGCTATAAAACGACCGACCATGCGTACTCCGAGCTTGAGCCACCAATGTCGGAGGGGCATATAGTGGGCGATAGCCTTGACGGGAAATGGACCGCCCATCACATACATCGGCATTCTGCTCACAAATCCGCCGCTGAGTACCAGAGCGTGCGCACCGAGCTCTTGAAGCCTGCGTGCAACACTGATGCATTCATCAATCTCCATTCCTCCCTTAAAACCATCGCGAGTATTGATCTTGACAAATACCGCTACTTTATCGGCTGCAGCTGCCATTACCTCCCTCATAACCCGCTCCATAAAGCGCATCCTGTTCTCCAGTGAGCCTCCATATTCATCTTTGCGACGATTAGTATAAGGCGAGAGAAACTGGGATATCAGATAGCCATGTCCCGCATGTATCTCTACAGCGTCAAATCCCGCTTTAATGGCCAGATGCACTGCTTTGCCGAAGTCTGCCACTATCTCATCAATTTCATCTACCTTCATTCCATGAACAAAGGTGGGAGAGTAGAGGTTGAACCCACTGCTGGCACCCTTGGGACGACATTTGCAGAGAGCTCTGTGCGACATATTGCCACAGTGACCGAGTTGAATTGAAGCCAGTGCGCCCTCCTTGTGGATTGCATCTGTAAGGGCTTTGAGTTCCGGGACCACCTCTTCTCTCATCCAGAGTTGTCGTTCGAAAGAGAGTCCGCTTTGTGATACCGAAGCGTAGGCTATCGTGGTCATACCTACGCCTCCGCGTGCCACTGCGGTGTGGTAGTCAAATAGTTCCTGTGAAGGCCGATGGCTGGGACACATTCCTTCAAATGCGGCCGAACGAATGGTACGGTTGCGAAGTTCTATCGGGCCGATTTTGTAGGGCGTAAAGAGTGTATCACTCATCTTCAGGTAATTCCGTTGAGATTTCTTTTGCTTTGATGATTTCACTGTAGCCGGGGATGACGAGTCCCGTGGCCTGATGGAGTTTGTTGTAATCGGTGTTCACCGAGATAACTTTGTTGTCAGGGGTGATGGCAAAATATACATCATCCAATATCTGTGCTTTTCTCCTAATTATTTTCCTCACTATTCTTCCCAATTTTCTACCCGCTAAAACCTCAGCTTTGACGCGGTAATCGTAGTATGCTATCATATATAGGGAGTCGCCCATCCTCTGCTTCACTATCTGGAGCGTGTCGAGGATTTCATAGTCCCTATGTATCTCGTCGTACTTAATGGCAGCATTCTTCTTAAGTCCTCTGCGGTAGTAATCGTCGTGAAATTTTTTATTCTGTTCAATTCGCATTTCAAACACACTGGTTCTGCGATTAAATTCCGTTAGGAAAATGGTGGAGTCCAGCTTTTCAATTTCAATTATGGAACATTTGGCGGGTCTGGAGAGTGATTCGACGAGTCCCTTTTCGATTGCTTTTTCGAGTGAGGTTTGTGGTTTCTCCTGCCTGCTACATGAACAGATAATAACAGATGTCGCTAAAATGATAATGCCGATTCGTTTCATGTTAGTGTCATTTTATATTAATTAATTTAATAGATAAAGGGAAATATGCGTTTGCGCTTAAGTTTGGTAAATTCTTCTCCAAACTCTTCCGCATATTTGTGATAGAGGGAATTGGCCCTCGGTATCAGGTTGGCGCAGGTCCAGAGTAGGAATACAACTCCGGGGAGCGACCAGGTAAGGATTGCAAATCCCGTCCATTCCAGTATCTCACCATAATAGTTGGCAGATGATACATATTTGAACATGCCTCCCATAGGGATATAGTGGGCATTGTCGCCGGGCTTGCGCAAATGTCGTATTATGTAGTCGGAGTGGAGATTAATTACCATTCCGACGATGAAAATTATCGTACCGATAATGAATTGGGGGGTCGTGAGCCATTCCACCGTATACATTTCCTTCGGTGAGAGGTAGTAGAGCCAATAGCCCTGCATATAGGCGTTAGTGAAATTAAAAGTCATACCCAGGGCGATGATAGAGAGAGGCATCTTATTCTTGCCCCTTATCAGTAGAGGGAATATGAAGGTACGTTGAAGGTAGTGTGTCAGAAAGAGCAGCGTAATGATAATTATGGCGGGTTCACCGATTCGGTCGCTGTCGAGATAGAGAGCCAACATAGTGACAAAAATGGGTGCCTCCATCAATATCCATCCGATCTTGTTAGGAATGGAAGGTCCCCATTTAGGAGTTCTCAGAAAGCCGTATCCGGCTCCAAAGAAAAAGAGTGCAACGAAAACTACAACGGCCAGTGCAGTCATCGTAATCAAGGTTATGTTGTAGATACTCATATATTACTTGAATGAAATCAGAGATTGGAAAATATTGTGCCCATCGCTGCGCCCTTCAACATAAAACGAATTTTCTGCCACGGGTACCTTATAAATCTCCACGAGATTGTCAAAAGTACATTCGCTGTTGTAGTTTATCTGAATCTCATCCAGAGGATGTTCTTTGAGAAAGTCCATCCCGAAAGCATCTATAATCCAATCGGCATATCTGGCATTGTTTGCGTGGTGGTTGTAATCGATATCGGAGATACGAACGCGCTTGGTATAAACAAGCTGCAGGTTATCAGGTGCAATGAGTTTACCGCAACTTTTAGCAATCGCATCTCTATCCATGTAGTGCATTCCCTTCTCTCCGAGAATCTCCGAAGTCCTTTTGAGGCGGCGGCTCTCCATATTCATTATGAGCCAGGAACTGGTGGAAACAGCTATGCTTTCGCCCTCCTCGGTCAGCAGTTCATAGTCACGCAGGGCCATAAGCCCCTCTTCGCGCTTATGCCAGGTCTCCATTTTAACAAATTCCCTCCAACGCGGCGGGCGCAGGTATTTTACTTTCACCCTTGAGAGAACCCAGACATTGTTCTCCTTTATCAGGTCGTCATAGCCGAATCCCATTCTGGTGGCACTCACGCCTGCAATTTCCTGGGCTACACTCAGAAATGAAGAGAGTTTGAAGATCTTGAATGGGTCCGTCTCGAAACTCTTGATATAAAAATGTTCGGTGTAGAGGTTCTTACGACTTTCTATGTCCATATCTTACCGGTACTTTATTTGCTAATTAGACTGCTAATGTACAAAAAAATATCTACTTTTGCCTGCGTAATGAAAAAACCTCTGTTGCATATCGTACTTTTTCTTCTCTGTGCATTGCTCACCGCCTGTGAAGGTAGTGCTCAGAATGCTAATCATTACACTTTGAAAGTTGAGGAGAGTCTGCCTCACGATGTCGGTGCATATACACAGGGGCTCTTTTTTTACGAAGGAGAGCTTTATGAGTCTTGCGGGCAGTATGGTGAATCCTCATTCCGTAAAGTGGAACTTGCCACCGGAAAAGTGCTCAAAAGGATCAATTTCGACAGGAAATATTTCATTGAGGGTGCCTGTGCGCTCAAAGGTCGTATTTATATTCTCACCTGGCAGGAGAATATCTGCTTTGTGTACGATGTAAAAACGATGGAACTTATCGGATCGGTACGTTATATGGGTGAGGGCTGGGGTCTGACCACTGACGGTAAATACTTGATAATGAGTGATGGCACTTCCTCGCTGACTTTTCGCAACCCCGATAATTTCAAGGTTGAGAAACAGCTTACAGTTACACTTGACGGAAAGCCTTTGCGCTTCATAAACGAACTGGAATACATCACCGGAGAGATTTGGGCCAATGTTTATGGCAGCGATGCAATAGTTACCATCAATCCTTCCAGTGGGGTAGTAACGGGCATGATAGACTGCCGCAATCTCCTGCATCGCACTTTGCGCAAGCCGTCAACAGATGTGCTCAACGGTATTGCGTATAATGATGAAAATGGCACTATTTGGTTAACGGGAAAATATTGGCCGAAAATCTTCCGCGTAACGCTCGTGGAGGGCAAAAAATAGAAAGTTTCCCCTCTTGGGGTCTTTGACATAGATTTATTAACAATCGGGGGTGCTCCCCTTGCGGGGGCTGAGAACACACCCACTAAACCTGATCCGGATAATACCGGCGTAGGGAGGATTTTTATGAAAAAAACATTGATTTCAGCAGCATTTCTGCTGCTTTGTGCGCTCTCTTACGCACAACCATTGGCACAGAACGTCGTGCCGGATTCAGACGAATCACACAAGCATTACACCATCGACAGTACCATCGTGACCGCCTCAAGGGCGCAATCCGGAACACCTGTCACTTCCACCGAGATTAAGAGGGAGCAACTCTCGAAAGCAGGCACCATGACCTCACTGCCGATGCTGCTCTCGCTGCAGCCCTCCGTTGTGGCCACTAATGAAGGGGGCACCGGCCTGGGCTACTCAAAGATGAGGGTCAGGGGCAGCGATGCCACCCGCATCAATGTCAACATCAACGGCATCACACTCAATGATGCAGAGTCGCAGAAGGTCTTCTGGGTCAACATTCCCGCTATTACGGGATTTCTCGAATTGGTGCAACTGCAGAGGGGCGCAGGTACTTCGGTCAACGGAGCGGGTGCCTTCGGTGCAACTCTCAATATGAGCACTCTTGGGGGCACGGAGAAACCCTATGCCACAATTGCACTCTCCGGAGGCTCGTGGCTCACCGGCAGTGCCACTGTCGGCGCCGGTACGGGACGTGGTAAGAGCGGTCTCTCGTTCGATATGTACTACTCATACAATACTACTGAGGGCTATATACGAAATGCCTTTGCGCGAGTTCACTCCGCTTATGCGACTTTGGGGTGGCTACGTGGTTCCAACTCCCTACGGCTCAACTGGATTCTCGGCAAACAGCGCAGCGGTATAACCTGGGAGGGTATTCCGGCTGATATGCTGGAGAGCGACCGCAGGTATAATCCGGCAGGAGAATACACTGATGATTCGGGGCATTTGTGCTATTACGACAACGAAACCGACAACTATTTACAGAACCATTTGCAAGGTATTTGGGTGCATCAATTTTCTCCGCACCTCTCTATGAGTGCCACTCTCAATTATACCCGTGGAGCAGGTTATTATGAGAATTACAAGGCAGGGAAGAAATTTTCCGATTACGGATTGCAGGAGCAGAGAGTAGGTGGGGTGCTTTATAAGCGAAGCGATGTTATTGTTCGCCAGCAGATGGAGAACAACAGTTTTACTGCTACTACCAATCTAAAGTACTCCGGAGAGGGATTTTTTCTGTTGGGCAATCTCTCCTGGTCGCTCTATGACGGTGACCACTACGGAAATTTGATTTGGGCGAAATACAATGAGAATATTCCGGATGATTGGAGCTGGTATCTCAATCGGGGCCTAAAAAGGGATATTTCCGGCTTCTTGCGAGGTGAAGGCACTATTATCGACGGCAGGTTGCATCTCTACGGCGATCTCCAGTATCGCAATGTTGATTACAAGCTATCCGGTATTGACAAGGATTTCGTCGCGTTGGATAAAGATTTCGTCTATAATTTCTTCAACCCCAAAGGGGGATTCTCCTGGAGTTTCGATAGTCGGTCAGCTGCTTATGCATCGCTGTCAGTGGCTCACAAGGAACCTTCGCGCAGTGATATCAAGGAGGCTATCAAGGCAGGAGAGGGGGAAAGGATTCTTCCCGAGCGGATGTTGGACTGGGAGTTCGGATACAATTATACTTCGCCTGTTTTTGCCTTTTCGGCAAATATCTACCTTATGGAATATCATAACCAGCTCCTTGAGACCGGTAAAATTACAGAAATAGGATACAGAGTCAAGGAGAATGTGGAGCGCAGTTACAGGCGGGGCATCGAACTCTCTGCCGGCTGGCAGGCACTGCGAAGACTTAGGTTTGACGCCAATCTGGCATTGAGTCGCAACCGCATCACGGAGTGCAACCTGTGGGTGGATAAATATGACAACCCTGACGAATGGAATCCCCTCCCACAGGTAGTACAACACATCGAAAATGGAGAGATATTGATGTCCCCGCCTATCGTAGGAATGGCTATGGTCACCTGGACCCCTCTGAACAAACTTTCTTTTTCTTTGCGTGGTAAATATGTTGGCAAACAGTATTATGACAACACCTCTTGTGATGAGCGTTCCCTGCCGGCATATACTGTTTTTTCGGCAGATGCGCATTATACATGGAAAAATATCGGTATCTCGCTTTATGCCGACAATCTGTTCAACCGCAAATATGTGGCCGATGCCTGGGTTTACAGAGCTACTTTTGCTGACGGTAGCGCAGACTATATAGAGGCGGGATTCTTTCCTCAGGCTGGATTCAATTTTATGGTCAAACTTGAATTTAAGTTTTGAGGGAATGATGGACCTCTGTGGCTTTGAATGGGGAGGGTGGTAGTGCAAATGGCCGCAAGTGGGGCAGTTTTGTTGGATTCTTCAAAATAATGGCTATATTTGTATCCCCAAATCCGGTGCCTTGGATGAGTGGCTTAGTCAGCGGTCTGCAAAACCGTTTACGGCGGTTCGAATCCGCCAGGCACCTCACAAAAACAAGAGCGGCCAATGGTCGCTCTTGTCTTTATTTTGGTGAGGTGCAGTCGCTCCACTTCGTTTCGCTCCTTATCTACCCCTCCCAAAGAGCTGAGAGGCATTATAATCATAATTTGATTAGAGTTCTGTCTCCCTCTGATTTCGTCTCTCCACTCTTCTGTTTGAAGGAATTGAAGTTGTATGAAATCCCTACCCACAACATCCTGCTCTTCATGGTACTTATGTTTGTAAGGTCAAAAATGTTGTTGCTTGACTGTACCTGCCATTTATATGTATTGAATGCGTCAGTAAGGAGCAAGGACACACTCATCGCTCCCTTCAGGAATGTGTGCTTAAATCCGACATTCATATGATGTGTGAGTGATGTCGTTAGTTGAGGAAAATATTGCGGTGTTGTGAGAAAATATTGTATCTGGAGGTCAGTAGATTTTCCAATCATGAAGTCAAGGAGCAAATTACTGTTGTTTGACCAACCTTTGTTATTGATTTCAGCTCCTGCAAAGTTGCCTCTGGTGTCAACGTAGAAGGTGTTTGCACTCAGTGTAGCGGTCATCCATGTTGAAGGAAGTAGCTTAAGTGTAATCTCCGCCCCGCTCTTTAAGTCCGAAGTACCGTTTATGTATGTCGTGATAAGAAGACCATCCGATATTTTCGTTATCTGTGAAATGTAGCCCGTAGTATAGTTTAAATAGGCATCCGTAAATAATTGCACAAATCTGCTTTTAAGAGTGTAGCTAAGGTCCAGCTTTGAAGACTTCTCCGGTCTTAGATTCATGTTGCCCTGCTCAAAAGTCGAGGCATCCACCATGCTCATATAGGGATTTAGCTGAGGGTAGATAGGCCTTCCGATTCTGCGTGTAAAAGCAAAGGCAATCTCTTGATTCTTGGTCAGATTATATGTTCCGGATAAACTCGGGGCAATAAATAAATCGTTATTTCTCTCTTTGAGTTTTTCCCGATTACTTTCCAATGTAACAGTACTGAATTCTCCTCTTAATCCCGCCTTATAAGTAAATTTCCCTTTTCTTGATGATAGCAAAAGGTAAGCTGCATTTACAAGCTCCGTATGATGTAAGTCATTGCTGAATGTCTCCGAATAATTCCATTCCCCATTCTCATTTGAATAGAATCGGTGATAGATGTGATTGTCCCTATATGTCAATTTTGCTCCGGCTGATAGTGTGCCGGAACTGATCTTTTGTTTAAAGTCTGCTTGTAATGAGGTTATGAAGGGGCTTCCTCCTGAATCGGAACGACTTATCTCAGCTCCTTCCAGGAAATAGTAGGAGGGTCTGTGTCCCCATGTTCTGGATATGGAACCGTTAATTGTCAGATCAGAGGTGTCCGGCTTTATGATATGTCGGTATGATATCTTTCCTTCTATGTTTTCCCTGTTCCATGCAACATCTTTGCGCCTCTTCTCCTTACTCTCCATTCCCGCCTTAATGTATTGATTATCCAAGTCTTGCTTTATATTATGTCTTGGCAGCATGGATTTTAGGTCAATGCTAAGGATGTTCTTTTCGTTAATTCTTAAGTCAGTACCGACTCCAATGTTATTGTTGTACACATATCTGGTGGCTCTCATCTGCTGGTAGGTCTGATTGCCATTTTCGTGTATCAGGCGATTTAAGGTCGTATTGACGATATCGTCTTCATATTTCGTGTTGTAATTAAACCTCCAGGAAGTCTTGGGCTTGCTGTATGACAGTGCCAAATTGCCTGTTACAAAGTGGTTGAAGCCGTAGTTTGCTGAAATTACCCCGCTAAATCCTTTTACAACATTCCTTTTGGAGACTATGTTTATGATACCACCGGTACCTTCGGAGTCGTATGAAGCATCGGGGCTGGTAATTATTTCAATGTTTTTGATATTAGCTGCCGGAATTACTGCAAGATCACCGACTGTTGTGGGAACTCCATCCAGAAGTACGAGAATATTTCTATTACCTCTGATTGAAATGGCATCATTGACCAGCGTCACAGATGAAGATGTACGGAGTATGTCGAGAGCAGTTCCTGTTTCGAAACTCATATTTGCAGAAGCATGGATTACCGTATGCTCCACCGAGGACTTGGCTGCATCCATCTTAGCGGTCACAACAGCTTCGCCAAGAAGAACTGCATCTTCTTTTATAATTATCTTGTCCAGGATTATTGATGAACGCTCCGGCTTAAAACTAACTTCTCTCTTAGCGTATCCGATAAATTCTATTACAAGTAGATGTTCGTCAGCACTGCGGTTTATTTTGAATGAAAAATCCCCATTTTCATCCGTCAAAGTGCCTGTCAGCAGTTTGTCCGATTTATATACCACGACTGAAGCATATTGTACAGGTAAATTATTGGTGTCAACCACCTTTCCACTTACCGTACACGAAGTTTGACCGTGGCTCACAAGATGGGTGAAAACCAGAAAAGTTAAAATTACTATGAATTTGAGCTTGTTTGTCATTTTAGATGAGACAAATATGGGATGTTTTTACTAATTATCACAAGATCTTCTATTAGGCAATATGCTTTTTTTTTCGAAGTTGTCGCAATTTCGAAATGCTTCTTTAGAGATAAAAGAGCCTACACATCGGTAAAGTGTTATTATCTCTCTGCAGGATTGCACTAGTATTAGACTTGGCGATGCTAAGAGAGGTTTAATTATAATTATAATTATAATTGTTCTTTGTAAGATGCAGTCGCTTCGCTATATATGATTAAACTTCCTGCCGCACTTAGTGCATTGGTGATTGACGTTTTGGTGTTTGCTTAGGATCATCAAGGCGATGCTGGAGAGGATCATCACTATTGCAATGATATCGAGGGACTGAGAACGAATGTTTAAATTTCTGGAATAGACAAAATAGAGTCCGGGAATCAGGAATAAAAGGATGGAAAGCAGTATGACAAGTTTAGTGGACTTGTGTCGGGGAATGGCTTCGACCTCTTCACTGCCGCATTTTGGACACAAGGGTTTCGGACCTTCGATATTATCTTTGATAATGGGATCAATTAACTCCAGTGCCTTGTCATAATCCTTTTCAAATACATATATGGCGATACCGGGGGTGGGGCCATAAGCTCCCGGCTGTTTATCTACAGTTTCATCATGCTGACGATATGCAATACTATTAGCATCAAGTACATTGACTATTCTGTTTACGACAATTCCATTTTTGCATTTATATATCAATATCTCTTTCATAGCTTGGTTTTGATTTAATTCTTGTACTTGACGCTTTCAATTTTACCTGATAATAATGTATCGGATTGTCAGACTACTAAATAGATGACTTGTATTAGAACCTTAATGCAAGCGTGAATCCAACTGTAGGTTGCATTGTGTTGCCCATTTGTATGCAGTTTACTGATGGATATAGGTCGAGGTTAAATGAGTAAACTTGTTTCAAATCCTGTTCGTACATATTCTTTACCTTGGCTATCCTTACGGCATCGACAATGCTCCAAATATTCAGTCCTACAGCAGCTGCAGAACAAATCGCGGCAATCCCCAGCGGCCATGCTTCCTCTTCATAATAATAACCTGCATAAACACCGGCATGAAAAGAAATGGCAGCAGCACTCATTAGTGCCATATTGCCAAAGAATTTGCCCAGACCTCTTTCCCACTCTCCAAGGATACATTCTCCTAGTCCGGGGATGAAAAATGATGCCACACCACACCAGCCGGGATTAAAATCACTCGATGATGGAGTGTAGTCTTTATGGTTATATAAGTGTTTAAGCTCATTATACTTCATACCCGGTCTAATATTATAAAGAGGCTCTCTACCTGAATAATAGGGACTTGGCATCACCTTTTGAGAGAACACCTCACTTCTGCCTGATTCATAATGAATCATAATAATGTCGGATTTCCATACGGTATATATAACACCATCGGGTTCATCGTACAACCTGTACTTGACTTCATCCATGGTGATTTCAAGCACTTTTGCCTTAATCTCATCTCCGTTTTTCATGATTACAAAGTCCTGAGCGTTTGCTAAAATCATAGATGCAATTATGGCAATGAGGGATAAAAATATTTTTTTCATAATAAAAATCTTAATTTTCAATCAATTATTACACCACTAATCAGTAGCCCTTTTTAAAACTGTAACGCAAGTGTAAATCCTACTGTGGGCTGAATCGTGTTGCCCATTTGTATGTAGTTTACTGAAGGATGCAGGTCGAGGTCAAATGAGTAAGTTCGCCTCAAATCCTGCTCGTACATATTCTTTACCTTGGCTATCCTAACGGCATCGACAATACTCCAAATATCCAGTCCTATCGCACCCACATAGCTAACTGCTGCAACTGCAAGATGCCATCCTTTAGCATTCTCACCATGACTTGCCCTTTCACATATGCTGCCGGCAGTTATAAGAACAACGCTACCGCAGAATTTGCCTACGCCACGTTTCCATTCTCCATTGATGCTCTCTCCAAGACCGGGAATGAGAAATGATGCTATTCCCGTCCAACCCGGCTTATATCGGTCACGTGATGATGGAGTGTAGTCTTTATGGTTATACAATTTTTTAAGTTCCCTGTATTTCATATCCGGTTTAATATCAGCAAGTGACTCTCTGTCTGAAAAAGTATCAGACATTGATTCCTGGTTGAATATTTCATTTCTACCCGATTCATAGCGAATCATAACAATATCGCTCTTTTTTACGGTATAAACAACACCGTCGGGCTCATCATACAGCCTGTACTTAACCTCATCAGTGGTGATTTCAAGTACTTTAGCCTTAATGTCTTCGCCATTTGTCTTTGTTACGAGATCCTGAGCGTTTGCCATACTCATAGATACGACTATGGCAATGATAGAGTAAATTATTTTTTTCATGATTTGAATAAAAATGTTGCAGAATTCTTAAAAAACTGACTCTAGGTTAATAAGTAAGTAAATTTATATTACACTCAGCGTTGACTAATTCGCCTGCCGTCGAGAGGCTTCCACTACAAAACTTCCGGCAAATTTATATAAATATGGTAGAATAACGACTAAAAAGTTGGTTAAATTTTGTTGCTCTGATTTTTTACAATAGCCGTCAAATGTTTTCATTCCGAGAGCGTGACCATATTTTTACTCTGCGCAATACCGGGTATTTCCTTTAAATCAGTGGGATTTATTATATTTGCAGCTCAAATGAGTAAATATTCAGTTTAATTAGGAATGCAATTATGAGGAAAATTACTGACGACGTTATCTACATAGGTCTTGATGACTTTGATATAGACCTTTTTGAAAGCCAGTACAAAGTGCCGCAAGGCGTTTCCTATAACTCTTACCTTATTCTGGATGAGAAAATAGCCATAATGGATACGGCTGATGCCAGAAAAGGGGAGGAGTGGGAGGCAAATCTGAAAAAGGCTCTCGGAGAAAGGAAACCTGACTATCTGGTCGTTCATCACCTTGAGCCGGATCACTCTTCAATGATTGCCGAGGTGCTGGAAACATATCCTGATATTCAGGTTGTTACAGGAGTAAGGTCTGTCAAGATGCTTCAGCAGTTTTTCGACACTCCCGATATTGCCGGTCGCTGTATTACGATGAAAGAAGGGGATGTTCTGGATTTGGGAAAACACAAGCTCCATTTTTATGCGGCCCCTATGGTGCATTGGCCGGAAGTAATGGTCTCATTTGATGAGTACGAGGGTGCTCTTTACAGTGCCGATGGTTTTGGTAAATTCGGTGCCCTTTCTGAATGTGGGTTCTATAGTAGTGAGGACCCCGATTGGTCTGAGGAGGCACGGCGCTATTATATCAATATCGTGGGAAAATATGGGGGTCCGGTACAGAATCTCCTTAAAAAAGCCACTACTCTTCCCATTAAGTCTATACGTCCCTTGCATGGTCCGATTATAAATGAGGATCTGGGAAAATATATCAAACTATATGATATCTGGAGTAGTTATGTTCCCGAGTCTAAGGGTATTATGATAGCTGTTGCCTCCATCTACGGCGGTACGATGCGGGCAGCGGAAAAGCTGAAAGAGATACTTGAGTCCAAAGGGGCGGAGAATGTATTTATCAGAGACCTATGTCGTACCGAGATTTCCCGCAATGTTTCCGATGCTTTCCGCTATGAAAAACTTGTTCTTGCAGCCTCTTCTTACGACAACGGCGTGTTTACCCCTATGCACAATTTCCTGCATCTGCTTCAGATTAAATGTTATACCGGACGTACTGTAGGAATTATAGAAAATGGCTCATGGGCTCCTTCAGCGGCAAGAGTTATGAATGAAATTCTCTGTCAGATGTCAAATCTGACGATAGTAGAGCCCGTCGTTACGATCCGAAGCCGGATGAAGAGTACGGATTATCCTGCCCTCGAGCAGCTTGCCGATGCATTGTTGTAAAAGCTAGGGTCTGAGGGTGTATCAGAAAGTATTATTCAACATAGAGTATCAGTCCCTTAAGATACTCTCCTTCCGGATGGAAAATATTGACAGGGTGATCGGCCGGCTGGTTGAGGCGATCGAGGATCTTTACATTCCGCCCTGCTTCCGCCGCAGCGGAAAATATGGTAAGAGCGAAAGAGGTGCTGTCAATTACCTGTGAACAGCTGAAAGTAAAGATAATACCTCCCGATGCTATTTTGGAAATGGCTGCGGCATTGAGTCTCTGATAGCCTCTGAGTGCATTTCTGATTGCGCCACGGTGTTTTGCGAATGCGGGAGGGTCCACAATCATCATATCATATTTTCCAAATGGGGAATTTTTGACGAAGTCAATGGCATCCTCACAGAAAGAATGATGGTTGGGGAAAGCGTTGAGGGCCACATTCCTCTCCATCATCGCAACTGCTTTGGCCGAACTATCCACCGAATCCACACTTATGGCTCCGCCCGCAAGCGCATATATGGAAAAACCTCCCGTATAAGAAAAGAGATTGAGCACATTGCGTCCGGCAGCATACCTCTCCACAAGTGACCTGTTCTCCCTCTGGTCGAGGAAGAAACCGGTCTTCTGCCCCTCCTCCCAGTTGACTATGAATTTGTGCCCATTTTCCGTTACAATCCCTTCGCGTTCATCGGCAAAGTCCTCATTACGATACAGAAAACCATCGTTCAAGTCGAGTCCCGCATTGAATGGCGCTGTCCCCGAACTTTTGTCATAAATTGCCTTGAGCTCTTCTCCATACACCTCTTTTAGAGCATTGGAAATTTTGTCTAATGAGAGAAACATTCCGACCGAATGTGCCTGAACCACTGCTACTCCGTTGTACCAATCCACTATCAGACCCGGGAGCATATCTCCCTCTCCGTGTATCAGACGATAGCAGTTGGTGTTTTTCAGCGACAGGGAGAGTCTATGCCTGTATGCAGCGCCGATTCTCTCCTTCCAAAAATTGGGGGAGAGTGCAGCATCGTCAAAACTCAGCACCCGCACCGCTATCGAGCCTATCTGGAAATGTCCGTATCCGAGACATTCGCCGCTTTGGCTGATGATGGATACGATATCCCCTTCATAAGGTTCACCTTCGATGCGTGATATGGCGCCGGAAAAGAGCCAGGGGTGGCGTCGCAGGAGGGACTCCTCCCGCCCTTTTTTGAGGTGGATGCGTGTCATATTTCGTTCTCTTGGGGTGAAGTTTTGGGACAGGCGAGGAGCTTTTTGTACATTTTGACACAGATCCAGGCATCAGTAGCTGCGTAGAGTTGCTGAGCGGGGGTTAGTTTGGCCGCCTCCCAGTTTGAAAGTTGCTGTGACTTGGATACCCTTTTGCCTAGAATAATGGCTGCCAATTTACGTACGCTTTTCTCGAGTATTCCGTATTGCTCGACGAAGTCCTGCAGATCTAAAAATCTTTGCGGCTTAAATTCTCTGTAATGCTGTAGCCCTCTGATATCATCCGTGGTGGCTGCTCCTACTTTAGTGATCTCCGGGTCTGACAAAATATCTGCCAGCTCCTGTGGGAGGCCTATCTTCTGCACTCTGAACAAATATGCGTTCGTTTCGCTGGAGAGTTGCAGCAATGCTGTGGTATTGCGTGGCGTATTAGCGTGGAAATTAGGTTTGGTTTCGGTGTCAAAGCCGATGAAGATTTGTTCCCTAAGGTGCTTAATGGCCTCTTTATACTTCTTTCCGGTAGTTGATATCACACTTATTTCCCCGGGAAATGAAATGATTTCCAGGCACTCTATCTCCTCGGGTGTAATGAACTCGCTAAGCATCATTAGAGTGTAGGATATATAAGTTCGTAGGAATAGGGCAGCAGTGATTTGATTCTCAGGAGGTTGTTGCTGTCTATATTGCTCTTGGAGAAGGGTACCTGTCTGGTTGTTATCTCTTTGGAATCCACATCCCTGCCATATTTGAACTCGTATGTAAGTTTGCCGTCAAGGGTCAGGTATTTGCTGTCGAGAAATCCGTCAGGGACGGAAATATATCCGTTT
>JAKQLB010000297.1 GCA_029567375.1 Bacteroidota bacterium | reverse complement strand
AGTCCTCGGCCTTACCATCATCCTTATTTTTTTGGCTTTCAGGTATCAAGGTGCTGGTCTTGAGGTTTGCAAGAGCAGCAGCCTCTTCTACAAGGTGAGTCTTGTTGATGAGGTACTCGCGGTCGGCCAGCCATCTGTTCCTGGCATTGTTGTATGCCGTCTGCTTAGCAGGAACATCTGAAGCTGCATCGATAAGCACAAGCTCTCTTTCGAGGATGTTGATAGCACCCTTAAGACCATATAGACCTACCGAAGTTACTTCAGTGTCGTCGGATTTCTTCCACTTATATGTTTTCGGGGTGGGAGTTGAGTCGTTGAGGATGAAATCCTTCATATCAACCGTAGCATTGATCTTGATGGTATCAATACCGCCCACACCCGCGAACACGTTACCATAGTAACCTCCGTTTGCAACGGTAGAGTCTTTTCCGAAAGGAGCATCCTGTCTGTAATCTTGTATCAGGTCAACGAACTTGTTATAAACAAGCGCTGCAGCAGGATCGTTGGTATCTCCGGTAAATTCCCAATGGAGACGAGCAGCCTTGCCTGAGAAATCAGGTTTTGCAGGTTCAACCGGCTCAGCTTTAAGATCTTTACCGTCAAAACCTTTCTCATAAGGAACCACACCGGCTTTCAGTTTGATTGAGGTACCGTCTACTTCAGCCTCATTTGCAGCTAGCCATGCTTCGAAAGCACGCTCATAAGCCTCTGAACCTTCGCAATATACGTTGGTCATATAGAGTACGGAATCCTTTGAAATGGCCTGACGTCCATAGTTGTATGCGTCGATAGAGTCCTTAAGGTTCTCAACCTCGGCATTCCAAGCCTCAAGGTCGAGATTCACGGGAACGGAGTTGAGAGCAACCTGTGCTCTTGCTATCTCAGCCGTGAAGAAATCGATATTTCCCTGATAGTCGGCTTCCCAGTCGATGTCTTCATTGAGAGCATACTCAAGACGCCAGAGTGTTTCTTTTTCTTGCTCAAGATCAAAGAGGGCGTCATTGTACTGGTCAAGTGCTAGAATATACTCCTGTGCAACCATTGCAAGAACGTCACGCTCTTCATCTGTGAGAAGGTGCTGAACGGCGGCTATTGCACGAAGAGCCACTCTCAGTTGCTCCTCTGCCCATGCGAGTTGCTCTTTAGCCCAAGCCATGTCGGCAGCATGATTAATCTGAAGAAGTTCTTTCTCTTTCTTCAGAGAGTCAACTTCATACTCAGTCTGAGCGGCCTTGATCTGAACATCATACTCATAAATCCTGTTGGTGATCAGATGGTGCGCAGTCATAGCGTCAACGTAAGCAGTTTGAGCCAGTACATAGGCAGCATTGGCTCTCTGCAACTCGGCATCTGCCAAGCGTAGTGTAGCAAGTGCATCGAGATAGTCGGCCTTCGCAGTGCGAAGCTGCTGGATACCAACCGGCTCAACATACTCAAGACACGAAGTGAAAAGAGTGCTTGCAGCAATCATGATCACTAATGAATAAATAATCTTTTTCATAAAAAAAAATTGTTAAGTGTTTGATATTTATTGGTTAAACATAAATGAATTGCCGAAAAAACACAGTTTTTCCATAGTATTTAATGGCCAAATTTAGTTATATTTTTTTACTTTTCAAAAAAAATTGTTAATAATTATCAAAAATTGTTGAAAAAATCTAGAAGAATCGGGCTCTGTTGTCCTTAATCTCGACAATTTCCGACATTACCTGCTGTAACAACTGGGTCTGATAAGCCGATTTGCGCGAGAGCGCTTTCTGCACATCTCCCTCCGTATAGAAGGTACCTGTCTGACGGTCGATAACCTGGAATACATATACTCCGATGTCTCCTGCAACCGGTCCTGAGATGACACCCGGCTGGGCGGAGGCCACTGCACCGATAAACTTGGGATCCAGTTGCTGGAGTGTGGTACCGAAGGTAATGCCATCCTGATGGCTTACGGTGGTGCCGAGAGCCTCGGCCACCTGTTCCATAGTGGTACAACCTTCAATCTGCTCACCAATGGTGGAAGCCATCTTTTCAATCTGTTTCTCCGCGGTGATGGTATAGACAATATCCTGCTGTATCTCGTTCAGGGGAATTACGCCCTCTTTATATACGGAAGTCACAGCAGCGACGAAATAGTATTTGTTGTCAACGGAAATCACATCCGACACCTCGCCCGACTTGGTCTTACGATCAAATGCCCAGTGTACCACGCTACGCGCGTTCTCCACAACGCCGATACGCTCCGTAGTCTGCAGCAGACCGTTTACAGGGATGACGGGAAGCTGCTCCTCGCGTACTATCCAGGCAAACTTTTCGTAGTCGCCATCAGATCTGTCTGCAAGGTCGGTAGCTTTCATCTGAAAATCACGGTAGGTATCTTCGGAGGGGATTATGTTCTTGACAAAAGTGGCGAGCTGTGCTTTTTTCTGAGCTTTTGTGCGCTCTGCCACATAGACGATAAAATATGCATTGGCGGTAGCGCCCTTTATCTTGTATGCCTTGCCTGTTGCCGGCTCAAGAGCCTTCTCAAAGCCCGCCAGATCGGCATATGAAAGCACATCCTGAGTAATCCAGCCCATCTCACTGAACTCTTCCGAGGGCTCTCTCATCTTCTGAGCTCTTGCGAGCAATTCATCAGCCTCTGCCTCATTCTCTAGAGGGAATGGTGCATACCATACTTTTGCAGAGTCGGCCATAATCTTAATATCGGACAAGCGTGCTGCTGCAAGCTGATTCTCTCCGGAGCTGATCTCGCTCACTGCGGGAGCTCTCTTTCCAAAAGCAACAGCCTTGAAATGGGGCTCTGACTCAAGCTCCTCTTCAGTGTAATAGAAAGGATCCCATTTGCGGTCGGAATTGAGAGCAATGAAATTTTTGGGATTGTCAGCTACGGCAAACTCGACATAAAGCGCATTGAAATTCTCGGTCTGTCTCTCAATATCCTCATCTGAAGGCACGACCTCATAGAGCACATACTCTATATTGCGGGTGGCCGGACGGGTAAAGAGCTCCTTGCGTGCCTTATAGTACTCCTTTACCTCCTTGTTGGAAACGGTGATGGCGGTATCACGCTCAAAGCCCAGGGGTGAAAGCACGAAATCAACCGAAGAAAGGACGTTATTCTCAAATATCATTCGCTGTTGCTCAACCTTGTTATAAACATTGGATGCGCCAATCAGCGAGGCATATTTATTATAGAGCCTGTCCGTATAAACTGAATTTTCCACTGAATGCCAATACATCTCATACTGACCGGTGGCATCGGTGGGGATCGCCTGTACGAAACTTACGAGAGCCTCACGGCTGAATGTACCGTTGGCATCCTGGAACATCTGCTGATTTGCCACCACGGGGGAGATGTTGGCACCCTGTGTGAGATCCAGCATCTCTTCGTCACCTACGACGATGCCTGCGTCAGCAATCATGGGCTGGAACAGGTGCTTATCGAGGAGAGACTGCCAGGCTGCATTGCGGATGGTTTTCTGTACCTCTTCACTGTTGGAACTCTGTCCCATCAATTCGGTCAGTCGGGTAAAATACTCAACCTCCTGGTAAAAATCACTATATGAAATGGACTTGCCGTCCAATACACCTACTTTATTGTCGGATGAAAATCTTTGTGCAGTCGAACTCAGAGTTTGAGGATCAATGATGAATGATAACAGCGCGACTGCGATGAGAACCGTTATCAAAATTCCTAATTTGACGCGAATTTTTTCAAGAACCGCCATTGTGTTTGTTAAGTTTTAGTTTATTTTTAATCTACTTTCAATATCCATTTTGGAAAATGGATTGCAAAAGTAAACAAAAATATATTATATAGATGCATAAAAGGTCAAAAACGTTGCACGGGTGGGCCAACAAAATTTAGAGAATCGAGCAAAATTGAGGTGCTGTCAGCGGCAACAGTGTAAGAATCGAAGGGTTTGAGCAGGATAGCATTCCTGGCCATCTCGTCGGATTCCATCCCGTAGCCCTGCATCATACCCTGTGGTGAGGAGAGCCGGACATAGCAATTTGTATATATTTTCTGCTCCTGACGGTCCCAGTAAACGGTATCGCTCTCCATACTCTCCTGCTTGATATAATTGGTGATTACCACATCTCCGTAAGCAAGCCACTGCTCTTTTCCGTCGGTGATGATATGTTTGGCCTCTTTCGATGTGATGCGTGTCTCGAGCTCCCCGTCAGAGGTAAATGCATTGACGGAAAAGCCACCGGTATAGAGGTCATAATTCACCTCAACCGAATCTGCCACATATGAGTATTTACGCATTTCGGGCGCATGCATCCTCATCTCCACTCCGCCATTGACCGTCTGCACCACCTCCATATTCTTTACTACTTGTAGTGGGGTCACCGTCGGATCAATGGGATCGCCCGTCGGTTCTTTCCTGCAGGATGTCAGCACAAAAAGCACTATAGCCATCAAGCATGAACCGATGGCTATAGGTTTGTATCTGTAATGTACTGTGGGAATCAAAAGATTATTTTTGTGTCCTTACAGTTGTGATTTCCGTCATACCTCCGCAGGAGACAGTATATCTTTGACCGTCGGTAACGTCATACATGAAGGCGTCAACCTGCATTGGGAAGTATTTGCGGTACTGTGCGGCAAGTTCATCTGCATGATCGGCAACTTCAGGGTCGGCATTCTTGGCTTTGACCATATAGTCAACCGCCACCCAATATTTGGATCTTACGTCAACCTCACTGCCGGGACACTCTTGTGATGCCCAGATGGTGCCGATAAGAAGATAGGCCTTGCCTGCAACGCTCTGATCATACTCGATGGCCTTCTTGGCGGTAGCTACTGCAGTAGCAGCACGATTGAGTTTCTTGAAATAGAAGGTAGCCAACTCCAGGTTGTATTCCGCCGCCGTCTTTACATCGTTGGGGTCAAGAAGAGAAATGGCACTCTCGAAAAATTGTGCGGCAAGCCTATCCTCGTCTCGTGAAGAATAGAGTCTGTAAAGACCATAGGCCGAACTGGACGAGGGATTGATCTCGTGAAGAGCGACAGCACTCTTGAGAAAGAGGTCGGTACTGACACAGTCAGCTCTTGTAAGCATTTTTACCATTGTAGCGAGAAGGTTGGCATCCGTAGGATTGGCTTCGAATCTTGGGGTATAAAGTTCTATGAGGTTTTCACACGATGCAACTCCGCTCTCGGCAAAGATGGTCTCAATGTCTTGTTTCACGGTGCGATACTCCTCTTTTTCAGGATCCATGGCAATCATATCCTCGATGTGGCAGATATTATTCTCGAAACAGGTCATTAAAGCCTCTGCAGGGATAGAGCCTGCCTGGTAAAGCGCCACGCCACCTTTCATTTGGTTGATGAAAACGATGGGGCTACAGTCCGTGTTGATGGTCTCGATGATCTCGGTCAATAACTGATACTGTTTGAGAGGATCGTCACCACAATAGTTATAGTTGATAATATCGATGGCCTTATTGTCCATACTCTTCACACGGTTATTGGGATAGTATTCCGAACGAAGGTCATGGAGCATTATCAGAGAGTCGATGAGCTCCTGTCTGCGGACCGGATTTTTGGCATTTTTGCGAATGTCCATACGGAGAAGGTTCTGACCGTGCAGGAGCATGTTCTGACTGGCTGTCGGAGGACAGAGGGCGATGGCCTTCCTCCAGTGCGGAGCAGCTTCGTCATAATTTCTCTGTTTGTAAAGTTCCGAATAGAACGAGAGATATTTAGTACATTCCACACTGTCTTTTCCATACTTTCCCTGGGAAAATGCAGGAAGAGAAAGAACCATTGCAAAGAGGATAATTGCGATTTTCTTCATTGTTTCCATTTTTTAAAATATCGGGTAAAGTTAATAAAAATAATCTAATCTATTGATATAAAGTTTTTATAAACCATATGTCGTGCAGGTCAAACGAGAGAGTAAAAAGGAAATATCTCTCCCTTATGAGATTGTCTGCAACCGAACCCCTCTGGCCTATATCCACCCCAAAAGTCACTGCATTATAGTATCGGAATACCGGAAACGAAACTCCGAGGGTGATGCCTTGCCTTGTAATGGGAGAACCGTTTAGGGTAAAATAGTTCTGCTCATAGTAGGCTCCTGCCCTGTAGGTGAGCGTTTTGAGATAGTATCTGATATCGTATCTGTTTGGGGTCACTTCAAATCCCAGCCTAAATGTCTGTGCCGTCGTAGGTTTGATGTCCACCCCCGGGGTCTTCTCGAGAAAATAATTTGTCCAATTGGAACGCGTGTAATCGAATCCCACCATCCATTTTTCCGTATTGCGTATGGTAAATCCCACTCCAAGCTCGGAGGGTATCGACATTGTTTCAAGAGGAGTGTTGCGGTGGAAAACCGTATCCTTGCCGCTTGCCGATACTCCGTAGGCGTAGCGTATGTTCTCTCCTCTGAATGTAGTGGCCAAATCGTATGTAACTCCGATAGTAGCCGATGTGTTGCCGACCAGCGGTTGCCTGTACTGAAGTCCGAACTTTCCCGATATTGCACGTGAAACGAAGGTCCAACCTGAATTGATCGATCGGAATGATGTGTTGGTGGTGAACGTAGCGCTGCTGTAGCGATTTATCGTACCGAAATAAAATTGCAGATCCGCACCCACGCTGAGCCTGTCCCAGAAGGTGGCTCCCGCTCCTATGAATGTCCGGTAAATACTGCCCTGCCCAATTTTAGAGTACTTTATATCTCCGGCTTCGGCAACCATCTCATCATTGCTCTCGGTCGTAACAAACTTATATCCGACATTGCTGTAAGGCACGATACCCACTTTGAAAGCCGAACTTTTCCAGATCGGGAACGATGCTATGATGTGGTGCATATTGAAGGTATTATTTACACTCTTCAGCAGATCGGAACCTGTTCCTCCAATAGCAGTAGCCGGATTTGCGGTATAATAGATATTTCCCTGTTCTATGCCGAAATCGAGCATAAACGATTGAGCCTGGCGCTCTGTAACGGCTGCCGGATTGATATAATTAATGTAGCGAAAATTGCGGTCCCCGATACCGATACCCCCCATCGAAAGATTATATGATGTACCCGGTCTTACAAGGGAACCTACACCAAACATTGAATATGGAGTAAAACTGCCGTCGGCAGCTATCGTCTGCGCCGAAGAAGGGAGGGCAATAAAAAGCACAAATAACGCAGGCAGCGTTGCCGCGATTCTTCTGAATTTTCGTATGGTACTATTGTTCAGCATAAAACTGTGCTATCTGTGAGAGCCCCATCAAAACAAGGTTGTAAACGACAAATATGGAACTTTTAAGCTTTTCAGCAAAATAAATCGCATCCCCTCCTGTAAAAATCACCGTTCGTTCAGGACTCTCTCTCTGATATCCTTCTATTTCAAACATTATGCCGAGAATATTACCCGCTGCCATCGCAGTATCCAAATCGGTACCATAAGGGCAAATTTTCTCATCCTTGTGAAACTCCATGAAATCCCTCGGATTGAGCAGTGGAATACGCTCCGCAAAATGACTCAGAGCCCGATATCTTGTATTCAAACCCAAAGAAATGGAGCCCCCTATATAATGTGCCGGAGAATTCTCTTTATGACAATTTATAAATTCCACCGTTGTGGCCGTACCGAAATCAAACACCATCAAATCATTCTCCGGAAAGAGGTTGTTGGCAGCCAAAATAGCCGCTATACGATCTGCTCCCATACCTTCAGGCATATTCGCAAGTACCTCGAACTGCGCGAGTCCCGTCTCCACCAGACGATCGCACTCGGCCACATCGAGCACCACCAAACGGTCGCAAAACTCATTGCGCAACATTGCCTCCAGATCGGGATCGTCAGCACGAACATTACTTAAAACAGCCACCCAGGCCTTTTTGCCGGGATATTCGGATTCGCAAGTGTCGCGTACAAACTGCCGGATATCATCTCCCGCATAACGAAAAACTTTTCCTATTTTCTCATCGTCGGCAAAGGCCGCTTTGCATGCCGTATTGCCGATATCTATAAGTAAATACATTCTATCCATATTGTTTATTCAGGGTTGCAAAGGTAAGAAGTTTTTGGAATCTAAATGAGTTTTGAGAGAAAGAGAATGGCTTGACGCACATCAGGAATACTTTTTACCCTGACATAAAGTTTCTCTTTTACCTCATTGACTCTACAGCGATCACCAAGTGACTGTATGGCGGAAAGTATGGCCGGAAAGAGATCTCCTCTGTAATAGGAATGCATGCTGTTGGAGATGAAATAGGCCAGCATTACTCCGTTTTTGAGAATTATTTTCTCGAAACCGAGATTCTGGGCCACCTTCTTGAGCTGCACTATGCGGATCAACTCTTCAAGTTGTTCGGGAATTGGACCGAAGCGATCCTCCATCTCCCTGCGCAGAGCCTCAATCTGCTTCTCATCGCTGATAGTGGTCAAATCCTTGTAGAGGCGGATTTTTTCCGAAGTCACCTGGACGTACTCATCCGGAATATAGGCCTCCAGATCGGTTTCTATCTGGGTATCCACCATTGGAGCGGAACGTATCGTGTCCGGTAAAGTGACATCCTCTCCCCTACTCAATTTCTCTTCACGCAGCTCAGACATTGCCTCATTGAGAATCCGCATATAGGTATCGAATCCCATCTCGGCAATGAACCCGCTCTGTTCCGCACCCAACAGATTGCCCGCACCGCGGATATCCAGATCCTGCATCGCAATGTTGAATCCGCTGCCCAGATCCGAGAAAGCTTCGATCGCTCTGATTCGTCTGCGCGCATCATCCGTAATGGAAGCGATGGGAGGTATCAGGAGATAACAGTAAGCTTTTACATTGGAGCGGCCCACCCTGCCTCTGAGCTGATGGAGGTCGCTCAGACCAAAGCGTTGCGCCTGATTGATGATCATCGTATTGGCGTTGGGAATATCGATGCCGTTTTCGATTATGGTAGTGGCCAGAAGAATATCGTGCTCTCCCGCGATAAACTCCACTATTCTCTTCTCCAGCATCTCCGGTTCCATCTGTCCGTGTGCCACACATATCTTTGCCTCGGGAACCAGACGTTGCAATATGTCATATACGGAGAGAATATCTTCGATCCTGTTGTGAACAAAAAATACCTGCCCTCCTCTCTCCAGCTCGGAGTTGATTATATCGGTTATCACCTCGTCATTAAAATTTATCACCTCGGTATAGACCGGCTTGCGGTTGGGTGGAGGTGTGTTGATTATGGAGAGATCCCTCGCCCCGAGAAGCGAAAATTGCAGGGTTCTGGGGATGGGAGTGGCAGTAAGGGTGAGAGTATCTATATTGCTCCTCATCTGACGTATTTTCTCTTTTGAGGAGACTCCAAATTTTTGCTCTTCATCGATGATGAGTAGTCCAAGATCCTTGAAGAGCACTTTTTTGTTGAGGATGCGGTGAGTACCGATAAGAATGTCCACTCTGCCTGACGCGAGGTCCTCCAATATACGCGATATCTCTTTTGTATTGCGAAGACGACTTATATATTCTACCCTGCAGGGGAAATCCTTCAGACGGGAAGAAAATGTATGATAATGCTGCAGCGCAAGAATGGTGGTAGGTACCAGAACCGCCACCTGCTTGCTGTCGCAAACAGCCTTGAATGCGGCTCTTATGGCCACTTCCGTCTTTCCGAATCCTACATCTCCACACACCAGGCGATCCATAGGCCGGTCGCTTTCCATATCTTCCTTTACTTTCTTTGAAGCAAGGGCCTGGTCGGGCGTATCCTCGTACATAAATGAGGATTCCAGTTCGTGCATGAGGTAATTGTCCGCTGAAAATGCAAAGCCTTTCGAATGATGTCTGGCGGAATAAAGTTTTATCAAATCATCTACAATATCCTTAACCTTGGATTTGGTTCTGGATTTGAGATTTTCCCACGCTTTGGTGCCGAGCTTGTAAATCTTCGGCGGTTCGCCATCCCTCGATTTATATTTGGAGATGCGGTGGATGCCGTGAATTGAGACAAAGACCACATCGTTATCTTTATAGACCAATTTTATGGCCTCCTGTACCTTGCCATTGACATTTGTTTTCACAAGACCGCCGAACCTGCCCACTCCGTAATCTATATGTACTACGTAATCCCCCATTCGAAATGCCATTATTTCATTGATGGTAAGTCGTTCGGATCTCTCAACCTGCCTTTTAACCTTAACCTTGTGATAACGTTCGAATATCTGATGGTCGGTATAGTAACAATTCTTTGAAATCCTGTCCACATAACCTTCATGAAGTGACAACGGAAGAAAATTAGGTCGTACCTTTTCTCCTGTGTCAACTAAAATCTGTCTGAGGCGGTCGGTTTGGGCCTCATTGGGACTTAAAATGGTCACGGTATATCCTTCATCCATTTTGTTCCGGATATCCTGTGAAAGTATTTCAAAATTTTTATTGAATGTGGGCTGAGGTATGACATAATTTTCTCCGGTAGGATTTTCCCCTCTCAAATCCCATAGAACAGTATTTTCGGGAAGAATTTCCCAAAACGGAACAAGCGAAGAATCATCTGTTTCTTTATGGATGTCCGGAAAAATATCTACGCTTTCCAGGCTCTCTCTCGAAAGCTGGGTATTGATATCGAATCTTCGAATGGATTCAACCTGATTACCGAAAAAATCTATCCTGACCGGCAAATTATCGGCAAATGAAAAAATGTCGATTATACCACCCCTCAATGCAAATTGCCCAGGCTCAACCGTAAAATCCACCTTTTCAAACCCACTTTCGTAGAGCATCTCCTTTATAAATTCATGGGAAAGCCTCTCCCCTCTCTTTATTGAAAGTACGGTGCGTCTGATTTCGCTCTTTTTGAGTATCTGCAAATCCAATGCATCAGGATAGGTAATTATTAAAACAGGTTTATGACGGGAATTATATCCCATGTCCATCAGTTGACCGGTTATGACAAAAGAACCGGCTTCTACTTTTTCACGCCAAAAAGCATCGGATGCTCCCTCAAATGAATTCAGAGCAGATAACGTGGCTGTGCGCTGCACTTTGGCAGTAGCCTCTTTGAGTTCATTTTTATCTGTCGGTGAGGGATAATAATAGACACATTCGTCCGAAAAGAAACTATAAAAGTCGTTGGTGAGAAAATAGGCATTTTTCTTGGTATCTGCCAGCACGACATGCACCGATGGAGCATCCATCAGAGAAATTACCGATGTTATGTAAACTGCTTTCGCCGACGATGTGAAACAGTTGTCTACATAATTTCTGGATATATTTTCGGGAATATGCACCTTATTTTACAGCAGCGCCTATATCCATTTTTGAATAGAGCTCGGAGAGTTCTGAAATATCTACCGAACCCTTTTCATACCATTTATCTATTACAGGATTGAATGTCTCGAAAATAGCCTCCTCATAGAGAGCAAGACGTTGTATATATCCTGTTCCCTCTCTATTCCAGAGAAGATCGAAACGGAAATATTTACCCCCATTTCCTCTGGCAACGGGGAATACACCCGCTTTTCGAGCCATTGCGAGGTCACAAATCTCACAATTCTTGGGATTGAGACCTTCACTGTTTTCACCTCTGGCCACTACCTGCGCAGGAAGATCTTTTCCACTCTTTACGAATAGGGGTACGGCAACGCTTGTGGGGGGATATCCCACTATACTCCACATAACCGTCAATTCCGGATTCTCACCCGGAAGTACACCCTTTATCACACTCGAGGCCGAAGTGGATTTTCGAGGAATGAAATCCTGATCAATAAACCATCCGCTCGGAACTACCTCAGGATTTTCAGCAAGATTTATATCGAGAAGAGAATGATAAAAATTGCGGGAAAGTAAATTAAAAATCCACTGAGGAGTCATAGGTTGGTTCTTTACGAAACGGTCGCGGAAGATATCACTAGCACTCACATAGCGTATATAGCCCATACCATCATTCAGTTTACCTGTAAAGGAATGATTGGTATATATAAGATAACCCTCGGGTGCAATGGCGGGATCATTAGCATCTACCTTTACCCAATCCCTGCAGCTCACTTCATAGTAAGCGGCCCCACCTTCGGCATCGATGACACCGAAATTTGCCTCCACTCCGGTAGGAAATTTCATTTTGGAAAGCATTTTTTCAAAATCTGCTAGAGTCCTGCAAGTAGCAAGCGCATTGTACATAACCACCCCTTCCTGATCCTGTATCGGAGATTCCTCATCATTTAGATTATATGAAGCGGTATTCATAATGGAGAAACCCACTTCATTGGTACCTATCCAAGCCTCTTTGGTCTCTTTCGGACTATCCACAAGAGCTATGAAGGCATATTTGATGCTTCTGTCTTTGGATTTGTCAAAATATTCTATACGATTATCCAGAGTACCCGTATCACGATGTTTCCAGAGCAGTGGACGTCCGTCTGGTGTTGCCTTTCCTGTAATGATTGCCGAAGTACAGGCATTGGTCTCCTGTAATGGAATAAAAATTAATGCGGCTATTATTGCAACAAATATTCTTTTCATTTTTCTTCCGATATTATTTTAAAATTATATTTACTCAAAATTTAAATATTAGAATAGGAGATTTTCCCTGTCGGGCAATCTTATGCCGAGGTGATTATAGGCAAGTTCCGTTACTACCCTACCTCTCGGAGTTCTCGATAAAAAACCCTCTTTTATTAAAAACGGTTCATATACCTCTTCAAGCGTACCTACATCCTCGCTTATAGCTGTGGCTATCGTACCGGCTCCAACCGGACCTCCCTTAAATTTTTCTATAATTGTCGTCAAAATTTTATTATCGATAGCATCCAAACCTCGCTTGTCAATGTTCAGAGCATTGAGGGCAATTCGCGCTATTTCAAGATCAATTATACCGGTACCCTTTACCTGCGCAAAATCTCTCACCCTGCGAAGTAAAGAATTGGCTATACGCGGTGTACCACGACTACGTAAAGCAATCTCCCATGCTGCATCTTCATTTATTTCTATATCCAGAATTGAAGCACTACGTATAATAATCTGCCTAAGAACCTTAGCATCATAATACTCAAGATGGGATTTAATACCAAACCTTGCCCTCAATGGAGAAGTGAGAAGTCCGCTGCGGGTGGTAGCCCCTATCAGCGTGAAAGGATTAAGAGTTATCTGTATCGAACGTGCTCCCGGTCCCTTATCTATCATTAAATCTATAGTATAATCCTCCATTGCGGAATAGAGATACTCCTCCACTATGGGTGAAAGACGGTGAATCTCATCTATAAAGAGCACATCCCCCTCTTCAAGGGAAGTAAGAAGTCCGGCCAGATCCCCGGGCTTATCCAGAACCGGACCGGAAGTTATTTTCATATTTACACCAAGTTCATGGGCCACAATATGGGCAAGAGTAGTCTTTCCCAATCCGGGAGGACCATGTAAAAGTATATGATCAAGAGCCTCACCTCTGAGAAGCGCCGCCTGCACAAAAATCTTAAGATTTTCTATAACTTTGTCCTGTCCCGCGAACTCCTCAAACTCTTTAGGACGTATCTGACCCTCAATATCACGATCACGTTCTCTGGAAAAGGACTCCTCCCTCGGATCAAATCTTTCTTTACTCATATCTGATGGTATCGTCTCGATAACTTATTTAAACAACACAAAAATAAATAATAATATTTAATAAAATAGTTGTAGTTGTTAGTGTGTTGATATTGTGGATAAAATTTAAACGTTACTTATCAAAATTATATTGACAGAATATAAACAATAAAATACTCTTAAAATTGTTATTTAAGATTGAATTGTTTACGATGTTTATAAACTTAATTATTTTTTTCAACAAATGTATCGTGTTAATAATATTTGGACAAGAATTTAAAAAGAGGTTTGCAGATTAAATAACTATTTTTAAGGAGTTATTTTTTATTAAAACTTATCAAATTGTATCAACATGAAATAAACTTTTATAAAAAGTTATTAAAAATAAATGGGGCCGAAACCCCATTTATTTTTAATATTAGTCGTTGATCATTCCTAACTAGTCTTTTAATTTAGCTGAAAGAAACTCCCTGTTGAGTCTCGCTATATGTGCTATGCTGATTCCTTTTGGACACTCTAATTCACAGGCACGGGTGTTGGTACAACTGCCGAAACCAAGTTCATCCATTTTGGCTACCATCAATTTTGCACGGCGCGCTCCTTCAATTTTACCCTGAGGTAAAAGAGCAAGTGAACTTACACGGGCGGCTACAAATAGCATTGCTGAACCATTTTTGCAAGTGGCAACGCAAGCACCGCAACCCACACATGCCGCAGCATCCATGCTTTCATTGGCTTTATCTTTTTGTACGAGAATAGCGTTTGCATCAGGAGCATTGCCGGCATTTACCGATATGAATCCACCTGCCTGGAGTATTTTATCAAAAGCTCCTCTGTCTACGACAAGATCTTTTACAACGGGAAAACCACGGGTTCTCCAAGGTTCTACGGTAATGGTTTCGCCATCTTTGAATTTGCGCATATAGAGCTGACAAGTGGTTATTTCATCGTCGGGACCATGTGCGCGTCCATTGATGTAGAGTGAGCATATACCACATATTCCTTCACGACAATCGTGGTCAAATGCTACGGGATCGACTTGTTTTTCTTTGCAGCCTTTATTGACTGCCACGGGATCTATGCCTTCGTTGATAAGTTGTTCGTTTAGAATATCCAACATTTCCAGAAAAGATGTTCCGGGAGAGATATTTTTTACTTCATAGGTTTCAAAGTGACCCTTACTCTTGGCGTTTTTTTGACGCCATATTTTTAATGTAAAATTCATAAACTTTCTCCTTACTCTTTATAATTTCGCGTAACTGCGCGAGGCAACTTTTACAAATTCAAATTTCAACGACTCTTTGTGAAGGATGGGCTCTTGCTCCTCTCCTTTAAATTCCCATGCGCTGACATACATGAAGTTTTCATCGTCACGCTTTGTTTCACCATCTTCGGTTTGCATTTCTTCACGGAAATGACCTCCGCAGGATTCGCGGCGATTGAGAGCATCAAGTGCCATTAGTTCTCCCATTTCCATAAAGTCGGCAACCCTCAAGGCCTTCTCGAGTTCCATGTTAAATTCATTGTTTTCACCTGGTACGCATACATTTTCCCAGTATTCTTTGCGGATTTTCCGAATCTCTGAGATGGCTTTTTTCAAACCCTCCTCATTACGGGCCATTCCCACATACTCCCACATTATATGGCCGAGTTCTTTGTGAAATGAATCAACACTACGCTTGCCTTTTACATTGAATAGTTTATTTATCCTCTCAGTGATGGCCTTTTCTGCCTCTGCAAATGCAGGGTGATTTGTGTCGATCTTGGGATCCAAAATTTTACCGGCGAGATAATCGCCGATTGTGTAGGGAAGTATGAAATATCCATCTGCGAGACCCTGCATAAGAGCAGAAGCACCGAGGCGGTTTCCACCGTGATCGGAGAAGTTGGCTTCGCCGATAGCGTATAGCCCCGGAATAGTAGTCTGGAGGTTATAGTCAACCCAGATGCCGCCCATAGTGTAGTGAATGGTAGGGTAGATCATCATAGGTTCTTCATAAGCATTGACGTCGGTAATCTTTTCGTACATCTGGAAAAGGTTGCCGTATCTTGCTTCGATAACCTCCTTTCCGAGTCTTTCAATAGCAGTGCTGAAGTCGAGAAATACCGCTTTACCTGTATTGTTTACGCCGAAACCTGCGTCACAACGCTCTTTAGCTGCGCGTGAGGCTACGTCACGGGGTACCAGGTTACCGTATGCAGGATATCTGCGTTCCAAATAATAATCCCTATCCTCTTCAGAAATCTGCGAACCCTTAATATCTCCTGCTTGGAGTTTTTTGGCATCTTCGATCTTTTTGGGAACCCAGATACGTCCGTCGTTACGAAGAGATTCTGACATGAGGGTCAGTTTCGACTGCTGGTCGCCTTCGACCGGAATACAAGTGGGATGAATCTGCGTAAAGCACGGGTTTGCAAAGAATGCCCCCTTCTTATAGCACTGCCAAATTGCAGAACCATTGCAGGTCATTGCGTAGGTGGAGAGAAAATAACAGTTACCATATCCTCCGGTGGCGATAACCACTGCGTGTGCACCGAATCTTTCAATTTTGCCTGTTACAAGGTTACGGGTTATTATACCCTTTGCTTCACCGTCAATCACTACCAAATCAAGCATCTCATGTCTGGGATATGACTTGACGCGCCCTTTGAAAATCTGACGATTGAGTGACGCATAAGCACCGAGAAGAAGCTGTTGTCCGGTCTGACCGCGTGCATAGAAGGTGCGGGAAACCTGTCCGCCTCCGAATGAGCGGTTATCGAGAAGTCCGCTATAGTCGCGCCCAAAAGGAACGCCTTGTGCTACGCAATGGTCGATGATATTATTAGATACTTCTGCGAGACGGTAGACATTTGCTTCACGGCTACGGTAGTCTCCACTCTTTATGGTGTCGTGAAACAGACGATAAACAGAGTCGTTGTCGTTCCGGTAATTCTTGGCGGCATTGATACCACCCTGAGCGGCGATAGAATGTGCCCGACGGGGAGAATCACTGATGCAGAAAACCTTTACGTTATAGCCGAGTTCTCCCAAAGAGGCGGCTGCAGAAGCACCGCCAAGACCTGTGCCGACAACGATTATATCGAGTTTGCGCTTGTTGGCAGGACTTACGATACGGATGTTGTTTTTGTGAGATGTCCATTTTTGTTCGAGGGGCCCCTCGGGAACGTGAGAAACTAATTTTGTCATTATATATTTAGGTGAATTGTTATGTTTATTTATTTTTTCAAAAGTTTTTAAGGCGCAAAGATACCATTTTATTTATAACTTTGCTTTTCAAATCAATTATTTGGTTCAAATGGAACGGTTTGTTACTGCGGGCGGCATTGCGGTCCATATTTTAGATTCCGAAAAAGGAGAAAAATGTATCATTCTCTTACACGGTTATCTTGAAACAATGTATATATGGAGTGAATTCGTAGAGCTCCTTTCCAAACAATACAGAGTAATCGTGATAGATGTTCCCGGCCATGGTCTTACAGATTATGCACCGGCCGACCCATCGGGAGATCGGATCAATACAATGGACTTTTGTGCAACAGTCGTTAAGGGCGTCCTCGATAAATGTTTAGTCTCAAAAGCAATTATTGGTGGTCATTCACTTGGTGGATACATTGCACTTGCCTGTTGTCGTCTCTATCCTGAGACTTTCGAAAAGCTCATTCTTTTCAACTCACATCCTTATGAGGACCCTGAAGAAAAGGCTATAGACCGAAAAAGAGAAATTGAAATAATTGAGAGCGGCAAACTCTTGATGTTGGCCTCGGTATCCATCCCGAAAATGTATTCTAGGGCAAATCTGCGCGATATGGATGAGAAAATCCGTGAGACTCGGGAACTTTGCGAGACACATGATCCCATGGGTATAGTAGCTTCAATTAAAGGGATGCAACTTCGTCCCAATGCTTCCTCGCTGCTCTCGGATTCAAAAATTCCGGTGATGGTGATTGCAGGAGATCAGGATAATTTTATGCCAACCCCGATGATCCTCAAAATGCGCGAGAGCTTTCCCAAGGTGCGATTTGAAGAGTTAATCGGATGCGGACACAACTCTTTTGTAGAGCGCCCCGTTGAGGTACTCGACAAAGTGATTTCTTTTATAGGATAAAAGGTCTACCTCCTCTTTCTCATTAGCTCCACTACCTTTTCCACCGGTAGCGCCTTTACGGTTCTACCTCCTTTCCCTGTCATATCGGTAGCCTTGAAAAGAGAGTTCCACAGAGCTTCAGCAGTAGCTTCTATTGTTGCTTCGAATAGGGCTGACATATCGTCATTGTGCAGCAGAACGGGATTGTATTTCGAAGTAGACTCGTTGATGAGATTCTCTTTGCAGACTGAAAGCGCTATCACATAGTCTCCACTGCCGTTGGATGCTATACCACCGGTCTTTGCAAGGCCCATCATCGCCCTCTTGGCGATCCTTTTCAGGTTGCGGGCATCCACAGGTGCATCGGTGATAACTACCATCATACAGGAACCGTCGGCGTTCAGCTGTTGGTCTTGAGTGGATTCACACGAGCCTGATTCGCACGAGGACGATTTAGATGAAGTAGACTCGCAAGCGGAGCTCAATGCACTTTTCTCCTCTTCTACGGCCTTTTTGAAGCTATATTGTCCTAGCATTTCTCCCATCCGGACCCCATCTATTTCCAGTATTCCTCCGTAATTGGATTGTACCAACACTCCTACGGTATATCCTCCGAAAGATTTTGGAAGCACACGAGAAGAGGTGCCAATTCCTCCCTTGAAACCGAAGCAGATGGTACCTGTACCGGCTCCTACGCAGCCTTCTTCTACCGGTCCGCCCGATGCGATCTCTATTGCTTTAAGCACATGATCAGCCGTGACATGCCTGCCTCGGATATCGTTGAGGCCGCCGTCATTGGTTTCACCTACCACAGCATTTACCGAACCTACTGATTCATTTCCTTCCTGTGCAAGAGAATAGGTTATTACACCTTCGATTCCCTGCGCCACGGAGAGAGTGTTTGTCAGAATAATTGGAGACTCCGTGTTGCCAAGTTCCTCTATTTGAGTCACCCCGGCGAGCTTACCGAAACCATTACCTGCATAGACGGCTGCAGGGCATTTGAGGCGGAAGAGATTGCCCTCGTGTGGGATGATTGCCGTCACTCCGGTGCGGATATCGTCACCCTCGATTATCGTCACTTGTCCGACTTTAACTCCGGGTACATCGGTGATGGCGTTATATTCTCCTGTTCGGAAAATGCCGGGCTTAATACCGTAATCCTTGATTCTGCCTTGTGAAAATAAAGATACGGTGATCAGTACTAACGTAGTTATGGTTATCAATCGTTTCATTTCGAATAAATTTTAATCTTGTATTAATACAAATATAGTTTTACTTTTGTAAAAATTTTGAATTGATGATAAAAAAGGAACAAATAATAAAGGGTCGTCATGAGGAAACAGCGGCTTTTGTAGCCATTATTCCCCAGGGTGTAGATGATAGAGAGGTAGCCGAATATTTGGAAGAACTTCAATTTCTCGCTGAGACAGCAGGAGTAAAAGGAGAGAAGTCTTTCACGCAAAAACTTCAGAAACCCAACACACGGACCTATATAGGAAGAGGTAAGCTTGAAGAAATAGCTGCTTATATAGAGGATAACGGGATAGATTATCTAATTTTCGACGATGAACTCTCTCCTTCTCAACTCAGAAATATAGAGCAAGCAGTAGGAATCAGGGTGATAGACCGTACAGGACTTATTCTCGATATTTTCGCACAAAGAGCAAAGACTGCTTATGCTAAGACACAAGTTGAACTTGCACAATACCAATATCTTTTACCAAGATTGACCGGTATGTGGACACACCTTGAACGTCAGAGAGGAGGTATCAGCATGAGAGGACCCGGTGAGACTCAGCTTGAAACTGACCGTCGTATAGTTTTAGATAAGATTGCAAAACTAAAGGAGCAACTCAAAAAGATTGATCGTCAGATGGCCTCTCAGAGAGGCAATCGAGGCTCATTGGTGCGTATTTCTCTGGTAGGTTATACCAATGTCGGCAAAAGCACTATAATGAATCTCTTAGCTAAAAGTGACGTCTTTGCTGAAGATAAACTATTTGCAACACTTGATACCACAGTGCGCAAAGTAGTTATAGGGAATGTTCCCTTCCTGCTTAGCGATACTGTGGGATTTATCCGAAAACTACCTACCCAATTAGTTGAATCATTCAAAAGTACTCTTGATGAGGTGCGTGAGGCCGACATTCTGATGCATGTGGTAGACATTTCCCATCCTAATTTCGAAGAACATATTCGGGTTGTCAATCAGACTCTTCTCGAGATAGGTGCTCAAGAAAAGCCCCTTTTCATGGTTTTCAATAAGATTGATGCCTATCATCACGAAAAATATGATGAGTTTTCAATGCAGGAAAAGAAGTTGAGCAACTATAGTATTGATGAACTTAAGGAGACTTGGATCTCGAAGGAGCATACACCTTGTATTTTTATTTCTGCAATTGAAAAAACCAACATAGAAAAGCTTCGCTCTGATCTTTACAAAATGGTGGCTGAAATTCATGCCGGTCGCTATCCTTTTGATAATTTTCTCTGGTAATTCCAGACCCATAATCATTCTTGCACAAGGTAGCATATAATAAATAATAATGTCTATTTAAAATCAATTGATATAAAGGGGGCATAGTATTTATAAAAAAGAGACCGGCTAAAAAACTATTTAGTCGGTCTCAATATTTACGGATGTGCAGCCTTAATTAGCGGAGCTGGAACAATACCGGGAAGGTGTAAGTAACCTTTACAGGCCTTTCTCTTTGTTTACCCGGTGTCCATTTGGGTGACATGGAGACGATCCTTACTGCCTCCTTGTCGAGAGAAGCATCTACGCCTCTGAGCACTTTGACGTCCCTTACGGATCCGTCAGTGTAAACTGTAAATTGCAGTGTAACACGGCCCTGAACGCCATTTTCCTTCGCAATCTCAGGATAAACGAGTTTACTGTTCACCCATTTGGAGAAATCGTTGGCGTCACCGCCCTGGAATTTGGGTTTCTCCTCTACAAGTGCAAAAGGAATGGCCTCCTCTTCAACCTCTTCTTCCTCTACTACAGCCACATAGTCCATAATTTCAACACCGATACTTGCATCATCCTCCATATCAATAAACAGATTGTCGGTTACAACGATGTCGTCATCCACGATGTCGATAATGTCGGATAATACAGGAATCTTTGGAGCCTCAGGTGGCGGTGCCTGTTCATGCTGAGTTACAGGAATAAACTCCTCCTCAATAACCTGCTCCTGAACTGAGAGGTTCACGGTCTCAGCCTTTTCAGCTGATGTCCATTCAAAAGCAAGCAATACCACTCCGAGTGCGATTATCAGTCCAATCTCTCTGAACAATAATTTTTTGTTTTCAAGATCTGCTTTGGGTGTTTTTTTAACTTCCATATCAGTATTTTATTTTTGTTTGTCCTAGCTTTCGGTTCATTAGACCTTGTAATCGGTAAAATTAGTAAGAAAAAATGATTTATAACAAATTTTTTGTTGATAATTTTTCTATTAACTTTTTATTTTATTGAATACCAGGACTTTAATCTTCTCATTCGTTTCATAAAATTGTTAGTAATTAGATAACATCAATCGTTTTCTCTCTTTTGCTCAAATGTCACTCTTCTATTTTATTTCTTCACCATCGTTTGTGCATATATTGCTTATATCAAATACCAGACAAACTCACATTCATATAAACAACAATTTTTTTAAAATTTGCTATTTCTAGACTCTATTCACTAATTTTGCAACAAATAACAAGCCAAAACGGCTCCAGTCTCATTTTTACTCAAAATTATGATAAATTATTTCAATGAGGAGATAACATTTAATTTAACTCGCAGGAGAACTATCACTAAATGGTTGAGAATCACAGCATTAGAAAGAGGGATTAAGGTCGGACAACTTAACTATATTTTCTGTAGTAATTCTTTTTTACTTCGTATAAATCGTGATTTTCTAGGACACGATTATTTTACCGATATTATCACCTTTGATTATTCTCCGGATTATGAATTACAGTATGGTTCTGACTCTGTAAGCGGTGATATTTATATAAGTATTGATACAGTTCGCAAAAATGCCGAGATCTATGGTGGGGGTTTCGAAAGGGAGTTACATCGGGTCATTGTACATGGTCTTCTACATCTTTTAGGTTTTGACGATGTTACACCGGAACTGCAAGCTGAAATGCGACTTCAGGAAGAGATAGCTCTTGAAAAGCTCTCCTCAATGTTAGATAGTTAAATGAAAATTCCTCAATACGATATTATTGTAATAGGGGCTGGACATGCCGGGTGTGAGGCTGCAGTAGCAGCCGCACGTATGGGTTCAAAAGTTTTGCTCATAACAATGGATATGAACAAAATTGCGCAGATGTCATGTAACCCTGCAATTGGTGGAATAGCCAAGGGTCAGATTGTCTGTGAAATAGATGCACTGGGAGGATACTCAGCCATAGTTACAGATGCATCAACAATACAATTCAGGATGCTTAATCTGTCAAAGGGTCCTGCAATGTGGAGCCCTCGTGCTCAGTGTGATAAACTTCATTTTTCCATGAACTGGCGTTATATCCTCGAAAACACCTCTGGTTTAGACATTTGGCATGATACAGTAACCTCGTTAACCTTCAGAGAATCCAAAATTTGCGGCGTCCGTGTCTCTATGGGTGCAGAATTTAATTGTAAGAGTGTTATTTTAACTGCCGGAACCTTCCTCAACGGTAAACTCTATATCGGCAACGAGGTTGTACAGGGGGGCAGGATGGGGGAGTCCCCTTCTTTAGGTTTGACTGAACAACTTTCCAACATGGGATGTTCTGTAGCGAGAATGAAGACAGGTACACCGCCGAGAATCGATGCACGCTCTCTGGATCTTTCAAAACTTCTTATGCAGGAACTTGACTCTAATCCTTCCAAATTTTCATATCTCCCATTTAAGACAAGCATACAGAGAGGAAAAGCGCAGAAACCTTGCTACATTGTCAACACAAATAAGAATGTGCATGATATCCTTCGTACAGGTTTTGACGAGTCTCCATTGTTTAGTGGAAAAATCACAGGTATTGGACCTCGTTACTGTCCTTCAATAGAAGACAAACTTCGAACTTTTGCCGGTAAGGACACTCATCAACTCTTTTTGGAACCGGAAGGTTGGAATACTCATGAATATTATCTTCAGGGTTTTGCCTCATCACTACCTCTGAAGGTCCAGATGGATGCTTTGCAAGAGATAGAGGGTCTTAGAGGTGTTAAAATATTTACACCTGCCTATGCTGTTGAATATGACTTTTTCGATCCAACGGAGTTAAAAGCGACACTTGAATCGAGGATTATCCCGAATCTCTATTTCGCAGGACAGGTTAATGGTACTACCGGTTATGAAGAAGCTGCTGCTCAAGGGCTCATGGCCGGCATCAATGCTCATCTTAAATTAAACGACAAGGAGCCATTCATACTCAAGAGAGATGAGGCTTATATCGGAGTTTTGATTGATGACCTCATAACAAAAGGCGTTGATGAACCTTATAGAATGTTTACTTCTCGGGCTGAGTATCGTATTCTTTTAAGACAAGATAACGCAGATAGCCGACTTACGGAGAAGGGGTATGAACTTGGCCTTGTAGATAAGTTTAGACATGAATTTACAAGATTGAAGTACGACACCATTTCACGGTATATAGACTTTTCTAATACTAATTCATTAAGACCTGAAGACGTGAATGATTATCTCCGTCAAATTAATAGTGCAGAAATTTCTTCTAAAAGGAAAATTTCTGACCTACTGTCCCGCCCTGATACCTCAATCAAGTCTCTTCTTAAATATGTTCCACGTGGAACAATTGTCGATTCAAATCTTCCGGAACGATTATCAGAATTGTCATCAATTAAAACAGAGCAAATCAAAAACCTATTGGATATGCCCTGGGGCAAAACAGATGGTAAAGAAGAGATAGATCCGAAATATGTCTCTAAAGAAATACTCCAGTCAGCTGAAATCAGTATTAAATATAAAGGCTACATCGAACGTGAAAAGGGCATTGCTGACAAAATACGGAGACTGGAGAATCTCAGAATTCCTGATGATTTCGACTTTTCAAAAGTCACTTCTTTGTCAATGGAGTGTCGTATCAAGCTCAATAGATATCGTCCTCGTACTATTGCACAGGCTTCCCGTATCTCGGGTGTATCTCCTGCAGACATTCAGGTGCTCTTAGTTTATTTTGGCCGATAATCCCCGCACCCCGCACCCTGCAACTCGTTTCAAAGAGGAAACGAAAAGGTTGAGTGCGTGGATTCTGGTGAGAAACCGTCGTTAAGCGACATGAGTAACAGATAGGGATAGCGGGTATCATACTGGTATGGCGAAGGAGGATTTAATGCCGCTTCTTCAATGATGTAATCCAGCAAGTAATGATTCCATTGAAAATAGTCCGATATCAATCTTTCGTCTCTTGTCAGAAATAGGCTGACTCCGTCAAAATTGGAAATGAATGCTTTGTTTTCAAACAATGGCAGTGAGTCTGCATTCCGGTAAATCGGAGTATTAAACCCGATTTTATCGTAAAACGGGACAATCTCCGCATTCGAGGGATGCACCATCATAAATTTCCATCCATATCGTTTAGCATTGTTTCTAATATATGCTATAAGCGATTTAGCATAACCGCGACTGCGGTATTCAGGTAATGTAGCAAGGCCGCAAATGTATACACCGGCATGAGAATCCCTGTTTCCTCTGGTACGTGAACTAGAGATGTATGATATGCTCATGGTTTGCACTACCGAAACAGCTTTACCGTCTTGTTCGTAAACAAGAGTGTGTCTCGGTGTACATTTTTTCAGGAAGAAATCAATATATTCAACACTCGCATCAAAGCATTTTTTGTAAATGTGACGTATATCCGATATGTCCTGTTTTGTGGCTGAGCGAATCATAGCTGTGTTTAGATGCCTTCTTAATACTATTTGTCTTCTGATTTGTCTGTTTTAAATATATCGTTGATAAGATTTGCGTACTTTTTATGGATGTTGCGGCGTTTGAGTTTGAGAGTCTGAGAGAGCATGTCATTATCAGCTGTCCAATCATCAAGTACAATTCTTTCACGTTTAACTACTTCATGGGCAGCCAGAGTCTTGTTGACTTTTTCCACTTCAGCATGGATGAGTTTGACAATCTCCTCAGAAGCGATAAGTTCCCGATCAGTCTCATATTGGATTTTACGCTTTTGAGCATAGTTCTTAAGTTTTGGTAATGAGGGGATTATGATCGCCGATGCAAATTTCTGGTTTTCCCCGAATACTATACAGTTCTCGATATATGGTGACTCTTTGAGACGGGTCTCGATTACCTGCGGAGCTACATATTTTCCTGCCGAGAGTTTGAACATTTCCTTTTTGCGGTCAGTAATCTTAAGATACTGTCCATCAACAAGATAGCCTATATCTCCGGTATGCAGCCACCCCTCTGAATCGATTATTTCAGCAGTGGCTTCAGGATCCTTGTAGTAGCCGAGCATTACATGAGGTCCTCTGGTTAAGATTTCGCCATCTTCGGCAAATGAGAGTTCCGTACCTCCAAGTGCTTTACCTACTGTGCCGATCACATTTATACCGTCAGCAGGGCTGTTTACAGCAATTACCGGAGATGTCTCAGTCATGCCATAGCCTTCATATATATGGAGTTTGGCAGCGTTAAAAGTTCGCACAATCTTGGCCTGAATGGAGGATCCGCCCGATACTACAATCATTTCCTTGCCTCCAAGAGCTGCTCTCCACTTGCTATAAACCAGTTTATCATAAAAATTACGTTTGGCGAGATAGTACTTACGTTTGTTGTAATTATCAAAGTTGTTGGCAAACTTCCATGCAAGTTTATAGATGATTCTCTTGATGCCTTTCAGCTTCTTGCCGGTAGCCTCAAGTTTACCATACATTATCTCCAGTACGCGGGGTACGGCACAAAATCCGTCTGCCCGGCTGTCCGCAAGGTCTGTGGCAACAGTACCGAGAGATTCTGCATAATAGATACTGATAGCCAATTCCTGATACTCATAGTTCATTGTGCGCTCATATACATGGCAGAGTGGAAGAAAACTCAGCATTTTATGATTCCAATTCCATACCTGGCGCAGTGCGTGACCGTGGGCATTGGAGGTGAGGTTGCGATGAGAGAGCATTACACCTTTCGGCAAACCTGTTGTGCCGGAGGTATAGACGATGCTACAACACTCATCGGGTGATATTTCTTCTTTGTTGCGCTCGACAATGGGTGCAAATTGCTCTTTATGTTCGCGTCCGAGTGCCTCGAGCCGGGACATGCAGAAAATCTCGTCAGAGTCATCCATCATTATGATTTTGATTTCGCGTTTCACTTCTGCAACGATCGGAGCTACCTTTTTGTAAAGGCTTTGGCTACCCACAATAATGATTTCTGCATCCGAATGGTCAAAAATGTGTAAGAAATCTTTTTTGCTCAGCGTAGTGTACACCGGTATATGTATCATGTGAGCAAGATTGGATCCCATATCCACGAAATTCCATTCGGGGCGGTTGCTACAGATGGTTATTATTTTAGTACCGGCGTTATAACCAAGTGCCAGAAGGCCGTACGCAACGTTGTGCGAGTGTTCTATATATTCATCGATACTGTACTTAATCCACTGGCCTTGTACTTTGCGTGCCAGCATATCATCTTTTGGGGGAAAAGAGGCTTTCAGATTTGAAAGCAGGTCAAATGTGCGGGTTATTGTCATTTTTTTGTAAAAAAAAAGTTAGAACTTCAAAGTTAATAAAAAACAGTGATTAATAAAAATAAAAAACAAGGGAGGCCCTCGCTCGGACCCCCCTCAACACATCACATTTGATTTACAAATCAGATTATTTCTTCATACTGCTTAGCAGAAAGAAGAGTATCAATTTCCGAAGCGACGGAAAACTTGATCTTAATCATCCATCCCGCACCATAAGGGTCACTGTTGACCAGCTCCGGAGCATCTTCAAGCTCAGGATTGACCTCCAGAATCTCTCCTGAAAGAGGCATAAGCAAGTCAGCAACTGTTTTTACAGCTTCAACCGCGCCGAATATTTCATCTTTCTCCACAAATTCGCCCTCGGTCTGAATATCGACAAAAACGATATCACCAAGTTCGCTCTGTGCAAAATCGGTGATGCCTACAATAGCGGTGTCCCCATCGATTTTTACCCACTCATGGTCTTTGGTATACTTAAGTTCTGCAGGAATTTTCATCACAAAAACCGATTAAAAAGTTAATACTGATTTCAAAAATGATTGTACAAATATAGCGCTAATATTTGAAATTAACAAAAAAATCTGAAAATCAGAGCAGTTTGAGCGCTTTTTTTATCAATTCCTCAAGTGCAACGGAAGGATCCTCTTTGAGGAGCTTATCAAGAACCTTTTCGACGTTGGGTTTTGTGAAGCCCAGGAGCACCAATGCTGTAGCGGCCTCCTGACGTATCGCCGAAGGTGCAACTCCGCTATCAAAGGGAAATCCGGCAGCAGAAGCGCCTTTGCCGATCTTGTCCTGAAGTTCAAGAATCACCCTTTGTGCTGTCTTCATGCCTATACCCTTGACACTCTTGATTCGGTTGACATCCTGAGTAACAATTGCGTTATAAACCTCATCGGGAGTCATGCTGGAGAGCATCATACGTGCTGTTCCGGGACCAATGCCGCTTACGGAGATCAGATGACGGAACATAATGCGCTCCTCCTTGTCAAAAAATCCGAAAAGCAGCTCTTCATCTTCGCGAAGATGCTGGTGGAGATAGAGTTTGACACCCTCTCTACTCCCTTTTTGCAGGCTGGAGTAGGTAGTAAGTGAAATCAATATGTGATAGCCAATACCACCTACCTCAAGAGTCACATCAGCGGGATTGAGCTCGATAAGCGTGCCCCTAATATAATCGTACATTCTGTTTTTGTTTAATTTTCTTGTAAAAATATGCTTTTTAGGCCAAAAACCAAAGTTTGTTTAGTACTTTTGCAAGTTATGGATATCATCGAACAGATACGTGAAGAATTTCCGGCGCTGCACCAGCAGGTCTGGGGCAAGCCGCTGATATATCTGGATAATGCTGCTACTGCACAGAGGCATCGCAAGGTACTCGAATTGCAGGAGCTCATGAGCTCGCGTATCAATGCCAATATTCACCGCGCTCTGCATAAGCTCAGCGCAGATGCCACAGATCTTTACGAAGCGGGTCGAGAAGCGGTGCGCAACTTTATAGGAGCGGAGAGCAGGGAAGAGATCATCTTCACTTCCGGAGCTACTTCAGCTCTCAATCTGATAGCATTTTCGCTTGTACGCAGTCATTTGACTGCGGGAGACAAAGTGCTGGTCTGCGAGGCTGAGCATCACTCAAACATTGTCCCCTGGCAGCTCGCTTGCGAGGTGTCCGGAGTATCATTAGAGGTACTGTCGGTGGAGGAGAGCGGAGAGATATCGTTAGAGCGATTGAGAGAGTTGCTGGAAAAGGACGACCGTATCCGCATACTCTCCGTCAACCATATCTCCAATGTGCTGGGAATTATCAATCCTATAGCGGAAATTGTGCGCATAGCCCATTCAAGAGGAGTTTTGGTTGTGATTGACGGTGCACAGGGAGTGGTGCATGACAAGGTTTCTGTAAAAGATTTGGATTGCGATTTTTATGTTTTCTCCGGACACAAAATATATGCACCCTCCGGTATAGGAGCACTCTATGGACGGCGATCACTCCTTGAGAATATGCCTCCCTATATGGGCGGAGGCGATATGGTGGATAGAGTGAGCTTCGGTCGCACAACCTATGCGCCGTTGCCGCTCAAATTTGAGGCCGGTACTCCTAATTTTGTCGCTGCAGCCTGCCTTAAGCCTGCACTGGAATTTGCTACTGCAATCAGAGAGGATATTCAGGTGCAGGAGCACGAAAAGAGCATTGTGAGCACTATGGTTCAGGGATTACAGCAGATAGAGGGGCTCAGAATATGCGGTTTGCCGCAGGAGCTTTCCCTTAAGGTACCGATTTTCTCTTTGGACATTAAGGGAGTTCATCCGGCGGATGCTGCACAGATGCTCGACAAGATGGGCATCGCAGTACGTTCCGGATTTATGTGTGCAGAACCGCTTGTGAGTCGCTATTCGGAGAGTGGGTTGCTAAGGGTATCTTTTGCCCCATACAACACTCTTTCCGAGTGTGAAATATTTATAAACAAGTTGAAACTTGTAACAGATATGTTAAAATGATTGAATCACAGGTAAATATCAGGAGTATCGGCGAAATGGAGGAGGAGATTGTTTCCGAATTCACCGTTTTTGATGAATGGCTCGACAAATATGAGTATCTGATCGAACTTGGTAAAGAGCTGGAAAGCATCGATGAGAGTGATAAAACGGACGACAATCTCATAAGGGGCTGTCAGTCGCGTGTCTGGCTCGTTTGCCGAAGTAGCGATGGACGTCTCTGGTTTGGTGCAGACAGTGATGCCGTTATCACAAAAGGTATCATCTCGCTCTTGTTGAAGGTCTATAACGGACAGAAATATGATGACATCATAGCTTCTGATTTTTCATTCATCGAAAGGATAGGACTCAAGGAAAATCTCTCTCCGACACGAGCCAACGGCCTTTTGTCAATGATAAAACAGATTAAAGCCTATGCCTTGGCATACAAAGAGAAGGAGGCACAACAATGATAGAACCTAAAAGCGACATAGAAAAGCAGATTATCCTGGCTTTACAGCAGGTATTCGACCCCGAAGTTCCGGTCAATATCTACGAACTTGGTCTGATTTACGGGCTTGATGTGGACAAAGCCAACAATGTTACCGTGACAATGACCCTTACTGCACCCAATTGTCCTGTGGCGGATCAGCTTGTGGAGGATGTCAAAAGGGCCGTTGAAGATGTACCCAAGGTGGCAGA
>JAKQLB010000030.1 GCA_029567375.1 Bacteroidota bacterium | reverse complement strand
CTGACGTTGAGGCGGACTGCCTCGTATCTGTGCCGGAGGGCGATACCACGTGCGCTGGGCAGCGGCTTAAGATTGCCCTATCCATATACTCTGTAACAAGACAGACAAGCCTAGCGGCAACGAGAAGGACGACTTCATCAGAGACGCTTACACGGGCGACGGTTAAAGGAATAGAGAGCAGGAGAACAGTCCTGGAAGCCTCGAAGCGTACAACTACATTGGAGGTAATCGACGATGGCAGATAGATATGTGCAGGGGGACACCGTTTGGCTCAAGGGCTCATTCTACGATCGGGCCGGAAGTCTCTATGATCCGACCGAGGTAACGTTAAAAATCTACGATAGCGGGAGACAGCTCCTATCGACGATCACTGGAGACGATGTCGTACATATTAGCGTGGGAGTCTACGAGGCGCCCTACGTCCTGCCCGCCTATAATAGCATCGTGTATGAGTTCAGTGGCAAGGACAGCGACGGCAACGTACAACTCTATCGGGACACTGTAGAAATCCAGTGGGCTGACTGACCGACGCATTTAAACGCCCTAGGAACGATTTTACCCATGCGGACGATGAAAGTATCGTCCGCATTATTATTTCGCCGCCTGCCTCATCCCTGTGCGTGTGGCGCGGTGTGGGGGCCTCCGGCATAGAACGGGCGTTCGCCACACCTTTCCACCACACCATGCCCCTACAGAAACCACACCTGCGCAGCACAAATAGTTTTAAGTATTTTGTGGTAATTGACAATAAAAGGAAGGGTAGAAAGAGTAAAAGCCCAGCAAGGGCTGCCATATTCAGCGTCGCACGCACTGAATTCAGGGTCTAGTGGGGGCAACCTCGTGCGGGTTCAAATCCCGCCTTCGGCACCAATAGGGTTCTAAACCGCCATGACGCTGGCGGTTTTGTTTTGTAAATCATCAAGAGGTCAAGCAAAAGTCAAGCAGTCCCCTTTCGGAGCCATCCCTTATAGAAGACAACAGTCACTACGTTTAGCATCATATATCTCCTATTATAAAAAAATAGTATGAAATTTGCCGCAAGCACATATACAAAATGGAAAACTATATGATAAAATAGAAAATTATCCTATTATTGACATTTCATATCCATCTATCTTAGAATCATATCGCGGACTCTGATTTGTTTGATCATGCGTGGTGGGCACCTTTTGTCAGGCAACTTCACTTTTGTTATCAAGTCCGTTATAACGGCCCACTTGGCGTGGGAAGGAGGTGAATTGATGAGCGCAGGTGAGGCTTTCCTGAGGGTCAGAGATGTCCAGGCTTACCTGTCGATAAGCAAAAGTTCGGCCTATGAACTATGCAACGGGAGATTGTTCCCGGTCCGACGCATAGGTAAGGTCTTACTGGTTAAGAAGGCTGACTTGGATGCATACCTGGATAAGTGCATGGCATAGCATGGAGGGAGTAATTTGACCAATACAAGCGTAAAGTTCACAAGCTGCTATGTTAGTAAATACAGAGGGAAGAAGGAGCATCCCTATGTAGTTATGCTAGCAGGATACACCCTCGTTAACGGAAGGAAGAAGAGGAAACAGACTCATATCGGGTGCTTCAAGACAAAGAGAGAGGCCGAGGCTGAAAGGGCAAAGCAATTAGCTGCCATGCAGACCTCGGCCTTCGTACCTCCGTCGGATATATCCACGGAGGAGTTTCTTGAGTACTGGTTAGATGAGTATATAGCCAAGGGCAACTACAAGGTAAGGACGATTGAGACTTATGGTAGTGTGGTGAGACAACACTTGATACCCGCCCTAGGGCTGATACCTCTTCAGGAGCTAAGTGAAAGAGATATCGAAAGGTACTATTCTTCCCACCGTTTGGGAAAGGAGAAGGTATCTGAAGGCACGTTACGACAGCATCACGCAATCCTTCATAAAGCGTTGGAGGTAGCGACCACATCTATGAAGCTATTGCCAACAAATCCGACAGGAAGGGTCGAGGGTAAACCCAAGAAGAGGCGCAATTCCAAAGTCCTAAGGGTATGGTCTGAGGAGGAAGTAACCTCGATTCTGGAAACAGCTCAGGCGATGGGTACAAGGCAGGCTGCTTTCTACCTAATGGCCATGGAAACGGGTATGAGGAAAGGTGAACTTTGCGGATTACTATGGGAGGATGTAGTGGCCAGATTCGGTTTGGGTGAAATTGTGGTACGGAGGCAGCTCGTTAGGAGTGGTAAAAACTGGGCCCTAGGTTCGACCAAGAGCGGTAGAGAAAGGGTTTTACCAATCTCAGACGAGCTGGTGGACAAACTTCTAGCATGGAAAAAGGAACAAGAGGTATTACTTTCTACTGATGAATGTTACGAGAACAATGGCCTTGTGTTTACAAATCGGCATGGGGGACCCCTACTCATGAATAACATAGGCCAAAGGGAATTCCGGTGTTTACTCCAAGCAGCGGGAGTAAGACAGCTCAGGTTCCACGATATAAGGCATACAAATGCCAGCCGCCTCTTGGCTGCGGGGGAGGAAGTAAAGCTGGTCTCTGAAAGATTGGGACACTCAAGCGCGTCTATAACGATGGACATCTATTGCCACACATCGGATGCCGCCCATAGAGCGCTGGCAGATAGGATATGGAAGAACAATAAGTCAAAAAAGACAGAAGATCCTGCTAGGAGGTCTATATACTGTCTGCGAAGGGGGCAGAGTTCAATTGAAACGGCAATAAGCCACTAGAGAGAAGGGTACGTCCGGGGTACTCGGAAGGCAATTCCCGGAGCTGGTCAATAATCCTAATAGTGATGCTGATAATACAGACACAGATAATACTAATAATAATGATGACAAAAATAATGCTGATAATAATGATAAGAGAAGTAGAAGTATGGGTAGAGGAAGTATAGTACGAGAAAACGTAGGTAGAGAATCAATACTACGAAGTACGGAGTACTGAGTAGTGAGATCTCGAAAAAACAAAAGACGAGGCCGAAGCGCCAGGTCCAATGAAGATTAAGTTAAGTTCAGTGCCTTTATTAGAATTAACGACGATGCCGATGAGCAAGGTCTATAGAAGAACAGTGTAGTTCTGATTAGTAATGAATAGCTTGGCTTAATAGTGTTATTGAGTTGAGATGTTGTGTTGATGTTGGATAGTGATGATTAGCAGGCTCAATAGGAATAAGTGCTGTGCAGAGAATGAAGCCCAGATAAGGTCAGACGTAATGTCAATTCCGAGGCTGGGCATAACATAGGTCAAGCAGTGATGAGGTGGGCGGTTTCGAGATGGTCTGGTAGTAGGAACCTAAGGCTAGGTGCGTTCAGCTACCTCGAGATCTAGCGATCCCGGTGACTCGAGAGTACCTGGATTTATAGCTTCTAGGTCTTAGAAAATGAGGGTTGTACTTGAATACACCCGTTATTTGCGTAATCGGTAATTTATAAAGGAGCGCGATTTGTATTAAGAAGAGATACTTGTTACCCAGAAGGGATGACATAGTCTTAATCTACGGGGCTGACAGAGGGCAGGCAGCCATCTGTACCGCTGAGAGAGTATATCAAAACCATAAGGATGCCGCTGAGTATGATGGGGTTAGCATCGAGCTGATTGATAAGGCATATCGGGCTGTTGTCATGCTGTTCGAAAGATTGCCATATGAAGATAATAAGGTGCGCTCGTTACAGGAGTTTGGTTTATTGAGAAAGCTATTGAATAAGATTGATGCCAGGATAATAGCGCCGTTCCAGATGGGCTCAGTATTTGAACAAGACGCGGAGGTAAACGATGGATTTGGGGGGCAGTGGGCTCTACAGGATCTTAGGATACACTGGCTTTGCACGAAGCTTGCCCACAAGAATTTATGGGGTAACGTAGGTAGAATTATCGAAACGGTCGCTGAACGGAAGCGTTATAGGATTTGGGCTCACCCAGAAAGGCTTCCCAGCAAGTACGGTCCTGGAATCAGAAAAGAAGAAACAGATCTAGTTATGCCATTATGGGAAGCATGGGAGGTAGCGGTTAACAGACCTCTCTCCGGAATTAAACCGTCAAACGAACCCAAATCTCCTGACACGACATTGGATATGACGCCAGAGGGGTTCTGATGGGGCACCAAGGTCCACTGAGCTGCCTTAAGGCATGTTGGAATGATCTGATGGTTTGGAGTGTTCCTAGAGGAACCTACAGAGCCGGCTATATGGGAAGTGGCTTAGTAAAAATATAACCTCATAATAGGCACTGATATATTAGTACCTCAAGTAGAAAAACCAGGTATTGATGAATTATCCATGCTGAAGGTTATGGACAGCCGGTGGGTATGATAAGGAAACGCCTCACAAGGGTAGGCGAGGGTTTTACCGGGATAGGAGAAGGTATCAGCCCCTACTCGTTATGTTATCTGTCTGACTAAGTGTGGACAATCCAACCTTGAGGATTTGGTGGACGAGGTAATCTATGGGGAGTTGTTCGATGAGATAAGCCACATGATCAGCCCTAAGAGCATAAGGAGAGTCGTGGTAGCAGAGTACGAGGATCTGCTTGCCATAGAGTTCAGGAGAGGACCATTGAATAGGAAAATGCGTATATAGGGTATTGTAGATGGAAAGCTCAAGGGGGGTTCCTCATTATCTTCCATAGAAAAATTTTTGGTATGGATTATAAGTCATGCTAGACCTTAGAAGTCTGCAATTCCGTTACCTTTTGTAGATATCCCTTATGCATACCCCTCCGTTGAAGGCAAAAATCGACTACTGAGGGCTTCTGAGGGGTCGCCATTGAGTCGGAAACACCCGAATGATAGTAATGCTAAAGGAGCTGCCTGAAGAACCCTGAAGAACGTACATAGTAAAGGTGGGGGCCGAAAAGTACGGTTGATGTTGCTTATATGTGGTAGTAGAATTAGGCTCACGACGAACCAAGCCTCTCATGTCTACCCAGCCCCCTCTCATCTTCTCAGCTCTAGTACTCAGTCGAGCTAAGAACTTCTTCTTTCATCTCATATACAAGATGCATCTGGAATCATCACAACCCCGAGATTACTCTTGGGGGATTTTTCTATATAGATCTTTACTCGGATTGATTGTTCTTGAGGAAGATCTCATCAGGTGTAGTACCCATAGCCTCAGCGATCTTCACAGCCATTTCATAGGATAGCCGGATATTTCCCTTCTCCAGTGCGTACATATACTGCTTGGAGCGGCCCACCATAACTCCAAGCTGCTCAAGGGTTAGGTTATGAGAGAGTCTGGCATTCTTAAGGTTAAGAGGGATATTCATAAGTACCTCCGATAATTGAAGTAAGGATATCTCTGAGTCTAATATTGCCAGTTTTCAGGGAATATGCAGAAGTATCTAAAACAATAGGAACATACATACCAAATTAGCTATAGCATAGAATAATCCGCAACCATTACGAGAAGTATAGAATCATCAATTGTAGGTTTGTAGGGATAGTGATGAGTGTCAAGGACAAGCTCGATTTCAGAGATATCTCGCGATGCTCATAAACCACATTTCGAATGAGTGTGTAAAACGGTAGCAACATGCGTGCAGTCAGTGCCATGCGCAAGATTGCGGACCATATAGGATTTATATTATTACACATAAATAGAGAGTAACCCCGAGTGGGGAGGTTCCCCTCTAATCGTCGTTATCTCTGTCGATAGGTTCAAATGCGCTTATACTTGCGATGTAATTAAACGCGTCTTTATCTGTTTCAGCTATAAATTCCTTTTTGGAATCAGCTAGACTTGTGAAATAATTCCTGAATGGCCTCGACACATCGAGCGCCCACTGTTGATTTTTTGGAACGGGAATGCGGATTTCTCTATACCTGTTCCCGACATCCTCTCTGTTGGTCTGCATAAACGTAATACGCTGCCACTGTGTTCTGACTTCTTTCAACGATAGAGCCCACAGCATATAGAATGGGTCGTAACATTCTGTATTTGGGAGCACCCTGAGCACATACACTTCTTTTGTGAGAACGACCTGTTCTTCGCCTGGTACAACAATTGAGAATTCACCGATATTGCTGCTTGCGCGATTCGGAGAGATAAGATCCCATCCGTGCAAGTTGCTTTTTCCATCCTTGGTTTTCCAGAACTGCTTGGCTAATTCGAGTGGGATAAGATTCGTGGGATTAATATTTATCCGCAGGTTCCTGATGTCTGAGACCTTTACGTATGGAATGGTTCCGTTGCGCAAATCGTTACTTGGGCTACCGTGACCGCCGATGATTTCTATTATCCCTTTGTTAATCAAATCTCCGAGAGAAATCTCCGTAAAGGCATGTTTACCCTTAAGAGAATCAAAGCTGATGTCGTACTGAGGATCATAATAGCGAGGGACTAGCACATCTTTTTCATAAACACTGGATAGCGGAGAGACAAGAGTACGAACACCTTCGCTGTATTTGACAGCCATATCTATAAGCTCGTTGTCTACTTGGCTGGTTCTCCGACCAGCACTATCAACCTTGTAGCGCGTACTACCGTTCTTATATATTCCACATGTCTGCGGGTTCAGAAAATATACATTGTCACCTGCAACAACAGCGCCTTTCTTCTCAGGGTCAAGTTTTTCGAAAACGTACAGGTTGGTTTTCGCACGACAGAAACCTTGGAAAGCCTCCATTGGCACGTTCGCTACGCAGATTGGCTTGAGGCGTGTTTTAGCCCAGTCACGGACATACCGATATGAAGGAGAGAAAAAATACGTCTCAGGTAGGACAATACACATCTTACCACCGATTTTAAGTAAGTCGTGGCAACGATTGAACATAGCTAAGCCTAACTCAATGTCTTTCCCTGCATCAACGAAATCAACTATGCTGAGCCCTGATTTTTTCGCATCCGAATACTTAATCTTCAAAGGTGCGCCAAAAGGTGGATTTGTAAGCACCTTTGAGAACCGGTTATTGCTAAACTGGTTCGAGAGTAAATGTATGTATTTTGTAGCCCACGTATGTACCAGGACACTATCACCTCGTACACAATGAGTAGATCCGTCATCAAGGATTTGCATAATGGCCTTAGTTAGTTTAATCCCGATGGAATCTTTATCGATTCCGAACAGATGAAGCTGCGCCCATTTTGAGACTTCCTTATCCTTCCCTGGATACCTATTCTTCATCTCAATCAGACATTGAATCAAGAATCCTCCAGTTCCACACGCCGGGTCTATGTTCCTACTGATTTTGATACAAAAAGAAAAAGCCCTCTCAGGCACAATTGTGCTGAAAAAGGCTTGAAACAAAGGGCTTCCGAGGCTCGCCAGGTTGATTGCGTTGTTCCCGGAAGCTCTTATTCTGTTAGCGATTTAAAAGTTGATGTTAACCTCGCTATGGCCAACATACCCTGCAATAACAACCCCCAGAAGAAAAATTAAAAAGTGTTGGCAAAATTAAAAGGTAAAACTTGATGACATAATTTGTATTAGACTTTTCTCACTTTGACAAACTATTATGAAGTATTCTTACAGGTTTGTTTATTGAATTAGCATATCTCATTTCATTTCTACATCCATCTGAATCACCATAAACCCAGACTTCATCGCAAATATTAATAATTTCAAGACATAGTTGAAGTATATCATTTCGCTCATTATCATTTTCCATGAAGGAAAACAAGTGA
>JAKQLB010000244.1 GCA_029567375.1 Bacteroidota bacterium | reverse complement strand
ATACTTTTTCCCATTACGTTAATCCTCTTTTTATCTTTCTGCTGATAGCATTGCTCGCAACATAACTTTTGCTGTCCTCGCCGTGCAGGGTTAGCGCGTCCGCGCTGCCGCTACAGGGGTGTACTTCACCGGACGGATACACAGCTTGATATTCCTTCGAATATCAAAAAGGATTTGGAGAGCATCTATTATTACAATATCAAGCGCAATACCAAGTTAGCCAGCGCTTTACGGGCGATTGTAGATTCATTCAATAACAATAATCTGGATATTTTACCTTTCAAAGGACTGATCCTCTCTGATTACCTGTATCATGTCTCGGCTTTTCGCAATATTTCTGATCTGGATTTCCTGATCAAATGGGAACAATACGACCAGGTTATCCAGCTGTTGGAATCGCTCGGCTATGACCATCATTACGAACCCGGTGAAGAACAACGTTCTCTCCATTTTCATTTCCGCAGCAGCACCGAATTATATCATAAAGAGTCTAGATTACTCATAGAGCCGCACTGGCGGCTTTTTGATGGATATTTTCCGGAGCCGGCCTCGAATGCTCAATTATTTGCAAGGGCAGTGGATTACCGCTTAGATGGCATTTCAACTAAAAATCTGGATGACTATTCTTTATTGCTCCTGCTGTGTATTCACCCCGCTCGCCATAATTGGGATAACCTGGTGAGCTGGGTCGACCTGGCTCAATTCGTGCTCAATCATTATGAACTGGATTGGGATCGAACGCTTTACCGGGTGAAACGAGATGGTGCTATGGGGATGGTCGCCACAGCGATGCAAATGATCAGAGCAGCGTTCAATATTGAACTCCCTTCCGAGATGGGGCCTTTTCTTGATAGCTCAAGCCGGCGCCTGGCCGTTTTTTTTACTGAACTGCAAGCTGCCTCCCTTTGTAACCCTTCATCACCTTCCCATGGCAATGCACTTGCGATCAATATCAGACTCAGGAGACGCTGGAGAGAAAAGATCAGATATTTGAAATACATGCTCACCCCCAAACGTCCGGAACTGCAAACTGTTCATCTTCCACAGCCTCTTTTTTTCCTTTATTACATCATCAGGTTTTTCCGTGTCATCAAGCTTTTGTTTTAAGCAAATCCCGCCGCTAAAGCCCATCTGTTATTTCGTATCCACCCTGTGAAGTACATATGCGTGGCGAACTAGAAATTTCGTATATTGGCGGCGTCCAACCAAGGAGAGACCACCATGCCCACACGCCGCTTAGAAAAACAGGAACACATGTTCGCCATAGTCAAGCAATATC
>JAKQLB010000167.1 GCA_029567375.1 Bacteroidota bacterium | reverse complement strand
ACAATTTGTTAAAACTAAAGTCGGACGATTGCCCGTATTGGACGAAAACGGTAAGGTCGTGGGTATTCTAACGAAAGGCGATATATCTATTGGCTTACTTAAAGCCTTGCAACGTGACTATGAAACAGAGGAGTTAATCCGTTATCGCGCATCGCATCTATTTGAGGACATCGTTTCTGATCACACCACACTGATCCTGCGCTATTACGTGAAGAAGAATGACTTTACCCATGGCGGTGCAGCTTCGAATAACATCAAAAAGGCTTTGCGGCGTTTAGGCGCTTCGCCACAGATTGCACGTCAATGCGGCATCGCTGCTTACGAAGCCGAAATGAATTTGATAATCCACACCAATAATGGGGGCATTTTACGCGTTGAAATCGAGCAGGATAAAATTACCTTAGAAGCTTATGACGATGGACCTGGCATTCCAGATATCGAGCTTGCGATGCAGCCAGGTTATTCCACCGCCAGTGAAGAGGTACGCAGAATGGGGTTTGGTGCCGGCATGGGGCTTTCCAATATCAAACAATGCGTGGACGAGATGCGCCTCACCTCCTCACCTGAGCGAGGCACGAATTTATATATGACACTTTACTTAAAAACCCAGAAACACTCACCAAAAGATAAGGATTGAGCATGATTCTTCAAGATGTCATCGAGCGCATGCAGCTCAAAGTGCTGACCAATTCTTCTGACTTAAATCATGTGCATATTTATCAGGGCTATGTATCCGATATGCTCAGCTGCGTCGTGGCGGGTGCACCCAATGGCTGCGTGTGGGTAACCTTGTTAGCCCACAGTAACATTGTTGCTGTCGCAACGCTCCTGGAAATCCCTGCTATTATCATCACCGAAGGCGCTCAGCCTGATGAAACCACACTCGCACAAGCTAACGAAAGGGAAATTGCTCTGCTCTCTACTCTTTCACCGAGCTTCGAGGTCGTTGGGCGACTTTGGCAAATGGGAATCCGAGCGAATGACCGAATAAGTGACCTTATATGATTCGCTTTCGGGCTGATTTGCATGTTCATACGGTATTATCCCCTTGCGCTGGGAGAGACATGCTGCCCGAGCAAATAGTCAAAGCCGCTCTTTTTCACGAAATCAACCTCATTGCGATCACCGACCACAATGCCAGCCAAAATGCAGCCGCGGTCATAAGCGTGGCTGAAGAGCAGGGGCTTTTAGCTTTGCCTGGAATGGAGTTACAAACTATCGAGGAAATCCACTCTCTTTGCCTTTTCGATAACCTTGATCAGCTTCAAACTTTACAAGAACTCGTAGACCGCCTTCTGCCCAACCAAACCAACAACGAAGCGGTGTTTGGACCTCAAGTGATTGTCGACAAGCACGGTGAGGTTTTAGCGCACGAAAAACGAATGCTCTTAGCCCCCGTACAGATATCGATTCAAGAAGCTTGCCGCTTTGTATCTAATTTGGGCGGCTTATTCATCCCAGCCCATGTAAATCGCGAAGCTTTTGGCTTACTCCCGCGTTTGGGTAGCGTCCCACCAGATTTAGAGGTCGAGTTTTTGGAAATAACGCGTAACGCTAATAAAGATACACTCCTCCAGAAATATCCACAGCTATCAGGATACCATCTACTCAAGAACGGCGATGTGCACTATCTTGAGGACTTCCTTGGGGCATTAGAGTTTTATGCCCAAGGCAGCAGCTTGGCTGCCATCCGCGATGGTCTGATTTCCATTCTTTAGCAAAGTTTTCTCGACCCACTTGAAGGTGTCAAGGCTAAATAGAAATGTCCTAATGAGTGGATAAAGTCCTCAGTATGGGTTTTTTCTCATAACTAACCATCTTATTTCTTCTTGTCTATAATGATTCATGGTAACCCTAACCCTGACCCTTCCCCAACGGCAAGCTGTTTTTTGTGCCTCGGCACAGCCGTTGGGGAAGGGAAAATAGTTTGAAAGAGGGCTGCGCCCTCTTTCAAGCATCAACTCCCCGTCCCAGCGATAATTAATGAGGATAATATTATAAATATTAGTCCGCTGGGACGGGGAGTAAGAGGGGAAAGGCTGCTATTATGCTGTTCGTCATGATTTTATCGTTCCTTTGAAAAACTCGGAATAATGAGCGACGATTTCATAGCTCCGAATCTTGATTAGGACATTTCTATTTTGCTACATTAGGACATTATTATGTTGCTCTTACAGAACTAACTCGCGGGGTTGACCGCAATCCATTCCTGGATTAAACTGATTGCGATTATTTTCACAATAATTATTGTCTAATGCAGCGGTAAGGAGAATTTTAGTCTTAATGGAAAACACGAACACCCAAAATCCCCTCGAAAATCCACAACAGAAGCGTATTATTGACGAAATCATTGCCCAAAATGCCCACAAAGACGGCGCCACCATGGTTGTGCTCAATCAAGTGCAACAAGAAATTGGATTTATCTCCAAACCAATGCAAGCATACATTGCCCAAGCTCTGGGCGTGCCAGTGAGCAAGGTGCATGGTGTTGTATCCTTTTACTCTTTCTTTTCCACTGAGCCGCGAGGTAAGCATACAATTAAATTCTGCTTAGGCACCGCTTGTTATGTTGGCGGGATTGACCAAATTATCGAGAAAGCGAAGCAGCTTTTAGGCATCGAGCCGGGGAATACCACTCCGGATGGATTAATCACCTTAGAGGTTTGCCGCTGCGTAGGCGCTTGCAGCCAAGCTCCTGTCATCGTCGTAGACGATAATATTCAAGGTAAGGTTCAACCAAATCGATTTCCCCGCGTCATCCAAGAAATCCA
>JAKQLB010000162.1 GCA_029567375.1 Bacteroidota bacterium | reverse complement strand
TGGATTTGCGGGTCGTGTTAATGCGAAAGGGACGGCTACCGAGCATTGCTCCCCCCACACATCGGTTCTACACGCTGCCACGGTCAAATTTGTCGTTCCCACCACGGCACTCGCTACATCCATGTGGAGAGGTGCGGGAGTCTGGGTGAGACTCCATCCGGTAATTTTGTAATGGGTTATCCCCTCCGAAGGGTCCGGTGCATCACAGATCAGAAACGGGGTAGCGAATACGGTTGTTGCGATAAGGATTAATGCGATTGATAATAGGGTTTTCATTCTAAACCTCCTCATAATAGGTTATAAACCCTCCCACGGCTATTGCCCCGGAAAGGTTGATATTCAATGCCGCTCCTAACGCAGTTTCAAACAGGCAACCAAAAGCAGGAGGACAAAAGGCTGTCTCATATCCTGAGTATTGGGTAAGGTAAGCAAGCCCGGTAAGGTCTGTTGTCGCACTCTGCCACTTCACATTGACGCTTCCGTTGGATACGATGTTGACATGACAGACCTTGATCTTCTTACCCGATACAGCCGCCACGATTTCTGTAGCCCCCGTTGAAGAGGTAGATATTTTTGCGTGTTTGATGTCATATCCGAGTGTTAGGTCACTCCATGCCTGATTTCTGTACTGTCTTACATTTGCCCTGCTGAAATCTGCCATGTTAATACCTCCCCTGACGGTGGATCATAATTGCTGCAAGAATAAAAACTTTCTTCATCTTATTTGCCTCCCTTGACAAAAGTGGAATTGTTTGCTATTACAAATACATGGTGCTTCTGTTCTGTATCTCCGTGGCCGGTCTGTTTAGCCCGTTCTGGTGGCTGGCAGCTATGGTTATATTTGGCTGTCTCATTTACTGGCTTGTAGAATTTATCAGGCTGTAGACTATTCATCGGCGCTCCTGTAGTTTTGTGCCGCTCCAGCCGCTATTCCTGCCCTGACAAACGGGACTGGTATAGGTTTCTTTTTTGCCCGCGCAAGAGCCTTACCTAACGCAACTTTTACTCGTGGTGCCTCTAAAATCCGCTTAAAAAATCCTGCCGATGCTGCCCCAGGATACCCGCCTACCACTCCGCCCACTCCTGCCATGATAGTATCACCTAACCGGATAATGTCATAGTTTCCGACGCGGTTGAGTGATTTTTCTAAGATTGTTTCAAGGTTAATAAGTTCTGCCGCGTTTTTATTGAGCCTTGCAAGTTCCGGGTTCTGCTTTACCAGTTCCTCTTTTAATCCTCTGGCTATGGCCTTGTGAGCCTCAACCTGCGCATTTCGCAATTCCCCGTAGTGTTTTCTATTCAGGGCATACAGGGTTTTCTTCATCTCCTGTGCTTCCACGGGTGTAATAAATCCCTGATTGGCGATCTTACTCTGTAGCCGGTTAAGGGGCTTTAAAAATTCCTTCGATATGGCAGGGCCGAGCTTTTCATAAAAACCCTTAAGGTCGTCAATCCG
>JAKQLB010000147.1 GCA_029567375.1 Bacteroidota bacterium | reverse complement strand
CCAGGTCATTCCGGGTAGCGAGGTCCCAGTCCTGGATCAGGTTCTTCATCCTCCGGTCAAGGTAGGCATTCATGTAGCTGTCCATGCCAACCATCATTGCGCCTCCAGCTCACGGATGCCAGCATCAAGGGCAGCTGCCCGCTTCTCGATCTCGTCCCTTCCTCTCTCAAGGTTCCGGATCTCAGTCGTTACCATCTCCAGACGGTCATCAAGATCATCGAGCGTATGCATTGTGATGAGCCCCCACTCGCTGATGACAGCGGACATGTGGGCGTCGAAGTACCGGTCGAGGCTCTTGTCCATGGTGGGCATCTTCGAATCGATGGTCCCGGGAATCGCAATCAGTGATTCTTTAAACGAGGATTTCTTGGCCGTCTCTGCAGGTGCGTTCTCATACATCATGATCATCCCAGTTTCTTCTCTTCATCTTTGATCTTATCCACCATGCGGTCGAGTTTGGTGAGGGTCACCTTGTTCTCGAGCCGCTCTATCCGTTTGTCGATAGCGCTGTGTTTCGCGAAGATATCGGTCGAGAGTGCAGTATTATCCTCGTCGAGCTTACGGATCTCTTCCATCTTGTCCGGTGCAACCCGGAAGAACGGGGTCCCCCGCTGGACCATCTCAGCTTGCATCAGGCCGAGTTTCTCCTTCTCAAGATCGATCTCTGCAAGGCGCCGGGTGTTTCTCATCAACCGTATCTCCTTGATGATGAAATAGGCAATGATGAGGATGATGACTAGGATAATGATCCAGAAGACCGACTCGAACCATGCCCAGTAGGGAGAAACCGGGTCAACAACGATCAGTGTTTCACTTGCCACAAATCATCTCCCCCGGATTATAACTCCTTATCTTCTTTTTTCGGGGTGACTTTTCCCACAACATCCTTTGCTCCCTTCTCAACGGTCTTCCCTGCTTTTGTTGCGCCTTCCTTTACTGTTCCCCCGGCCTTGACGGCACCTTCTTTTACTGCACCACCGGCTTTTGCAGCACCCTTCGTGACCATCTCAGTCCAGGTGACTTTCCGAATCACTGAGATGGTGTCTCCTTCGGCCACGCCAAGCGCTGCAATATCTTCCGGAGAGAGCATGATGAGCGATTTATCCACCATCGTGTCTCCGTACCCGGTGACAGCGACCGTTTTGGTCTTCTTGTCCCATTCGGTCGGGTATTGTGCAAGGAGTAGAGCCTCTCCCTCCTTTGCACCGATCATCGGCAGGACTGTTTCATGAACCCTGGCCCGGCCCTTGCTTGGAAACGTCCGTACTTTCACCTTTAATGTAACTGTTCCTTCCATAGCAAATACACATATTTTCTTCTCCTATTAATCACTTGTTCACGAAAAAATCAGAATCCTTGAAGTGGTTAAAGCAAACAGAATGAACATCCTTGGCATTGTATAACACAGAGGAGTATCCCGACCTTTTAAGGCAGGTGTCGCAAAACCGTTGGAAATCAGCCTGTTTATTCTGGTTCTGACGGGATCCTGATCATTATAGTGGGTGCTTTCATTGTCCTTCAGCCTGAAGGTGTGTCATAATCAGTGAATATCCAGTTTGCTGGAGATGTCGTCTGGTTGGCGTTTTGTTCCAATCACCTCGTGCTAAATTCGGTTCCCTATACCCGCCTGGGGCAGGCTATCTTGCTGAGCTGAAACAACTGATGCACGAAAGGGAGATGATCGAGACAGAGATCACCTGCTGCTATAAAAAGTTCGAACACCTCCCAATTAGAATATCTATAAATACGAATTAAAGTGCAGCAAATAGTATGACATCTCGGTTTCGCTCGCCTGGCATGTATCTTGCCTATCTCCTTCAGGCTGCTGTTGCTTTCAATGTTCTTCTCGCTGTGATTTTCAAGCCCCAGGACGTGCTAATTGGGTTAGTTCTCTTCCTGATAGGACTGCTTATCTACCTGTTCTCATGGAAGACGAAGATCATGTTCCCCTGGTTTGTTTATGCCCTTGTTTCCCTGGCAGTGCTTATCCATATCTCAGGCTATATCCAGGGGAGATACCTTGCCTTCGTAAACTGGGATGTGCTCGCCCATACGGTCTCGGGAACTATTGTAGCCCTGATTGGTTTCCTTGTCATCCTCTTCTGGGACAAGATTAAAAATTACAATCTTGATGCTGCGTTCATCGGGATCTTCATCGTCTTCTTCGGATGTGTCTTTGAATATTTCTGGGAGATCTGGGAGTTTTGCGTCGACACATTCCTGGGGGGATCTGCTGCCGGACTAATGCAGGCGAACAATGCCGATACCATGACCGACATGATCTTTGTCCTGATCGCTTCCCTCATCGTGGGGATTGGATGCTATTACTACCTGAAACACTATGGAAAGGAAACGATCTTCCAAAATATGGTGAAGGACAGCACCTACCTGAAAAAATTTAATTTATAATTATCCTTTTCCAGAAAGACTTGAGAATGATCCATAATTACTCTTTTTTCTGCAATCCCCTGATCGATGCCACCAATTCTGGGAATAGGGATAGTAATGTCATCAAAGGGGAGATGTTATAACGAGCAAGAAGGGGGTCAGAGTCCTGCATGGATCTCTTCATCACTACACCTAATTTTCTCCTTTCTGCCCTTCACCCAGCTTTTTAATTTTTATCTCTCGATGTTTGGCCGGAAGCGACACTCCAAACATGGTATCAGTATGAATTTACTGCAATAGGGATAGTGGTGATCTTCCGATATATTCTTCGTTTCCTGGCAAGATTTCGGTAATCGTACAGGAAATGTTCGTAGGTATCCCATATGGTTGCCCAGTTCATGATGGTGAGAAATGCCAGGATAATACCTGCTTTCAATGACTGGGGCGGGATTTCGCTGACCCCGACATAAGCGATGAAGAGCAACAGAAGTCCAATATTGACGAGCATAAGGATGAGACTGTATATCCCTTCTCTCAATGCAATCTTGAGGTCGTGGGTCAGGTCGTCCTGCCGGAACCCGAAGTGATGGCGTATGGATTCGGCGATATGTGGAATGATACCGTCTGTAAGATCTTTCCCCGGCAATTCAATGACCAGACGAGCTGGCTTGCTGACCCAATATTCATCGAGGTGCCCAGAAATTGCATCCTCAGCCTCTGCGGTCAGCTCCTTTTCGGGAAGCGAGGAAGGATCGTCCTCCTCAAGGAGCTGCCCAAGCGACTTGAATCTGAAGGTAATCTGAACGCTTTTATCTTGCTCTTCCTTCTTTACGACAATTTTTTTCATTTCACTATCCTACTAGGGATTGATCTGCCGGGATATAACCCTGCTTTTTATATCGAATGCCTGGGGGGGGGTTGCCCGGCGGTGAATTATTACCAATTATCCTCTGGAAACGCTATTTCAATCCCTCACTGTCACCTGCATACGTGTTGGTGATTCCACGACTTCCTTTAACTCCGATGCATCTGAAGGCAGCGAAGCAATTTTTTTTGCATACCAGGTGATAGCCGGATTTGCCGAAATGCCGTGCGCAAAGACACTTATCAGAACGGTAGTACTCACTGCTACCGCAATTGTCTGCAGACCAGGCAAGTCTGGCGCTTCGTTGAGGGTAATAAGCAAAAGAACAATCGAGGCAAGCCCTCGTGGACCAAACCATCCGATGAAGAGGATTGAATTCGGTTTCAATCCTGTTTTAATCAAAGACAGAGCGACCGGTAGTATTCGTATGAGGGTAAGACTCAGTACAGCATAAACGATTATCGCAGCGGTGACCCCGGACAGGAGACTCGCTGCGATCATCCCAAAAACGAAGAATACGACAAGGCTGAACACTTCTCCCCAGGTTGAGGTAAATTCGATGATCGATTCCCCTATCCCCCCGGCAGTGAGAGTGGTTGCTAATCCCCCTACAAATGCTGCAATAAAACCGCTCCCCCCAACAGCAATAGCCGTAACATATGAGATCACGGCAAGTGCCAGAAAACCAATCCACTGATATCTCCCTCTCATCAATCCCCGATCTATTGCTTTATTGACAAGATATGCCCCCACCAGCCCCACGATTAATCCCACAAGAACCCCGTATCCAATCTGCTCTAACGCAAAGATGACCCATTGACTGGCGGGAATATGCGCCTCCTCCGCTGCTGAAAGGACCAGGAAGAAGGCAAAGAAAGGGATTGCACCTCCATCGTTGAGTCCGCTTTCCACATTCAGAGCCTGTCGTATTCTTGCCGGTACTTTTGGACTATTGACAATCACCTGGCCAAGTCCAGCATCTGTCGGTGAAAGGATTACTCCTATCAGGGCTGCTTCTGGTAAGGAAAGATCGGTGAAAAACAGTATTGCAATCACAGCCCCCAAAAAAATTGTGAGGGGAAGACCTATTCCGAGCAATCGGGAAGGGAAATTCCGGTTTCCTTTCAACGTAGAGACATCAATACGTGCTGCATCGGAGAAAAGGATTAATACCAGGGCAATTTCTGCAAATACCAATATTAATTCATTGTCTGCACCGAGCGGTATAATATCAAATCCTTCAGGGCTGACAAGCATCCCAATCGCGACAAAGATCATCGGGGCGGTGATCATTGAGCTTTCAATACGATGCGACACAAGAGAATACACAAACAGGATTATGGAAAAAATTATGATGCCGACAAGGATTAACGATACCATCACAACTTACTACTAGCAATGAAATCTATTTAAAAAAAAGTGTCTATCATTTTCTCTGAGGTGGTGATTACCTCTTTTTCTTTGTTCTAAAAAAAATCTTCGTAGTTCCATCAGCGTGTAGAGTCAAAGATACAATAACGTGGAATTGAAAAATGTATTTTTACAATCCCAAGAGCTTCTTTTTCATTGCAGCAAATTCTTCGTC
>JAKQLB010000140.1 GCA_029567375.1 Bacteroidota bacterium | reverse complement strand
GAGATAGCTCCTACGGGACATTCGTCAATGCAAGAACCGCAAGCTGCACAGTTTTCAGTAATTTTGTAAGCCATGTTTAAATTTTTTAGTTATTTGATAGTTTAATTTTCAATTGTGTCCGCAAAGATAACACCTTTTTATCTGATAAATCAAATAATCTGCATCAATATCCGAAAATCTCCTTGAGTTCGAGTTTCCGGATGGGACCGTACTCCAAGAGTGACTTCATATCAAAATCTTCATAGCGGCCGAGGATGCAGATGGCGTAGTCTCGATCTTTGATGTTGTCCTGCTGGAACTTCACCACATCGTCGAGAGTAAGAGTCTGTACCTTTTCAAATATATCACGGTTGATGTCATAATCGAGACCGAGTTTCTGAGCGGCAAGATATTTCCAGAAGATATTATCCCTGACTGTCCTGGCAGTGCGGAGATTGGTGATAATTGACTCCTGGGCGATGTCAAAGGCATTTTGTGAAACCGGCATATTGTTTATGATTTCATCAAAAGCCGTCATTGCATCGATGAGCTTGTCATTTTGTGTTGCAATGAAACTGTTGAAAAACGCTTCGTGCTCCAAATCATCGGGCAGATTATATCCGGCGCTTGCAGAATAGGCAAGACCGCGTGCCTCACGCATCTCCTGGAATACTATCGAGTTCATTCCGGAGCCGAAATAGGAGTTGTATAGGCGTACAATGGGAGCGAGGGCAGGATCAAATTTCTGTCCGACATTCGATACCGCTATGTAGAATAGCTGATTGGCATCGAAAGGTGCAAGGAAGACTTTTGTGCCTTCGGTCTTACGAGTCGGGAAGGGGTTGCCTGATACGACCGGTGTGAAAGTTTCCGGCACATTGTGGGTCTCTGCTATCAGATTCACGATTTCTTCTCCTGCAGCGGGTCCGTAGTAGAGGACTTTATGCTCCATGGAGAAAATGTTGTGGATCTTCTCGATGAGCTCGCTACTCTTGAGGTTCTTGAGCTCTTTATCCGAGAGGACGTTTGTATGGGGGTTTGCCGGCCCGTAAACAGCAAACATCTGGAGACGAGAGAAGATGTCCCTCTGTCCGAGTTTGGCATTGGCACGCTCCTGGAGCATGTTGCCCTTTAGCAGAGTGAGCACTCCTTCGTCGGGTTTTGCGTCAGCTATCAGCTCTTCCATTATCTTAACGGCCTCTTCCATATTTTCGCCAAGGCCCGAAATGGTTACGTGAGTACGTTCACCGCCGCAGACTACGTTTACCGAGCAGGCAATCTTGTACAATGCCTTCTGGATCTCCTCCTTGCTCATTTTGCTCGTGCCCAAATAACTGAAAAAGTCGGTTGCTATGGGAAGCACCTTGTCGGCATAGCTGCCCGTATCGAAGAGATAGGTGAGGGTAAATAGGTCATTGATAGTGTTCTGCTTGTAGAGTACTTGAATGCCGTTCTTTGCAGTAAAGGTATCCATATCCTTTTCAAAGTCCACAAATACGGGTTCAATGGGCGCTACCTGTGAAGCCTGAATCTCACGCAAGAATGCACTGGAAGTGTCCCTGTTGGTAAATATCGGGGTAATTGCCGGTTTTGCGATTCTGGTGTCGGTGGGATCTTTTTTCTCGATTTTGTCCACGCGGACGTAGTTGTCTGCGAAATGCTCATTTACGAATGCCACCAGTTCCTCTTTAGTAATCTTGGAGAGTCTGTCAACCTCGCTGATGTAATCAGCCCAGGCGATGCCATCGATAAAGCAGTTGACCAGTGAGCGCACAATATAGGAGGCATTTTGGTTCTGCTGCATCTTCTGGCGTTTCATGTTGTTGATGATGGAGGGGAGCAGATCATCATCAAAGTTGCCGGATTTGATTTTTTCCAGCTCTTCGAATGCGATTGCAGCCACTTCGTCGAGAGTCTGTCCCTTTTTGGGTTCCCCCTGGATTATAAATACCGAGTAGTCTGCAAGAGAGTAGTTGCCTGCACCAATACCGAGAGTCTTTTGCTGTTGGTTGACGTTAAGGTCAAAAAGACCTGCCGATCCGTTGTAGAGGACTGAACGCAGAAGATCGAGCATAAGAGCTTCGGGAGAAGCTGCACCGGGGAATCTCCAGGCAATTATCGTGCTGGGAGACTCCACTCCGAGAACTTCAATTTTGCGAGGTTCGGTGATGGGATCTTCAGGCTCGAATTCCAGTTTAGGAAGATTGGGGTTAGGTTTGAGAGCGGAGAAATGTTTGTCGATGATTTTTATAGCCTTATCGGGGTCGAAATCACCGGCAAGGCAGACTGCCATATTGTTGGGAACATACCACTCTGCTTTATAATTCTTTACATTTGTAATGGAAGGATTCTTGAGATGGTTGGCCCAGCCGATGACGGGAGTGCCGTAGGTGTGTTTTTTGAACAATTCGGCAAACATGGCTTCAAACTGTTTTTCGCTATCCATCGATGCGTACATATTGTACTCTTCGTAAATGGTCTCCAGCTCGGTATGGAATCCACGAATCACGCAGTTGGCAAACCTGTCAGCCTGAATCCTTGCCCAGTTGTCAATCTGGTTTGAAGGAATATTCTCCACATAGCAGGTAACATCATTGCCTGTGTAAGCATTTGTGCCGCGAGCTCCGATGCTTGCCATCAGTTTGTCATATTCGTTGGGAATGGCAATCTTCGAAGCCTCATAGGAGATGGAATCAATCTCTTTATAGATAGCTGTGCGTTCCTCTTCATCTGTGGTTACACGATAAATCTCGAAGAGTTCTTCTATACGGTCGAGGAGTACCTTTTCCTCTTCGTAATTCTGAGTACCGAACTTCTCCGTGCCTTTGAACATCAGGTGCTCGAAGTAGTGGGCTAGACCTGTGGTCTCAACGGGGTCGTTCTTGCTGCCCACACGTATGGCCACGTGGGCATTTACGCGGGGTTCATCCTTGTTGACAACCATATAGACCTTGAGTCCGTTGTCAAGTGTGTAGATTCGTGCCTCGAGTGGGTCACCGGGCACTGACTCATGAGAATATTTGTTGCAGGATGTAACAACAAATAGGGTTGCTAGAAGCAGATAGATGATTCTCTTCATTGTTGTATAAGATTATGTTAGTTTGGTTCGATTTATGCAATTAATTAACAAAAATAGCAAACTATATTTATTATCTTTGCCAAAAATTAAAAAAAAATGAAGAAACTGGTGGTCATAATGATTGCAATTCTGTGTCAATCCTCTGTTTATCAGGTGGTCGCCCAGGATCAGCAGGTATTGCTCGATGAGAGCAAGGTTATTAGTTTCGACAAGAAAATACACGATTTCGGGGATATTATCATTTCGGACGGAGCGGTGAAATGCACCTTCACATTTACGAATATCAGTACTTCGCCGATTGTGGTACACAATATAATTTCCTCCTGCGGATGTACTACACCTCAATGGACCCGTTCTCCCGTAAAACCCGGCGAGAAGGGTAAAGTGGATGTGGTTTTTCATAATGACCAGGGACCCTTTCCCTTTGACAAGACTCTTACACTTTACGTTTCCGGCGTCAACCGTCCGGTAATTCTAAGAATCCGTGGTGTGGCTCATGAGAAGGAGAAAAATGTGGACGAGCTCTTCTACGGCAAAATCGGGCAGATGGGCATCAATAAAACTGTGGTATCACTCCGTAACATAGAGCAGGGCATACTTAAGCAGGACGATATCGATATCGCCAACCTTTCCAAATCTCCCCTCAAGGTTGAAACCATAGAGGTTACCCGCGGACTTCTGCTCACGATATATCCTAATCCTATACCGCCCAAGAGTATGGCTAAATTAACCTACACTATTGATCCCACACTTATGATGCGTCAGGAGTGGGGTAAACAAACCTTTACCGGCAAGTTCATCCTCAATGGTAAAAAGCAGCAGGAACAATTTACGGTGAGCGCTGTGATAGTGGACAATTTCCGTAATCTGGACTCTAAACAGGTCAAAAATGCTCCTGTTCCAATTATAGATAAGTCCTATTATGATTTTGGAACAGCCGTCAAAGGAACGGTACTCGAAATTTCCTATAAAATCAAAAATAAAGGAAAAAGTGAACTTCTGATTCACAAGGTGGAGAGTGAAAAAAGTGGTTTAAGCCAGATTGGTCCCACACCGTTGAAAATCAAAGCGGGCGGAAGCGCTACCTTGAAACTCAGGTTTGACACAAGAGAGCACTCCGGAGATATGATTAACATTCTCACTTTGATTACCAATTCGCCCTCCAAACCGATGGTCAACCTTTTCATTACAGGTACCATCAAATAGCCTCAAAATAGCTCTGTAAACCGAAAATGATATGAAGACTAAACCTAAAGGAGACTTTTTTGCAGATTATAATAACGAAGATACCGCACTTATAGTAAATAAGGGAGTGGAACAACCACCCATAATCAACCCCTACGTCAAGACATTTTACAGAAAGAAACCCTCTCTGCTCTCTGTGGATCAATATATGGAAGGCATTACTGCCGGAGACACCACGATATTGAGTCAGGCGATCACTCTTATTGAAAGTTCGCTGGCAGAGCACCGTGCGTTGGCCAGAAAAATCATAGAGCGCTGCCAGATTATTTCTGCACATCTTCAGTCAATGAGAATCGGCATCACCGGAGTCCCCGGGGCAGGTAAAAGTACCTTTATTGAAGCTTTCGGCTCTTTTCTCACCTCAAAAGGCTACAAACTCGCAGTGCTGGCGATAGACCCAAGTTCCGAGCGTAGCAAAGGAAGTATTCTCGGAGATAAGACCAGAATGGAGACTCTCTGCAACGATCCCAACGCCTTTATCCGTCCCAGCCCCAGCGCAGGTTCGCTTGGAGGAGTGGCCCGAAAAACCCGTGAGACAATTTTACTTTGTGAGGCAGCCGGCTTCGATGTAATATTCATAGAGACGGTTGGAGTAGGACAGAGCGAAACGGCGGTTCATTCGATGAGCGATTTCTTTTTGCTTCTGATGCTCTCGGGAGCCGGAGATGAACTTCAGGGGATCAAAAGGGGGATCATGGAAATGGCTGATCTAATAGCCATCACCAAGGCAGATGGTACCAACATAGACAAGGCCAATATGGCGCGTGCTCTCTACACAAATGCACTTCACCTTTTCCCTCCAACTGAGTCGGGATGGGTACCTACGGCAGTCACCTCTTCTGCGGTGACGAAAGAAGGTCTTCCCGGTATTCTGCAGAAGATTGAAGAGTACTTTGCACTTGTCAAGGTTAACGGATATTATGCCAAGAAGCGTAGGGAACAGGCCCGATTCTGGATGTACGAAAGCATTAACGAATCACTCAAGAACATGTTTTATGAAAATCCTGTGATTGAGAAACTCCTGCCGGAATATGAGGATTCGGTACTCGAGGGCGAACTGGAGTCATTCACCGCTGCAACAGAACTCATAGAGAAGTATCAGCGTGCCAAATAGAGAGTGAAAGCGATGAATTGGACTCTGCTTGTAGATGTATTGAAAAACGGATTGCTCATCACCGGACTGGTGACGGTAATGATGTTGATGATAGAGTTCATCAACGTTTCGTCACACGGTAAATGGTTTGAGCGTCTGAAAGGAGCCCCAAACAAACAGGTCTTTCTCGGAACTCTCCTGGGACTTATTCCGGGTTGTGTCGGAGGTTTTGCGGCCGTATCGTTCTACACCCACCGTCTTATAGGGTTCGGTGCTTTGGTAGCAATGATGATTGCATCGTCGGGAGACGAAGCTTTCGTGATGCTGGCCCTCATTCCAAAGGATGCGCTCATACTTTTCGGTGTCCTTTTTGTAATTGCAATCATCTCGGGACTTCTTATAAATTTCTTAGCCCGCCTCAGGAAAGGCGAAAAAAGGCTTAAAACTGCCTGTGAAGAGAGTTTTGAGGTGCATTTGGAAGATGAAGGTCACTCTTTCGACACGCCGCATTTCAGTATGGCTAATATTAAGCATTTCACATGGCGTAAAATTGTGCTTTTGCTGGGACTAGCTGCCTTTATCGTGGCTCTGGCATTGGGTGTTCTCGGGCACGATCATCATGAGGCGACTCAAATCGTTACGGATGCTACCTCTTTGGAACATGCCCATTCCCACGATCATTCGCACGGGATTTCGCTTCTCGATGAATACTGGATAAATTTGCTTTTCGCCATACTCAGTTTAGGTGTGCTTGTAGTCATTGCGGTATCGGGCGATCATTTTATCAAGGAACATTTGTGGGACCATGTCATACGCAAGCATTTTGTATCCATATTACTCTGGACAACCGGTGCGCTCCTTTTGGTACAGCTTGGTCTTCATTATCTGGACATAGAATCCTGGACGAGCGACAATATTCCCCTGATGATTCTTTTAGCGGTTCTGGTCGGCCTTATTCCCGAATCGGGGCCCCATCTGGTTTTTGTGGCTCTTTATGCCAGTGGCCTGGTTCCTTTTTCAGTCTTGCTCGCAAGTTCGATTTCGCAGGACGGTCACGCTTCGTTACCTCTTTTGGCTGAGACCAAGAAGGGTTTTTTGAAGGCAAAATTGGTCAATATGCTCATAGGACTGATAGTCGGATTCGGCGCTTATTTTTTGAATTTTTAAAATACTAAATCATAAAATGGCAATCATACGAGAATTGAACGGTATTACCCCGAAAATAGGTAAGAGATGTTTCATAGCTGACAATGCGGTGATAGTTGGAGATGTAGTCATCGGTGATGACTGCAGCATCTGGTATGGAGCAGTGCTCCGCGGAGATGTCAATTCCATAATAGTAGGAGATAGAGTGAACATCCAGGATGGGGCAGTACTTCACACAACATACGAGGAATCAATCGTAGAAATAGGTAACGACGTCTCTGTAGGACACAATGCCATAGTTCACGGGGCAAAGGTGGGTAATGATGTTTTAGTAGGTATGGGAGCAATTTTAATGGATAATGCCGTCATTCCGGATGGTACCATTATCGCCGCCGGAGCAGTGGTGTTAACCAATCAAGTTCTGGAATCCGGCGTCTATGCCGGCATTCCCGCTAAGCGTATAAAGGAAGGGTCTGATGCCATACGTGCCGCTGCGCGCGAAAATGCACGGGGCTATATGACCTATAAAGAATGGTATGGATAGAGTGTGTAGTGTGTGTAGTGTGTAGTGTGTAGGGGGGGAGGTCTATTCAGATCTTTTAAGTGTAACAGTGAGGGGGTTATCTCTAATCATGCGTTCGTAGTCCGTGTGAATTGACCAGTTCATCGTCATAGTTTCGACTTTGCCCTCATTGTCCTTGTTACATATACAGGTATAAAGCGTTTTCCCGCTATCCATATGTGTCAGGAGGATCGTATCATCCTCCTTTTTGACATTCAGTAACTCGGTATCAATGACGCTGAGACCATATATTCCCGTCATAACCCTGCACTGAGTGCCGGCCTCTGTAAATGTAACCAGTTTAGTCAAGCCTGTCGTCTCGTCGCTTACGAGAGTCACGGTCGTAGAGCCCATCCAGTTTTCTCCGCCGATGATCTCTATTATAGTATGGGTATCATTAAACCAATCGCATGAAGTCAATCCTACGGCACAAAGGGAGAGGAGTATTGCAAAAATAAATTGGGATATGCGTTTCATAATAATTATTCTAAAACCACTATAATATAGATGCAAAAAATAACGATTTCGTTGCGTTAGTATAAGAAATATATATATCAGATATGGAAAACATTGCGTAGAATCCACCAGCCCAAGACCAGGGATATTAAGAACAATATGAAAACAGGAGAGTTGAAAAGAGTGCGGATCCTTGTATTTGTCTCCTTGCGCCGTTCAAGAATCATCAGCAGCGCTACTAGAGGCAGTGAGCATACAAGGAAAGCATTGTGACGAAATGCTCCTGCTATGTCCAAATGGAGAAGATCGTGGAGTGCCCTCAAAGTTCCACATCCCGGGCAGGAATAGCCGGTAAGTGAATAAAAAAGGCATTTTGGAAAAATATTGCTCTCCGGATCGAGCACAAAAAGCAATACCGCACCGCAAAGGCACAAAACTATTATCAGAATCTTCTTCCACATTGTGTCAAAGTCTGTCAAAACAGCGTCAGTTCGCGTGGAGTTTGATCTACGACAACCGGTTCAGGTTTGGATTTTTCTTTTACCGGTGTTGTCGGCACATCGTCCTCTTTCCTCTTACTATCGTCCCTCTCCTTGCTGCCGTTATCATCTCCACCTTTCCTGCCGTTATCCGCCATTTCGCTGCTTTCGCCAACATCCATATCCTCATTCATTTCGACTTCTTCAGCATCTGATTTGTCCAAGGGCTCGACAAAACGGACCTCCAGCACATTGTAAGGAGAGACCTTCTTCCCCTTGGCTTTGTAACTTTTCTTACCGATAAATTCTTCAACATCCACCAGTTCCGGTTGACGGTTGGCATTTTTGCCCGTAAAGGTAATTTCCATCTGAGGCCAAGGATCTTCGCTGATTTCCAGCAGATGAGAGCCTTTTGCTTCCGAAATGAAAGAGGCGGGCACGTTGGCATTCAGTTCAAAACTGAAGCGTTTGATATAAGGACAACTGGCAGCTTTGTCATAATAGAGGACTGAGTAGGTCTTCTCTTCGTCAAATTTGCAGATGGTCAGAATATCGCCCTGGTAACGGTTGCTTAGGTCGTAGGATGTAGTGTAGAACGTGCCGTCCTTACAGATTACCAGGATACTTTCATCCTGGAAAAATTCTCCGAGGAAAAGACCCCGTCCGGCATCATTGAGGCGCTGTACATCGGTATCAAACCAGATTTCCTTGCCGCCAAGGGTCGAAACACCTTTGGATTTTATAGCGATACGGTGAATTGTGTTGTTTTTGGTTACGATATTGCCTCTTGAACCTCGCCCTTTAATGGCAAGTTGCGAGAAGTCATAGTCTTCGGAGAGTTTTTTGAGTTTGGGTCTGGGGCGATAGTAGATTCTGACAGTCTCCGCTTCACCATTGGGGTTGGCAGTAAACCAGACCACATTTGATCCCTCTTTGCCCTGTGTAAGGTCGTATTCTTTGTCGCGGGTAATGCTCGTGACGGAGAATCTTTTCGCATAATAGGTACCTCGCTTGCCATCACGGTAGATGGCATTATAGATCGTCCTTTCGTCCTTTCGGTTAAATACAGCGGCATGGATTATCTCCTTGCCCACAAATGCCTTATCACTCACTTTGGTCACCAGATAGGTGCCGTTTTTGAGAAATACTATGATCTCCGCAATGTCCGAGCAATCGCAGATATATTCGGAATCCTCCACCTTTTTCTGGTCAATGCCGATAAAGCCCTCCGCTTTGTTGGCGTAGAGTTTTGCGTTGGATACCACGACTTTTTCCGCCTGTATCGTCTCGAAGGTGATAAGTTCGGTACGGCGGGGATAATCTTTGCCGTATTTCTTCTTTAGCTGCCTGAAGTACATTATGGTGTACTCGGTGAGGTGTTTCAGATGGTTTTTCACCTCTTCGATGTTGGTTTCGATACCGAGAATCCTCTCTTCGGCAGCCTTTATGTCGAAGCGGGAGATTTTTCTGACAGGTTTCTCCACAAGTTTGTCGATATCCGCGCCGGTTATTTCCCTCCTAAGGAGGTGCTGATAGACTTTCATCCCGGCTTCCACATCGGCGAGCTGTTGCTCCCAGGTGGCAGCATCGTTCTCCAGGATTCGGAAGACTTTCTTTTCGAAGAAGATCTTTTCCAAAGAGGAGAAGTGCCAGTCGTTTTCGAGTTCTTCGAGCTGGATCTGCAACTCTTGTTGGAAAAGGTCGCGGGTGTGCAAAGCGTTGTACCGAAGTATCTCGTCCACTCCCATGAAGTGGGGTTTGCGGTCGTGGATTACACAGGCGTTGGGGGAGACGGAGACCTCGCAGTTGGTGAAGGCGTAGAGGGCATCTATCGTCTTGTCGGGAGAGATGTCACTTTGCAGCTGAATGTTGATATCCACGTTGTCGGCAGACATATCGTCAACCTTGCGGATCTTGATTTTACCTCTTTCGTTAGCCTTGATTATGGAGTCTATCAGAGAGTCGGTGGTCTGTCCGAATGGCAGTTCGGTGATGGAGAGAGTTCTTCTGTCCACCTTTACAATTTTTGCGCGGACTTTGACTCTGCCGCCCCTCATGCCCCTGTTGTATTTTGAGCAATCCGCCAAACCTCCGGTCTGGAAATCTGGAAATATCTCGAAATCCTCACCTTTCAGTGCACTTATGGAGGCATCAATCAATTCGTTGAAATTGTGCGGCAATATTTTGACTGCAAGTCCAACGGCAATGCCTTCCGTACCTTGTGCCAGCAGCAACGGAAACTTCATCGGGAGGGCGACCGGCTCTTCATTTGTGCCGTCATACGAGGGGATGTACTCGGTGATTTTAGGGTTGAATGCCACCTCAAGGGCAAATTTGCTCAGTCTTGCTTCTATATATCTCATTGCGGCAGCGGGGTCTCCCGTATAAATATTGCCCCAGTTGCCTTGAGTGGAGATCAAATAATTTTTCTGTCCAAGCTGTACCAGCGCATCCTTAATGGAGGCATCTCCGTGAGGATGGAGTTTCATGGTGTCGCCTACGATGCCCGCCACCTTATGGAAACGGCCGTCATCGCTCTTCTTCATGGCATGGAGAATGCGGCGTTGCACGGGCTTTAGTCCGTCATCAATATGGGGAACGGCTCTGTCGAGAATCACATAAGAAGCATAATCCAGAAACCATTCACGGTACATTCCGGAGAGTTTATACTTACTCTCTCCACCGGCCATAACCTTATCATATCTGTGGTCTTCCACAGCATCATCATCCTCTTCTACAATGATCTCCTGATCGGATTCCTCGTCGGAAAAATCATCTTCAATCAGAATATCCTCCTCTTCTACAAAGTCGTCTGTTTTTTTTGCCATATATAGGGTATCTCAATTATTGTGTCAGTCATGAATATATCCAAAGTCGCGCAGTTTTCGTCTGTTTTCCCTCCAATCGGGTTCCACCTTGACGAAGAGCTGCAGAAAGACTTTTTTCTGAAAAAAATCCTCCATGTCGAGACGAGCCTGGGTACCTGTCTTCTTAAGGGCTGCCCCTTTGTTGCCGATTATTATCCCTTTCTGAGAATTGCGCATAACGTTGATTACAGCACTGATGTCATATCTCTCTTTCCCTTCCTTAAATTCCTCTATTACCACTTCCGTGCAGTAGGGGATTTCCTGGGAGTAATTTAGCAAAATTTTTTCTCTTATTATTTCCGATGCAAAAAACCTCATGCTTTTATCGGTAAATGTCTCTTTATCATACCAGGGCGGGCTTACCGGAAGATGGGAGAGAATGGAGTCAAACAATTTCTCAAGGTTGAATTTTTCGGTAGCGGATACGGGAATGATTTCAGCATTGGGAAGAAGTTCTCTCCATTGAGCCATTATCTCCATTACCTTTTCCTGGGTGCTCAGGTCTATTTTGTTGAGGACGACTATCACCGGACATTCGAGCCGGTTGAGTTTTTCGATGTAAGCGACATTCTTGTCCTTCTTTTCTACGACATCCGTGACATAAAGAATGATGTCGGCATCTCCGATGGCAACGTCCACAAACTCCATCATGCTCTCCTGGAGCTTGTAGTGGGGCTTGAGAATGCCGGGAGTGTCGGAATAGACTATCTGCCAATTATCTCCGTTGACAATTCCCATGATGCGGTGACGGGTAGTCTGCGCCTTGGCAGTCACAATGGAAAGTTTCTCTCCCACAAGGGCATTCATAAGTGTGGACTTGCCCACGTTTGGGTTACCTATGATATTGACAAATCCGGATTTATGCATAAGTGTCTGTTTTTGTTGTTGGCTCTTGACAGCTGACGGCTAACGGGTGACAGCCAATGCCATGTCAATCAAAGTTACCCATTTTCAGGTATGTAATTTCTTCTTCCGTCAAAAATCTCCATGCTCCTCTGCGGAGTTTCTTTTTAGTGAGGCCGGCGAAATAGACCCTGTCAAGTTTGTTTACCTTGTAGCCGAGATGTTCAAACATTCTGCGCACAATGCGGTTGCGGCCGGAATGTATCTCAATGCCCACCTGCGACATATCATCGTCCACATAAGAGAGGGAATCTGCGTGTATTTCCCCATCTTCGAGCGTAATTCCCTTAATCAGTGCATCAAAATCGGGTTTTTTGAGATTTTTGTCGAGGAAGACGTGGTATATCTTCTTTACCATGTGAGAAGGATGGGTGAGGCGTGCCGCCAAATCGCCATCATTGGTAAAAAGCAATACGCCGGTGGTGGCTTTATCGAGCCGTCCCACAGGTACCACACGTTCTTTGCATTTTTCAGGTGAAATGAGATCGATAACGCATTTTTTTGCATGCGGGTCGCTCATAGTGGTTACATAATCCTTGGGCTTGTTCATCAGAAGATAGACCTTTTTTTCTCCTTTGAGACGTTGGCCGTTGAAACGGATATCATCATCTGGCTTTACTTTGGTGCCGAGTTCAGTGACGATTTCGCCGTTTACGGTTACAAGACCAGTTTTGATGTACTCGTCGGCTTCCCTTCTGGAGCAGATGCCTGAGTTTGCTATGAATTTGTTGAGGCGTACAGTATCGCTCTGTTCGGGGTGTTCATCTCTGTTTATCCTTTCGGTTCTCTTAGGCCTGTCATATTTTTCATGCCTGTCTGCTCTATGACGCTTGTCGTACTTGTCGTGCTTGCCACTTTTCTCGCGTCTGTCGTACCTGTCATGCCTTTCGTATCCCTCATACCTGTCAGTCTTTCCGTATTTGTCACGTTTGTCGTGTCTTTCGTACTTATCACGTCTATCGCTTTTTTCATACCTCTCATACCTGTCACGACTCTCATACTTGTCGTGCCGGTCATGTTTTGAACTTCCGGTACCTTTCTCTTTGGCAGCCGGTTTGCTCTTTCTTATGGGTTTATCCCCATCTCTATAATGGGACTGTTCGTCATCCTCTTTTTTAGGATGTCCTGCCGGGCGTGTGCTCTTTCGCGCAGGTTTGGCACCATATGTTTTATTTCTGCCGTCTGTGCGGCTTTTTTCTGTCTTTCTGTTTTCCATTTTAAATGCAATTTTGCGCGGCAAAGTTAACTTAATCTAAATTATTTTCCTACTTTTGGAACATAATTGAAAAAGAAAAAGCTTGAGGATGAAGGGATTTTTCAATATGGCAATCGACTCCCTCCTGGACAACAGATTGCGTTCCACACTCACCATACTTATTATTGCCATCGGTATCACCTCGCTGGTCTCCATTCAAACTGCCATTGAAGGCCTTTCACGTACCGTGGAGAGGAGCTTCGGCCGAATGGGTGCTCACTGTTTCACCATTTCCTCCCTCGAAGAGGAGGGTGACAGGGCTGCGCGCGCCATTTCCCTGGCTGACGCGCAGGAATTCGTACGGAGATATGACTCTAAAGCGGTGGTCAGCATCACTTCTTCGCTGCCGATGCAACAGGTCTCGGCCGGTGGTATCAGCAGCGACCCCACAGTTACCGTGATGGCTACTGATGAGCATCGTCTGCACCTTGGACTTGCTTCACTGGCCGCAGGACGCAATTTCAGCAGTCGTGAGATTGAGGGTTCAAGTGACCTTTGCATCATAGGGGACAATATTGCACGACAACTTTTCAGCGGTCGTAACCCTCTCGGTGAGACTTTAAGGTTGGGTGCCGTGGAGTATTCGGTGACGGGTGTGATGGAGAGAGAGGGGTCGCTTTTCGGTATCGGTACGGACAATACGGTATTGGTGCCGTTGGGAACTGCACGTACGCGTTTCCTCGTTTCCGATGCACGCTATTCGCTGGATATAATGTCGGTAGGAGAGAAGTCAGCCTTTGAAGAGGCCTGGGAGAGAGCTGTAGTGGTTATGAAACTCATCAGGGGGCTTCGTCCGCAGGATGAGGCAAATTTTGCAATCAGCCGTAGCGACTCGATAATAAGGGAGTTGGATTCCCTCAAGGGCAAACTCTCCATAGCGGCTCTGGTCATAGGATTGATTACTTTGCTCGGAGCCTCGGTGGGGCTTATGAACATACTGCTGGTTTCGGTCAAGGAGCGTACCTGCGAGATAGGCATACGCAAAGCTCTTGGGGCCAAACCACGTACCATAGCGATGCAGTTTCTGACCGAAGCTATGTTGATAGGACAGATTGGATGTGCCGCAGGCCTGCTTCTGGGGTTGCTTTTCGGCAACCTGGTGGCACTGATGTTAGGTTGTGCCTTTACGCTCCCCTGGCGTTGGCTTGGGCTGTCTGTGCTGATATGTATGGTGGTCAGTATCCTTTCCGGCTATCTGCCGGCCCGTCGCGCCTCTCGCCTTGATCCCATAGAAGCATTAAGATGTGAGTAAGGTGCGGGGTAAACAAAAAACACACCCAATTACCTATGCAATGATACAAAAATAGCGTAATTTTACCTATGCAATGAAACAAAAATTGCATGATTTTACCTATGCAATGAAACATTTTACTTATATTTGCACTTGAAAATCAAATTATTATTCAATGTTTAAGCGAAACATAGAAACTAAACTGCATAAATGGGCAGAAAATCCCTATCGCAAACCACTGATTCTACGTGGTGCAAGGCAGGTAGGAAAGACAACCGTAGTAAATCAATTTGCGGAAAACTTTGAAAATTTCATTTCGATTAATCTCGAAAAGTCTGCCGCTAAAAATCTTATGGAGAGTGTGGATGAAGTGAAAAAATTGATTCCGCTGCTTTTTCTTTATGCCAATAAAACACAAAAAGAGGGACGCACTCTGCTGTTTATAGATGAGATTCAAAACTCACCACACACCGTCTCATTATTGCGGTACTTCTATGAAGAAACTCCCGAGATTTACATCATCGCTGCGGGATCACTTTTGGAGACAATGCTCGACAAGCATATTTCATTACCTGTGGGACGAGTGGAATATATGGCCCTTCATCCTTGCTCTTTCTCCGAATATTTGGTTGCCCTAAATGAGAACGGACTTTTACAAGTGATTAATGAGAAAGAGAGTGTGAATATATTTCATCAACCGCTAATAGAGCATTTTGAGCGCTATGCCCTTATCGGCGGAATGCCGGAAGTGGTTGCTCGTTACGCTGCTGACCGAGATATTGTCTCCCTTGGCAAAACTTATAACGAGCTATTGAACGCATATAAAAATGATGTTGAAAAGTATGCCGAAACCAATACGCAAGCTGCTGTTCTCCGTTATATATTAGAAGAAGGATGGGCTTTTTCAGGGCAAACCATTACTTTTGGTGGTTTTGCCGAATCTCCATACAAAGCCCGTGAAACAGGCGAAGCATTTCGCACACTAAGTAAAGCGATGTTATTGGAATTAGTCTATCCTACGACAAATACAATAATGCCTGCGACTTCCGACCTGAAAAAAACACCTAAACTTTTTTGGCTTGATGCCGGTCTGGTGAACTACGCTGCCGGTATTCAACGAGAGTATCTGCTGCAAAAAGATTTGATGGATACGTGGCGTGGTGCCGCTGCCGAGCAAATTGCTGCTCAGGAATTGAAAGCACTCTCAAATGACGTAGGTTTCAGACGAAATTATTGGCGGCGCAACAAACGTGGCAGTACAGCTGAAGTTGATTTTATTTGGATTCAGGATGGATTGATTATTCCGGTAGAGGTGAAAAGCGGACATAACGCCCATCTCAAATCAATTCATCAATTTATGGATGAAACCAACCATAATGTTGCTGTGAGAATTTGGTCGGGCAAATATGGGGTTGATGATGTTAAAACCAATGCAGGAAAGAGTTTTAGGCTGATCAATCTACCCTTTTATTTGATTTCAAAATTGGCCGATATAGTGAGAGAAACACTCTAAATACTCGGAGATCAGAACTCGGAACCCGGGACTCAGAACTCCACCGCGTACCGCGTAACACGTATCCCGCAACACTTAGCAACCCGTAAATCTATTTCCAATTGTTGGGAATATTTCCGGCATTGCTTACATTGGCTCCTGTGAAACAATCGGTAGTTGTCACGCCGGCGCCGTAATTAAAACTCCATAACTCGGGGGCGGTACCCTGTGCCGTTGCAGCCGTGCCTACATTTGTAAAGAAACTATGGAAATTCATATTTCTGCCTGCAAAAAAGTCGGCGTTTGTAGCCGGGTTAGGAAAAATCTCCGGTATTAATTGCAATTTTATGCAGCCGGAGAAGCAGTAGCTGAAATCTGTTGCTTGCGTATTGTACCGGAACAAATCTGCCGGAATAGAAATTAATCCGGTGCATTCAGTAAAGCAATTGCTGAAATATGTTGCTTGCGTATTGTGCCGGAACAAATCTGCCGGAATAGAATTTAATCCGGTGCATACACCAAAGCACATATAGAAATTCGTTGCATTTGTATTGTTCTTGAATAGGTCTGTCGGGATGGAGGTTAAGGCGGTGCATCCTGCGAAGCAATAACTAAAACTAGTCGCTGCTTGATTGTTGCTGAAGAGGTTTGCCGGAATATCGCTTATTAAATTGCAATTTTGGAAGCAACTGTTGAAATCATTTACGAGTGCATTGTATTTGAACAGATCTGCCGGAATGGCGGTTAATCCTTTGCAGTTTTTAAAGCAATTAGAGAAACTATTTGCTTGCACATTATTCTTGAACAGGTTACTCGGGATAGAAGTTAATGTGGGGCAAAATTTGAAGCATCCTTCAAAACTCGTTGCTTGCGTGTTGTACTTAAATAGGTCCGCCGGTATAGAGGTTAATTGAGAACAGAAACTGAAGCATCCTTCAAAACTCGTTGCTTGCGTATTGTACCTGAACAAGTCCGTCGGAATAGTAGCTAACTGAACGCAGTTGTTAAAACAGTCATCGAAATTTTGTGCTCCCATATTAAGGAATGGTGTAACAACTGCCGTCAGTAACTGGTTTTTGTAATTAGTCCTGTTAAATTTGATTTGCGGCATCTGGACATTGGAGGGGTCGGGCTGGTCGGAGTAAATGGTGATGGTATAAGTGCCTGCGCCGGCGTAAGGATGCGAAGCGATGGTCTCGTTCGGAAGCGAGGCGTATTTATTGATGGTTTGGGAGGCCCCATCTCCCCAGTTAATCGTCAGATTGGCAGGGCAGGTGGAGGGAGCGGAATGTTGCCATATCTCGTATGGCTGAGTTGGGTCAGTTATATCAATTGTAAAACGGAATGCAGCCTGAGCAGTTGCCCAACTGCTTACGGTACCGGTGTAGCGATTTCCCGCTACGTAGTTCATACCTGCTGCAACAGTCTTACTCCACTCGATAGACCCATTAGTACCAATCACCGTTACTTTCACCTTTCCGCCCGCTGCAATATTCATCACGGTAGGATCAAAAGCGAGGTACGCGTTCATGTAGAATGGCTGTCCGGGGATTGTAGGTTTGATGACTCCGCTTACATTGAGAATTGCCGATCGTGTTCCTCCCGTTGTGGTCTCAACCGTCCAAATCACTTTCTTTACACTATGAATAGCTGTCTGCAAGTTTTCGAGGTTAACTCTGATTATGCTGCTGTTGGCGGTCAAGTCGAAGCGCTGACTTATGAGATTAGCCTCCGTGTCGCTCAAGAGAATTTTTTTGCCGATATGTGCGGTTGAGTTGGTTCCGTTTTGTGTCTGTTGCCAAAAGTCAGCGGGAAGATAGATTTTGCCGTCATCATCCAGTGTAATGGCACCCGCGGAGTTGTAATAGGCCTTATAAACTGTGGTGGGGGTAGCGCCATCCATCAACGTTCCGGAAAATTGGTCAGTACTTCCGGTGACGAAAGTAAAGAGAGAGCTTCCAATATAAGTATCACCGTTGTATCCTGCCAGAATGATCTGGTCGTTGGCCTGCCAGGCGAGTGTGCCACCGCTACCGGGAGTGTAGGTGTTGGTGTATGCCACGCGGGTTTCCGGCGGGATCGTGGCACTGATGGTAACGATATTTCCCTCCTGCTTGGGAGGTTCCGGAAGTATGTCGCGGGTACAGCTCGACAGAGTCAGGGCGAGCATTGCAATAATGAATAGTTTGGGTCTCATGGCTGTCGGATTAAGCAGTCGGTGTTAAACAGCGTGTCATTTCGTGGATTTGAATTCTTTGTCGTTGATAATCAATGAGGTTGTGAATTGACACCTAAAGTTAGAAAGTTTTTTTGAAACGAGAAAACAAACGATGAACAAGTTACTCCAAACTATTTTATTATTTTTGTAAAAATATTGCGAAATGAATTTTATCAAAACGGCCATAGAGGGTCCTGTGATTATTGAACCGAAAGTATTTTACGACCACAGGGGTTATTTTTTCGAATCATTTTCCCTGAGGGAGTTTGAGGCAAATGTGCAAAAAATCAATTTTGTTCAGGACAATGAGTCCTTCTCCGCAGAGCGTGGGGTGATACGCGCACTCCATTTCCAGAAGGGAGAGGCGGCACAGGCAAAGCTTATCAGAGTAGTGCAGGGCCGTGTGCTCGACGTAGCAGTTGATATTCGTCCCGAATCCCCCACATACGGCAAATATGTTTCGGTGGAACTCAGCGCAGAAAACAAACGAATGTTCTTTATCCCGCGAGGATTTGCACATGGATATTTGGTGTTGGAGGACAACACCATATTTCAGTATAAGTGTGATAATTACTATGCACCGGAAATGGAGGGTACTTACAGGTGGAATGATCCCGTGTTGGCCATCGACTGGGGCATCGATCCGAAAGAGGTAATTCTCTCGGCTAGAGATGCCGAGGCACCGGCCTTCCCATCTTCAGCAGACATTCTTTGAGCGAAATGCTCCACCAAGGGGTTTCCACTCCGAATTCTTCCCTTATTTTGCTCTTATCGAGCAGTGAATATGCCGGCCTGCGTGCTGCTGTAGGATATTCTTCCGTAGTCAGCGGATTGACCTTGCAATCGAGACCGCAATAGATCATTATCAGTGCTGCAAAATCAAACCATGAGCAACTGCCTTCGTCGGTGTAATGGTAAATTTCACCTCGGTGCTCCCCAATTTGAGGTATTATGGTCAGAATTGCTTTGGCCAGCTCACGAGCATAGGTGGGCGTGCCTATCTGATCTGCCACCACTCCGATTTCACTCTTTTCGCTGCCCAGACGAATCATTGTCTTGACAAAATTATTTCCATAGGTGGAGTAGAGCCAGGCGGTGCGGATGATTACCCCTCGGCAACGGCTTCTGCGTATGGCGAGTTCTCCCTGACGCTTGGTGGCTCCATAAACGCTCTGCGGACGGCAGGGGTCACTTTCGCGATAAGCGCCTCTTTTGCGCTTTCCGTCAAATACGTAATCGGTGGAGATATGCACAAGCGCTGCATCTCGCTCGCGAACGCACCGCGCGAGGACTTTAGGCCCTTCGGCATTGAGTCGGGCGCTGAGTTCCTTATCGCTCTCGGCCTTGTCCACATTTGTATAGGCTGCGCAATTTATTATCAGATCCACATCGTGCTCCTCCATAAACTCTCTCACGCGTCCCTCGTCGCAGATATCCAATTGCAAAACTCCTTTTTCCGGCAGAATGTCGGTAAATATCCACTTCCGGTCATTGCCGGCGATCTCCCTCAACTCGCTCCCAAGTTGTCCCATTGCTCCGGTAACAAGAGTTTTTCCCATGATGATTTTGATTTAATATTCTAATGCAATTTGCATTACAAAAGTAGCACCACTTTCCACAAAATGCAAATGGTGGGCTTTGTTAGTAGGATTGAACCACAATTCGGGTATCGTTTTTGTATGTTGCAATGGACGAACTGTAGTGAAATAGACCATTATTTCCTAAAAATCACTATATTTGTAAGTTAATACTTTAAAAAAAGTTTTATGGATTATAATACTCAAAGAGACATACTTCACCTGCCCGAGTATGGAAGGCACGTTCAGCAGATGATAGAGCAGGTTAAGAAAATTCCCGATCGTGAAAAACGCAACGAACAGATACGGGCCGTCATTCAGATAATGGCAATACTCAATCCCCAGATGAAAGATTTTCCGGATTATAAACAGAAACTCTGGGACCATATGTATATTATTGCGGATTTCGACATAGATGTGGATTCTCCCTATCCGATGCCTGATAAAAAGGAATTCTTCAGTCGTCCGGAGAAGATACACCTCGAGGAGAAGCCCATGAAGGCATCCTGTTACGGCCGCAATATCGAAAATATGATCAACCTGATTGCTGCACGGGAGGATGACGAGGACAAGACAGAGATGATCTGCACTCTCGGACACTATATGAGACAGCAGTATCTCATCTGGAATAAAGATTCCGTCGCGGACGAAACCATCTTCAGCGATATGGAGAAACTCTCAGAGGGTCGTCTGAAAGTACCGGAAGGACTTCAGTTGAGCACCCTCTCGAGCGATGCCACATTCAATCGTCCCGGTGTGATGGCTTCCGGTACCTCAAAGTCCGGATTCGGCAAAAAATCGAGGAACAAGAAGAAAAAGAAAAACTGATCTCCCGAGTAAGCCATGAGAGAGTCCAAATCAGCCAAAAACCAAAAAAACCGCAAAAGCAAAGTAGCGAAAGAGCCCCGCGAACCTTGGCTCTCCGGTGCGGATGCCCGTGTGTTGAGAATATTGCTCGGTTTTATTTTCCTTGCGATTACCATCTTTACCGTGGTGGCGCTTGTCTCCTATATATTTACCTGGACCTCAGATCAGAGTTTGGTGCGCGACCCCCAGGTGCTCTCCGGTGCTGTCGAAGAGGCCTCCAATTCAGGAGGCAGATTGGGTCTGGTATGGGCTGATTTCCTGATCTCCAAGTTATTCGGTTTGGGAGCCTTTGCAATACCTTTCTTTTTCGGAGCCGTGTCGGTCGCCTGTTTCAGACTTCGTAAGGTCAATCTGCTGCGTCTCTTCATGGTATCGCTCATTGGAGCGGTCGTCATTTCGCTTATTTTGGCCTATATATCGGGTTTTACCAAATATGAGTTCTTTCTGGGCAACGGTCTTGGCGGCTCTTATGGCCGACATGCCGTTTCCTGGCTTATCTCGATGCTCGGCAATATCGGAACCGGTTGTGTGCTGATGATATTGCTGCTGCTCTGGCTGGTTATGCTCAGCAAGAAGGTGGCATTGCGTTTTGATGACCTGATGTGGGCTGTGGCGAACCGACCCCGCAGGAAGAAGGTTCCCGTTGTTATTGAGGATCCGGAGAGTGCGGAGAGTGCGGAAGAGGAGGAAGAGGCTCTCGATGATGACCCCGCTACTGATTCGGAAGAGCGGGAATTGCCACCTGTCATAACCGGAGAGGGTCCGATTAAATCCGATTTCCTCCCCGAGGATACCGTCGAGCCTGAAATTCCGGCTGCGAGTGACAATCCCGACGATGTAATTATCAAGATAGAGGGTTCGGAGCACGATTTTATAAAAAATCTGACCGAGGAGGAGAAATCCCGTCTTTTCGACCCCAGACTTGACTTGCCCGACTACCGTCATCCTTCACTCTCACTATTGGACGACTACAGGGATAAATGGCATACCGTCTCAATGGAGGAACTCGAGAAGAACAAAACCAAGATTGTGACGGTGCTCGGCCACTACAAGATTAAAGTGGTTGCCATTACTGCAAAAATGGGCCCTACGGTTACGCTCTACAAGATACATCTGGCAGACGGTATGAAGATATCCCAGGTACGTAGCCGTGAAGAGGATATTGCGCTCTCTCTCGGGGCAAAAGGTGTGCGTGTAGTCACCCTTATCGACTCGGTGGGCATCGAAGTTGCCAATGAAAATCCCTCCATCGTACCGCTAAAGTCCATTCTCAACGACCCCAAGTTTCAGAATACCAATATGGAGCTCCCGCTGGCGATGGGTATTACAGTTACCAATGAGCCCTTTTTCCTCGACCTTGCAAAAATGCCGCACCTGCTTATTGCCGGTGCCACCGGTATGGGAAAATCCGTCGGACTCAACTGTATCATCACTTCGCTTCTCTATACCAAACATCCGGCAGAGCTCAAGTTTGTAATGGTGGACCCCAAAAAAGTGGAATTGTCGCTTTACTCCAAACTCGACAAACATTTCCTGGCCAAGATTTCCGACGAATCGGAGGCCATAATAACGGATACACGCAAGGTGGTAAACACTCTCAAGTCGCTCTGCATCGAGATGGAAGATCGTTATGATCTGCTCAAAATGGCAGATTTACGCCATATCAGGGATTACAATAAAAAGTTTCTCAACCGACGTCTCAACCCGCAAAAAGGACATAAATTCTTACCCTATATCGTGGTTGTGATAGATGAGTTTGCCGACCTGCTCGTTACAGCCGGCAAAGAGATAGAGGAGCCCATTGCACGTCTTGCACAGCAGGCTCGGGCGGTGGGTATTCACCTGGTGATTGCCACCCAAAGGCCCACTACGGATATCATTACCGGTACCATCAAAGCCAATTTCAACTCGAGGATAGCCTATAAGGTCAATGCATCCATCGACTCGAGGACCATTCTCGATACAACCGGCGCCAACCGCCTCATCGGCAGAGGAGATATGCTGGTGATGTATCCGGGTGAGGATATCGTTCGCGTACAGTGTGCCTTTATAGATGCTCACGAGATACTTGCCGTTACAAGAGAGATCAGTTCTCAGGATGGATATGATCACGAATTCTATCTTCCCGAAGTATCGGACGAAGAGGATTCCTCCTCAGCAAACGACTATGGGGTTAATCTCAAAAATCGCGATGCCCTGTTTGAGGATGCCGCAAAGATAGTGGTGATGTCTCAGCAAGGCTCCACTTCACTCATCCAGCGTAAGCTCGAGATAGGATATGCCCGTGCTGGACGCATCATTGACCAACTCGAGGCTGCGGGTATAGTCGGACCCTTCGGCGGCAGCAAGGCCAGAGATGTTCTGGTGTCGGATCTTGCAACTCTGGATATTATTCTCGAGACTCTTGACCGAATTTAGCACGATGTTTGTATTGGATAAAGGTATGAGACGAATCATTCTTTCATTATCGCTTCTATTTATTTCCTGCGCCATGTGGGGGCAGGGAAGCAGTCTGCTCATGGATAAAATTTCTCAAATGGGCAGTGTGTCGCTTCAATATGAATTGACCGCCAACTCTTCAGACGGTCGTCTGCTGATGGAGCAGCAGGGTACTCTCGATATTCAGAAGATGAGTTATCGCCTTACCAGCGATATGCTCACCATCATATCCGACGGTATCACCAGGTGGCTTTATAGCCCCAAGAGTGAGGAACTGGTAATATGCAGCGCCGATTATTCCTCTTCAGACCCTCTGGAGAATCCCTTATCGTTGCTTGCATCCACCAGCATCGAGCAAAAGAAGGATGGCAGTTTTAAGATAGTGCATATTGGTGCTAACGGATATGTATATACCGTACTGGTGAACTCGATATCACGTCGAGAGACACCCTGGGAAGAGTCTCATTTCATTCTGGAGATGGATTCTTTGCCCGAAGATGTAATAATCACCGATCTCAGATAATTCCCGCCTGACGGAATACCTCTCTGATGGAGGTATAACTGCCCGATAATTTTGCAGGAATATCCTGCACGGCTACCCATTCGGCCATTGAAATATCTTCTTCGGTCTGGGGTATGGGGGAGGGGGATAAGATGCCTTCGTATTTCATATCATACCACCAGGTGTGCTTGAGCAGGCGCTCGCCTCCTCTGGTGTAGGTGTGGTGAGTCACGCATATAAGATTGCCGATGGTAAGTTGATGGATGCCGGTCTCCTCGGCTACTTCGCGCAGAGCGCACTCCTGACGGCTCTCTCCGGGTTCCAATTTTCCCTTTGGAAGGTCCCATTTGCCTCCGCGAAATATCATCAGTATTCGTCCCGAACTGTCGCGTACCACCCCTCCGGCTGCCTCGACAACACGGTACTTCGAGCATAGTTCGCTGCAAACGCGTTCTCTGTCAGAGGTGGGTATGTAGAGAGAGGGCATAAGCGGCGATTTCTCAAACATCAGAGGTATATCTTCTAGCTGCGCTTTTTCTCCGACACTGAGCACAAGAGCACAGGTATCGTCCTCAGCATCAGAGATCGAAGAGCATACTGTAATATTACGGCTTTCAAAATGGATACGATACATCGTTTTAACGAATAATATTATTACCTTTGCAAAGATAATCCAAAATAGATTATGATTGAAAATATTGAAAAAATAGTTGCCCGCCACCTACTCGAAATTAAGGCGGTACAGTTGAGGCCCGATGAGCCTTTTACTTGGGCATCAGGTTGGAAATCACCCATTTATTGTGACAATCGCAAGATTCTCTCCTATCCGGAAAGACGTACCGAGATATGCGGATATTTGGTAGAGGTCATTAAAGAGCATTTCAGTGACGTGGATATTATTGCCGGCGTGGCAACGGGTGCCATTGCATACGGCGCTCTGGTAGCGCATGCTTTAGGGTTGCCCTTCATCTATATCAGACCCAAGGCCAAGGACCACGGTACCGGAGCCCGCATCGAGGGAGACCTTCCCAAAGGCGCCAATGTGGTTGTCGTTGAAGATCTTATCTCCACCGGTATGAGTTCGCTTTCAGCTGCGGAATGCATTGCAAAAGAGGGTGGATTTGTCGAGGGCATTGTAGCCATATTCTCATATAATTTCCACCGGACGCGCGAGGCGTTTGAAGATGCAAATGTGATATTGCATACCCTCTCCAATTATGATGCACTCCTCGAAGAGGCGGTTGCATCGGGTTACATCAAGAAGGAAGATCTCGAGGTGCTTGCTGAGTGGAGATTCAAGCCCGATACCTGGGGAAGATAGTATTATGGAAGAAATTTGTGGCAAAACAGTAATAATCGATAGGCCGTCCTATTCGATCTATACTGCTTTTTCCGATCTACGCAACTTTGTGGCTGCCATTCCGGAAGACAAAAAGGAGATGGTGACTGCCGATGCCGATAGTATTTTGGCAAAGGTGCAGGGTTTTGAAATAGGAATGAGGGTCCACCGAAGGACTCCTTTTTCGAGAATAGATTTCGAGCAGGACGGGCAGGTCCCATTTCCCTTTCTTTTCTCTATGATAATGGATCCCATGGACGACAACCGCACCTACTTCCATATTGAGCTCCGTGCAGAGCTCAACACTATGATGAAAATGTTTATCGGAAGCAGGCTCCGGGATCTTGTTGACAAACTCACAGACGGCATAGCAAAAGCTGCAAGCGGTGAAATGCCGGAGGGATTCTCCTCTTTCGATGTTCCCCGTTGATTTTATCCATAGCCTCGAAATATATTTCGGAGAGGAACGCGTCCGTCGTCTCATCTCCGCTCTTGCCGGTGAACCTTCACTCTCAGTCCGTGCAAATCCCGCAAAAATAAGTGCCGAAAAACTTGCAGAGCATTTTTCCGACGATGTTGACGGTATTGTACCGTGGTGTCCGGAAGGATTATATCTCAAAAAAAGACCTTCATTTACATTGGATCCCCTGTTTCACGCCGGATATTATTATGTTCAGGAGGCTTCTTCAATGTACGCCGGTGTGCTGCTTAAACGGGCGATGACACAGTTGTTGGCCGGTAGACCGGGACTTCGTATTCTCGATCTGTGTGCAGCCCCCGGAGGCAAGAGTACCCATATTCTCTCGATTATCGATCTCAACGATATTTTGCTTTCAAATGAAGTGATTCGCAGCAGAGCTTCAATTCTGGCTGAGAATGTGGCAAAATGGGGATATCCGAACGTCGTGGTTTCAAACAACGATCCCGCGGATTTTTCCTTTCTGGATGCGTTTTTTGATATTGTCGTGGTGGATGCTCCCTGTTCGGGAGAGGGAATGTTCCGCAAGGACTCTGATGCTGTGAGTGAGTGGTCTCTGGATAATGTCCGTCTCTGTGCCTCCAGGCAGAGAAGAATAGTTTCGGATATCTGGCCTGCTCTTCGCGAGGGCGGTTTTTTCATCTATTCCACCTGTACGTTCAATACTCTCGAAAATGATGAAAATGTGGCTTGGATAGTATCGGAGCTCGGTGCCGAACTCATTGAGCAACGCAGGTTCCTCCCCGGAGAAGAGAGAGGGGAGGGATTTTTCATAGCCTTGTTGCGTAAAAACGGTGACTATTCTCCATCTGCCGGAACTTCGGAAAAGAAAAAGAGTCAGATCCCTGCCTGTGCCTCTTATATATTACAGGTTGAGGGACAATTTACATTTTCTCAAAAAGGAGATTTGTGGAGGGCGTTTCCGACTGCACTTGCTGCGGATATAAAGAGTCTGGAGTCTTCTCTCAGAGTGATTCGTTCCGGAGTGGCCGTTGCCATTCAGAAAGGGCGTGATATGATTCCGGAGGCTGATCTGGCGCTTTCCATGGTTTTGGATAAAAAGGCTTTTCACACAGTGGAACTCTCTCCGGAGGATGCCCTGAAATTTCTCTCCAGAGATAATATCGTATTTGGTACTGAAGTTCCTTTGGGCTATCTGTTGGTCTCTTTTGAAGGTGCCCCTCTGGGCTTTGTCAAAAATCTCGGCCGCCGCTCCAACAATCTTCATCCTCTTTCCCGCAGGATAAGGATGAGATCCTAACAGGTGTCGCTTATTTTGATTTCACTTCCGCTTTGTCGAGAATGTTGCCGTAGCGGTCAAGGAGAGTGAGTACCATCCTCCTTTTGTTTACATCTAGGTGGATGGCTCCGACGGTCTTTTCGCCCTCGCTCCAGCGGAAACGGATTTTGTCCAAATTCTCCGTCATCGGATCGGGAGTGGGAACGCCGCGCTCATTGTCCGAGGAGGGAGCCTGGATATAGACAGTGCCTTTTCTGCCGTCGCTCTCTTTCCCCTGATAAATGGTATTGGTGCGCACATAGATATGGTTATTGCCTGCCAGAGCCAGGTCTAT
>JAKQLB010000111.1 GCA_029567375.1 Bacteroidota bacterium | reverse complement strand
ATGATTGGTACGGCAGCTATCCATCAACGACCCAGTGGAACCCAACAGGACCCAACAGTGGCACCGAGCGTGTCATACGGGGCGGCGGTTGGGACTTTTACGTGAGTGAGTGTCGCGTGGCGTGGCGGACCTCTTGGACGCGGGCGCGCATGTACGTCCCGCGTGCGGGATTCCGTGTTGCCAGGACGGAACAGGTCAAAAGAATAAAATGGCAACTGTCCATTGAGGACCGAGTGTCAGGATGCCCAGCGATTGCGGAAGACGGTACAATCATCATTGCATCGGAGAGCGGAACGATCATCGCCCTAAACCCAAATGGAACGTGGAGATGGACAACACATATCGATGAACTTGTGGGTAATTTGAGATTTTTTGGATTCGGGGCTAGTCCTGTTATTGGGGAGGACAACACCTTATACATCGCATCCAACTCACGCTACCCTGATCATTACTCGAAACTATATGCCTTTTCAATCGACGGCGTCAAAAAATGGGAATATTTGGTGTCAAACTACGGGATCGGGTCCACTCCGGCTATCGGGAATGATGGAGTTATTTATTTCGGGACGGTTTATCAAGTTTATGGTTATCCTGCGACAAGTTTACATGCCCTTTTTCCGAATGGCGAAAAGAAATGGGAAAAGAGCTTTGGGTCGATGTCGCTGGAGAAGTTTATGGATATCGGTTGCGTAGTTATTGCCAAAGAGGGCGGGATTTCAGTCGGCAGTTATGCTGTCGGTCATCTCGATCCCATCGGTGTAGCGTTTTGCACAAGCCGTCTCCATCAGCTAAGCGCGGATGGCTCTCTGCTTGGGATAAATACCGGAGTAGATAGCCCGATCGTTTCTCTTGGCGATTCCGGGAAAATATTCACGGTCAATCATGATGGTTTTCTCATGGCCCTCAATCAATATGGAGAGGAAATTTGGGTGTCAGATACTCGGGTCAGTCGTATAGAGTCGGAATTCAAACTTCCCTTTGCTGTTACAAGCAAAGACGGAACCATTTACTGCGGATCTGAAGACCAATCCCTTATAGCTTTCAACCCCGACGGCAAAAAGAAATGGGAGTATCCGTTGAGAGGTCTTGCCCAAACTAGCCCCGCTTTAGGCGAAGATGGAACAATATTCGTAACAACGGATACGGAAGTGTATGCCATAGATACGTCAGGAAGTCTGAAATGGGCTCTCACACTAGTTGACGATGATGAGAATACGGAATATCATAATATCGGCCACCCGGCGATTGGGCAAGACGGGAATTTATATGTCATAGCAGAAAAAATGCATTATAACTCCAGCACAGGATATTCGACATGGTCAGCCGAATTGTATGCCATTCAGACAGATTGTGGCGGACTTATGAACTCGGTATGGCCAAAATATCGGCAGAACGGCCAAAATACTGGTTTGGGTAAGTAAGATTCCCTTACTTTGTCTGAAACCTATATCGATATCCTAATACATGCGTACGTTCAAATAGTATCCGCCCGTAAACGAGAAGAAAAAGAAACGGGCTGATATGCCCCCAAAAGTGAGACAGTTTAGATGAGAAAGTATAGCATAAAGAATGTCTCATGATTGATGATTCATAATGAATCATCAATTCGGCGATTAGTTAATAACTAACAATGTGATTTCTAATAGGTACTTCGTA
>JAKQLB010000106.1 GCA_029567375.1 Bacteroidota bacterium | reverse complement strand
AAGGACAATCTTTTTAAACACCAATGTATAATATTGGACATCGAGGACTTTAGATGTCCGAAATACAGGTTTTTGAGGTCCTTGCGAAGATCCTCCCATACCTTGTATCGCTTGGTATAGGGGCCTTTGCAGGGTGGGAGCTTGTGAAGACTAAGATCCACGAGCTCGCCGAGTTTTTTAATACGGTCGATGAGGCGCTCTATGACGACGCCGTGACCGAGAAGGAGTTCCGGGCCATCTGGGAGAAGGGCAGGATCCTTTTCCAATGGAGCTTTGCCGAAAAGAAGGGGGAAGCTTGAGGACCTTCTTCAGCACGACTTCAATCCACAACGGCGAAAGGGTAGAGAGCTGCACCATCGCCGATTCTGAAGGTAACTCCGTTTTCATAACTGAAGGCGACTGGATTGAGATCGGGAGGATGAAGAAGTGGGCCTTCCCAGCCACTGACACGACAAAAGTGGTGGAGGAGATCCCATGCCTGTAGATATCGAATGGGCGAAAGCCAACGATACTGTAGGCCAGGAGTTTGATGCGAACTACATTCCAGGAACAACTGACAAAGATCTAGAAGATGCGAGAGCATTGATGGAGAAACTACTGAAGAAATATGGTAGCAGGGATGCGCTTGAGGCCGATGAGCGTGATTGGGCCAAATACAAGAAGGCCATGTATGTCGTTGCATCACGCTCAAAAGACACGATGGACGCCGCAAACAAGACAAGAGAGGGCCTTATCAAGAGAAAGAACCTCCTGTCAAAATTCTGGGAAGAGAATCCTGACGTACTGTTCGGCCTTTCCGAGTGGCAGAGGATCAACATAAGGAAATACACTGACTTAGGGCTTCTCATAGACCAGGAGTATCTTTGGGATCTATTAAGCGAACTTGGCAAGGAAGACACCATAAAACACCTGGCAAACGTTGCAAACTACATCTATAACGACACTGGTTTTCTGGGCGGGACCAGAGAGGACTACGATGCCCTAAAAAGAGGGCCAGTGAGGAGCATATACCTTAGGCCAACATGCAAATCCCATAAAACAATCAGCCCCAGCTGCGGCAATGGCTGCAGCAAGAAGGAATGATCCTTGATGAAGTGCCCGAGCTGCAGGTCTACCGGTTACCCAAAAGAAAAGAGGAGATGTCCTCACTGCGGGACGTTTCTCATACCTGAGCATCTGTGCCCGGTATGCCGATCTAGAGGGGATTACCTCCACACGATCAAGGGCAACTTCACAAACGGTGAGCCTGCAACAAGTGTTTACTTTGAGGGCAGAAAGGTCCACTTTCACTACATGAGGCTTTGCAAGAAAGGATGCGGTAGCTATAGAGCGGAAAGAAAAGATTCATAGGTGCGCCAATTGCGGCTTAGAGCTAAAATGCCCAAGCTGCGATTCTGGACCTGTTTACTGCAGGACATGCGGCAACACGATAAAGCATCCGGCGGAGCACAACTTCACATGCCCCATCTGCTTTTCAAATCTTAGGAGGAAGGAATAACGAGACTAAGGGATAGATCAAAGGAGAGGCTTGTGCTTGATGTCCTGCATAGCAATAGCGATGATGGATTTGTCTACTCGGTGAGGCAGCACTTGCCGCTCGGCCCTAAAAGATGCAAAAGCGATTACAATCTTGTCGTAGTGCCGCTATCTGATGGCATCATGACTTCAATAGAGCGGGAGACCTTCAACATTGCCATGGACACGGAGGGAAGATTGATCCTGACGAGAAAGGACAGGAAGGTCCAGCTTGTCTTTGACTATGACAAGGGATTCATGACAGGCGTCCTCGGGGGCGTTTTATACGATACCTTTGAGGTGCCAAGGCATGAGGGGACAGACTACCACGGCTAGGGCCATGTCTAAACTACTAAAGATTTCAAGGGAGTCACTGGGTGAAAAGGAGAGAAAGCTCTACTCAAAGCTTTACAATCACATCATCCAGAATTTTGAAGTCGATGAGATTGCGGCAGACCAGATTGCGATTGCGCTGATAAATCAAAAGTGCATACTGCTCCCAAGGCTCCTTTCTGGGGAGGATGTCGACCTAAATCAGACAAGTGAATCAATAAGGAAGTGGTTATCCGAGTACAGGCTGACGCCCAAATCAAGGGAGAAGGAGAAAGAGGTAACGATCAATCTCTCAGCCATCATAGAGGATATCCACAGGGAGAGGGATAATCCGAGTTGAAGCCCTTCTTTGAGAGAGATCTTGGAAAGATATATCAGGGTGACTGCTTTGAAGTAATGAAGGAGCTGCCATCTGAATCGATTGATCTTTTATTGACCGACCCTCCCTATGGCTACTCTTTTCTTGGAAAGGACTGGGACAGGGCAGTACCAAAGGTCGATATCTGGATGGAGTGCCACAGGCTGCTTAAGCCCGGCTCGTTTGCATTCATAATGAGCGCCCCGAGGCTCGACTGCCTGTCAAAGATGGCCCTAAATCTAGGTGATGCCGGATTTGAGATCGGATTCACGCCCATTTTTTGGGCCTACCATTCCGGCTTTCCAAAAGCCCTTGATATCTCGAAAGTTATCGACAGGAGGCTTGGCCTTAAGAGAGAGGCGCTTGAAATGCCGGGAAGGCAGAGGTCGGCCCTATGCTGGGGGAAACACTACACCGGAAGGCAAGAGGTGGATTATACACTCCCCGCATCAGATGATGCAAAAAGACTTTCAGGGGCATATGCCGGATTTCAGCCGAAGCCTGCAGTTGAGGTAATAATAGTCGCAATGAAGCCGCTGTCTGAAAAGAGCCATACCGACCAGGCCCTAAAAAATGGCAAGGGAATAACGTGGCTGAAGGACTGCTCAATACCTGCTGCTGATGGATTAGGAAGATTCCCGTCAAATTTATTGGCCTGCGACAGGGTATTTGGCGAAGACTCCTACATGTTCGACCTTGATAATTTCTTTGAGGAAAGGATTAAGCAGCTTCCAGAAAACATGAGGGGGCGCTTCCCTTTTCTCTTTTCTAAGAAGCCGTCCAAGTATGAGAAAGAGGCAGGATGCGATTTGATTGATCCGAAGAGGTGGTGCGATGATGAGGAGTCTGTTGACATCCCGCAGAAGAGGAATAAAGTCGAGCGCCACAACTACCACCCAACTGTGAAGCCGGTAAAGCTGATGACTTACCTCACCATTCTGGGCTCAAGACCAGTGGATACCGTGATGGACCCGTTCCTTGGAAGCGGGACCACTGCAATAGCATGTGAGTTGCTAAATCGAAGATGGGTAGGTATAGAGCTTGAGAGGGAGTATGCCGAGATAGCAGCTGCCAGGATTTCAAACTCCAGTAAGTTTGGCCTTAATTTTAGGGCCAATTCATGCAAAACGGAGCCTGATTCTTAAAATGGAATTGAAATCACTTCTCAAATCATGGATAGACGATCCTGTAAGATTTTCAATCGACTGCTTTGGCGAGGAGCCGGATACTCTCCAGAAGCCTATATTTGAGGCGGTGGCGGCACATGACAGGATAGCTGTTCGAAGCGGAAACGGACCCGGAAAGACCTGGACAGCTGCAAAGCTTGGACTGTGGTTCTTTGTCACTAGACCTAAATCGATAGTCGTGACTACCGCTCCAACATGGCAGCAGGTGCAGCGGATACTCTGGAAAGAGATTAGGGCCAACATTTCAAAGGCACCAATTTTAAGGCCATTTTTATACCTCCCGCCAAGGGATGCAGAGGTCTTGATGATAAGGCCTGACGGCAGCTACGGTGACGACTGGGCCATGATAGGCAGAGCATCAGACAAAAAAGAGAACATGCTTGGGTTCCATGCGCCTTATCTAATGTTCATAGTGGATGAGGCTTCGGGCGTACCGGATGAGATCTTTGAGGCCATCGAGGGAACGCAAACGCAAGAGGGTGTCAACTCCTCCAAAATACTATTGATAGGAAATCCGACCCGCCCCGAAGGATTCTTCTATGACATATTCCACTCTAAAAGCTCGAACTGGAAGACGTTCCACCTTGACGGGAGGCTTAGCCCAAGGGTGTCAAAGCAGTGGATATCCCAGATGGCTGAAGACTATGGTCAAGACAGCCCGTTCTTCCAGATCCATGTGCTGGGGAACTTTCCTCCTGCAGACAAGAACACGCTGATACCGCTCTCCTGGATTGAGAGGGTACTCGTTGACCTGCAGGGAAAAGGAAAAGGCGCAGCATATGCCGGATTTGATGTTGCAGAGATGGGGGATGACTACAGCGTCTACATTAAGGCCACGCTTGAAAATGGAAGTTTCAATATCTATGATATCGACTTCATGGCAAAGCTTGAGATATCACCCCTCTCAAACTGGGCTAAAGACAAGCTCGATAATGATTATGTGGAGAAGCTTGTGATAGATTCAAACGGGGTAGGCGCAGGCGTCTATTCCAATCTGAAGGAGGAAGGCTATCCCGTGATAGGCTTTAGGGGAGGGGAGTCACCATTAGTTTCCTCTGAAGAGGCCAAGTTCTCAAATTTGAAATCTCAGGCCTACTGGAATCTAAGATCATTGTTTGAGAAAGGCGAGATTAAGATCCAGAAGGTCTCAAACTTTAAGAAGCTCGTGTCAGAGCTTTCCACGATAAAATATGACTTTGACTCCAAAGGCAAGATCATCGTGAAGAGAGAGAAGGACAAGAAATCGCCTGACTTTGCAGATGCCCTTTGCCTATGCTGCTTTGCCCCATACCTATCGGCGCAGAAACTAGGGGTGGCGCTTGTTGACATCTGGTGAGATAAGAGCAGGTAAGAACTCGAAATACACAGACCAGCAGATCAGAAAATGCATTGAGTACTTGGAGGAAGGACACAGCGAGAGGTACGTGGCCTTAAAATTAGGGCCAGACTGGACAAGGGAGAATGTCAGGTATTACAAAAGGAAATATCTGAAAAGAAGAGAAATAGAAATAAAAAATAAAAATTTATTCTTCAACTAAGCCTTGTTTTTTCTGTAGATTCTTTGTTATTATGCTCCAAATCTTAGCTATCTGTTCAAATTTGAATTCACCTGGTTGGCTTTTATAAATTTTAAAGTTACCAATAGCTGTAGAGGCAATGACTTGAACTGAGGCGGGGCATAAATTAACACGATTGCATGTTGGATAGTTGGTAAGTTTAATCATTTCCACTTTAATTTTATAGTCTCCAGCTGGAGCGCTTTCGGCCATTTTAACCGTGAACCATGTAGTTGCGTCATAGTTATTAGGAAGCAAAGAAATGTGCCCGTTGGTGTCATAATACCCATAATAACCGACCAGTTTACCATTAACAAGGGTAAAAGTGTTGTTAATGTTATACCCATCGCCACCTTCAAGCTGTGTTTTTGGAAATGCTTTATTTATGTTAGTAATCGTAAAGATTTCTTCCCTAGTTGTGCCTTGAGGAAATTGGCCCAAAGGACCTTCCATAGTAATTCTGAAGATAACATTGGGGTAACTAGTTCCTGATGAGGGATTTATTGTCCTGCAACTTACGTTAAATTCATTTATGCGGTCCACTATTTTTGGATTGTCCAGTGTCATTGTGGGGGGGTCTGCTATAACAGAACTAGCAGGATTTATGAGAGCGAGTATAGATGCGATTAAGATCATTCCTATAATTATAGATTTAATTTTTTTCATTTTAAATCCTCCAAGTATTGATTATTAATAATTACTAAATTATGGATATATAAGCTTTTCGATGAATTCTGCGAAATACGCAAATGCTACTATTACTATTGTTCAAATCAATCTGAGTTTTCTAAAAATCTTTTCTTCATGATTTTTCTTAGATTTTTATGCGTGTCAGGCGGATAGGATTCGATAGTATCGATAAACTCCATCTTATCTTCCATTTCTTCTAAGCATTTAACATAGTCAGATATGTCATCTATTTCCGAACTTAAGATCTTGTCTTTTATAGATGACTCTACCCAGTTTCTGATCTCAGAAAAATCAATGGCGCAATTTTCTATATCCCCTAGTTTTTCTTTCCCGGCCGGTTCGCTTATGATCTCCAAAGATCTGTCTGGCATATCATGACACTTTTTTGATATTGTATGAAGTTTATCTTTTATTTCATCCTCCTCTTGAATATCTGCCATCTCACCACGACTATCAAACGATTCACTGCTTTTTTTTAAACTCCTAACTAGCAAGTCATTACCTTTTTTTTTATCAGATTGTTTCATATGTCTACATGAATCGCCCACAATAATTAATCACCTTTTGTGTAAGTATCCACTGGACCTTGATTTACATATATCTTTTCAAAAATCGTCTAGTATCCTCTGTGTCCATCCAGCCTTGGTCTAGTTGTTTTATAATCTCTTCAATTCTGGCTATCTGCCTCAAA
>JAKQLB010000103.1 GCA_029567375.1 Bacteroidota bacterium | reverse complement strand
CAGGAAATAGCCGTCAGTAGGAGTGAGAGTATGAGAATGCCGGTACGTTTCATCGCAGAAGTTTTGCCATTTAAACTCCAAATATAGCAATTTTTATACCTATCTTTGTCAAAATTAGTTTCAACCGGTATGAATGTCCTTTTATTGGGTTCGGGCGGAAGGGAAAGTGCTTTAGCCTGGAAAATAGCCCGCAGTCCTCTCATAGATCATCTTTACTGCATGCCCGGCAACCCCGGTACCGCCGCCATTGCTACAAATGTGGATTGCACTCTTTCGGATTTTGAATCCATCGCACGCCATATTTACAGCCTCTCCATTGATCTGCTCATAGTAGGTCCGGAGAATCCTCTCGTAGGGGGTATCACTGACTTTCTTCACGAGAAAATGCCCTCTCTGATGATTATCGGTCCCGGTCGTGATGGGGCACGGCTCGAAGGCAGCAAAGATTTTGCCAAGGCATTTATGGCGAGACATTCCATTCCTACTGCCGCCTATAACACTTTTGAAGTCTCTCAGCTTGAAGAAGCTGGTGCTTTTCTGGAGCAACTCAAGCCTCCCTATGTTCTAAAGGCCGATGGTCTTGCGGCCGGCAAGGGAGTTATAATTACACACTCAACAGAAGAGGCCCGTCTGGAGCTTGAATTGATGTTTGGAGGCAAGTTCGGTAATGCCGGTGCTAAAGTGGTAATAGAGGAATATCTTTCCGGTATTGAACTTTCGGTGTTTGTGCTGACCGACGGTAGGGATTATCTGATGCTTCCCCACGCCAAGGATTACAAACGCATTGGCGAAGGTGATACGGGGCCCAATACCGGCGGAATGGGTTCGGTATCTCCGGTTCCTTTTGCCGACGATCTCTTCATGTCAAAAGTTGAGGAACGCATAGTAAAACCCACGATACGGGGTATAGCAGCTGAAGGTATGAATTACTGTGGTTTCATATTCATAGGTCTGATGAATTGCGGTGGTGATCCTTATGTGATAGAGTATAACGTCCGTATGGGCGATCCGGAGTGTGAATCGGTAGTAAGGCGCATTGACAGCGATCTTTTGGAACATCTTAAGGCCGCGGCGAAGGGTACTCTTTCTTTGGAAAAAATAAAGGTGTCACCGAAAATTGCGGTTACGGTAATGGCTGTTTCAGGCGGATACCCCGGCAGTTACGGAAAGGGATTTCCGATTTCAGGCCTTGATGCCGACTTCGGAGAAGATGATATTGTGGTATTCCACGCCGGAACTGCTGCGTCAGGCTCCGGGGTGGTGACATCCGGTGGTAGAGTACTTGCAGTCACCTCTCTGGCGGACTCTTTGGACGAGGCTTTACAAGCTTCCTACAGACACCTTTCAGCTATCTCCTTTGAAGGCATAACTTACCGCAGAGACATAGGTAAAGACTTGTTGGATTTTTGATCAAGGGGAGGGTAGAGTGAGTATGTCAAGGATAAACGGAAGAACGATAGTACTGTTGATTTTGGCAGTTGTGCTCTATGTAAGTGCATTTTTTACTGGACCGGAACCGATGGATTATGAGGCGGTGTTGCCCTTTAGTACTTCTATTTTTTTTGATGCCCTGTTCGGTGCGACGACTTTGTCGTATATTCTTTCAATGGTTTTTCTGATATTCATTGCAGCCAGTGTATATTCGTTCAATCTGATGTTTACTACCGGTATCAACTATCTGTTGCCGGTGTTATATCTCTTCCTGGTGCTCTACAACCCGAGGGTAATCTTTTTCTCCCCACTTCATATAGTGGCACTACTGTTGCTATGGTCGCTAGTATTTTCTGCCCGGTACCGCAACTTTGTTCAGAATTTGAGTGCAAATTACCTTTCGTTTTTCCTTTTTGGTGCCGCATCACTCTTCTATCCCCCGATGTTGTGGGTTTTTCCTTTGGTTATACTTCTCAACATCAGGGCTTCCGAAGAGAAGCCCAAGTATGTGTTTACCTCTTTACTGGGAATGCTCACTCCTCTGGTGATGGCAGGCGCAATATGCTACATATTTGGTGGAAGTAACCTTTTAAATGGATTGGGAACTTCTTTTTGGAGTTCTATGATTGCTTTTGGAAGACATGCTTTCGATTTTTCTGCCGTAGAAATAGCCTCCGGACTTTTCCTGACCGGTTTTGTTTTCATTTCCCTGTTTTATTTGCTGAGTAACATCAATCGATACAAAATTGTTCACTCCAATACCTCTATCCGCATCCTCTCTTTTGCTCTACTGACTACCCTGGTTTTTGCGGTATTTCTTACTGACAACCGCGACCCATACGGTGTGGTGCTTTTGGTGCCGATTTCACTGATTCTGTTTGAATATTTATCCTCTCCTAAAAACAACAAAGGAGCCACTATATTCTACGTAGTGATCTCCTCTCTTGCCATAATCTCCAGGATAATTGTTTTAGTGCGTTAGACTCCATCCATAAAGTCGAAGCACCCGTCATGGTAGCCTTTGAGGTCCATGGCCTTGTAGATTTTTTGAATTTCACGCAGGTCTGCCATGGGGTCATCCGTCAGTTCAAACCGCTCCCCGTATCCTATAACTTTGCGTCCCCAGTCGAAATAACCCAGATAGACCGGAACACCGGTCGCTTTGGCAATGGTATGAAATCCGAGTTTCCACCTTTTGACAGCCTTACGTGTTCCTTCAGGCGCCAGCGCCAGGTGAAATTTTTCGTGGGAATTGAAAATATCAATCATCTGTCTTATGACTGAGGCTCCGCTGCTGCGATCAATAGGAACCCCGTGGAGTTTTTTGAGCAACCAACCAAAAGGCCAGAAGAACATCTCCTTTTTGATCATGCATTTTGCTTCTCCCCCGATCGCCATATAATAGAGATAGGAGATTGCAAAATCCCAGATGGATGTATGAGGTACCCCCAATATGATACATTTGTCTTCAGGTACGGGGACGTCATGAGTAACTTTCCATCCCAGACTCTTTAGAAGAAATTTACAGAATTTGCGCCACATTATTGAACTTCTTGGGTGTTGTTGATATCTGAACGGAGATTATTCCTGATGAATTTCTGTCTTATGGGTGTGTTGGTGCCCATATAGAACTCTATTATATCGTTGATATTCTCCTCTTTGGTAAGGCGTACCGCTTCAAGTCGCATTTCGGGCCCGATAAAACCCTTGAACTCCTCCGGAGAAATCTCTCCAAGTCCCTTGAAACGGGTCACTTCGGACTTTTTGCCCAGTTTGCTGACAGCTTTGTCTTTCTCTGCGGTATTGTAGCAGTAGATGTTGGTTTTCTTGTCAGTTACCCTGAATAGCGGGGTCTTCAGTATATAGAGGTGACCCATACGCACGAGATCGGGGTGAAATTTGAGGAAAAAGGTGAGCAGCAGCAGACGAATATGCATTCCATCCACGTCGGCATCGGTGGCGATTACCACATTGTTGTAACGCAGGTCTTCAATATCCTCTTCAATGCCGAGTGCCGACTGCAATAGGCAGAGTTCTTCGTTGCGATCCACATAGAGGTCTTTTTTGGAAGCCTTGGCACAATTGAAAGGTTTACCTTTGAGGCTGAATACAGCCTGGGTATTTGCATCCCTGCTGGAGGTTATGGAGCCCGATGCGGAGTCACCCTCAGTAATGAATATCGTGGTTTCTTTTGCCTGGGGATGCATCTCGCCTTTGGTAGTCTTGTCGTTATAATGGACCCGGCAGTCCCTGAGTTTTTTGTTGTGGATATTGGCTTTTTTAAGGCGTTCCCTGGTCTTTCTGCTCACTTTGGAGATGGCTGTCCGCTCCTGTTCAGATTCCTGTATCTTTTTGAGGATAATGTCCGCCACTTCGAGATTTTTGTGGAGATAGTTGTCCAGTTCAGTCATCAGAAAATCGGTCATCGTCTTGCTTATGGTTGGACCGTGGGTGCCGTCTTGTTTGTTTTGCCACATATACTTGGAACCCAGCTGCACTTTTGTCTGTCCCTCAAATTCCGGTTCCTGGATACGTACACTGACTGCACCTATTATTGACTGTCGGATATCTACAGGATTGAAGTCTTTTTTGTAGTAGTCCCTGAGGGTTTTAGTCAGTGCTTCCTTAAATGCCGAAAGGTGTGTACCGCCCAGAGTTGTATTTTGTCCGTTGACAAAGGAGTGGATATTCTCCCCGTAATCGTTGCCGTGGGTGAAGACTATTTCGATGTCCCCATTCTTTAGGTGGATAGGGGGGTAGAGAGGCTCTTCCACCATAGAGTCATTCAGCAGGTCAAGCAGACCGTTCTCTGATTTGTATTCGGTGCCGTTGAAGCTGAGTTTGAGTCCTACGTTAAGGTAGGAGTAGTTGCGGAGCATCGTGTCGATGTACTCCATATTGTATTCATAGGGTTCGAAGAGTGTATCGTCAGGTATAAAGGTTACCAGAGTTCCGTTTTTCTCCGTGGTTGGTTTCGGAGTGAAGTCAGGGGAGGTGAGGATGCCCTTTTCGTATGCAAGGGCGAGGGTCTCACCGGAACGGAAAGACTGTACGGTAAAATATGAGGAGAGGGCGTTGACAGCCTTGAGGCCGACACCATTCATACCTACCGATTTCTGGAAGGTCTTGTCATCAAATTTGGCTCCGGTGTGCAGTTTGGTAACTGCCGCATCAAGTTGGTTGACACTCTTGTCCTTTTCACTAAAGCCGAAAGGAATGCCACGTCCGTAGTCTCTTATATAGATTCTCTTATCGTCGATCTCCATATTGATTTGTTTACCGTGACCCATGGCAAATTCGTCAATCGAGTTGTCAATCACCTCTTTCATCAGCACATACATTCCATCGTTGGGCTCGGTTCCATCTCCGAGGCGTCCAATGTACATTCCGGGCCTCAGTCTTATGTGTTCGAGATCTTCAAGAGTGACGATGCTGTCATCGTCGTATACATGATTATTCAATTTATCTGTTTGTTCCATCTATTGTTTCGTCGTTTTTACAATATGAGCGCAAATATAGCACTTTTTGTGCCTTTATTGAGAAGAAAAGGTTATTTTTGCTGGATATTTAAAGCTAATATCTAAAACAATATAATAAAAACTTTATAATTTATGGCTAACAAACTTTTTTCTGAATTTCCTCCGGTTCCTACCGAGAAATGGGAAGAGGTAATTATCAAAGACCTGAAGGGTGCAGACTACGACAAGAGGCTTGTATGGAAGACACACGAAGGGTTCAATGTGCGTCCTTACTACCGCGCCGAAGATTTGGAGAATTTGCGGTATATGGGCAGTAAGCCCGGCTGTTTTCCTTTTGTCAGAGGGACAAAAAAGGATAACGAGTGGTATATCCATCAGGGTATCTCCGCATGTGATGGTGATTTTGCCAAGGCTAATTCCGAAGCAAAGGTGCTATTGACAAAAGGTCTCGAATCCATCGGATTTTATCTTGACAACACAAAGGTTCTGACGAAAGAAGATTTCGCACTCCTTCTTAAGGGTATAGACCTGACTGTTGTTCCCGTATCATTCTGCGGATGCTCAATCCAAAATGTTGAGTTGCTCACCGGATTCCTCGCTTATGTCGATTCTCTCGGAGTTGACAAAGAGGCAGTCAATGCAATCTTTGATTTTAATCCCCTGATGACTCTCAACACAAAGGGTTATTTCTGTGAAGAATCTGCTTTCGTTAAACTGGCAGAATGTGTAAAAGCGACTCAGGAATACAAAAATATTCGTGTAATCACGGTCGATGCCACCACCTTCAACGGAGCCGGTGCTTCCTCGACACAGGAGCTCGCATTCGCTCTGTCGGAAGGCAGCGAATATATTTCACGCCTGACAGATCTTGGCCTCTCTGCTAAGGATATTGCCAAAAAGATGGTTTTTGTCTTCTCGGTGGGCAGTTCATACTTTATGGAGATCGCGAAGTTCCGTGCAGCGAGAATGCTTTGGGCAAATGTTGTAGAGGCTTATGGCGTCGATTCCAATTGTGCACAGAAGATGAAGATCTTCGCCTACACCGGCGAGTGGAACCAAACTGTATATGATTCGTATGTAAATATGCTCCGCGCTACCACACAAGCGATGAGCGCAGCCCTTGCAGGTGTCGATTATCTCGAGGTCGTACCTTTCGACTTTGCCTATCAGGTGCCCGGAGAATTCTCCAACAGGATCGCACGCAATGTGCAGAGTATCCTCAAGGAAGAGTCAAACTTCAATAAGGTTGTTGATCCTGCTGCGGGTTCATACTATGTTGAAAATTTAACCAATTCTCTGGCAGAAGCTGCATGGAAACTCTTCACCGATGTGGAAAGTGCCGGTGGTTATGTGACAAAGTTTAAAGAGGGCTTTATCCAGTCGGAGATTAAAGCTGTTTCCGACAAGAAAGACAAGAACATCGCTACCCGCAGGGAGACTCTACTCGGTACAAATCAATACCCTAACTTCCTTGAAGTTGCCGACGAGGTCATTACAAAGGAGATTGTTTCCAGAGAAATCCCCACTCTTATGGGTATGAAGTTGGAAGAACCTTGTTGCTGTGACAAGAAAATGGCAGAGCCCCTCAGACCCTATCGCGGAGCTCAGGCATTTGAGGCACTCCGTCTGGCTACTGACCGCAGTGGTAAAGAGCCCAGGGCCTTTATGCTCACATTTGGTAACCTTGCAATGTGCCGTGCCAGAGCTCAGTTTTCATCCAACTTCTTTGCCGTTGCAGGTATTCGAATTATCGACAACAACCGTTTCGATACCATCGAAGAGGGTGCCAAAGCTGCTCTTGAGTCGGGGGCTGAGATTGTGGTGGCCTGTTCTTCCGATGATGAGTATGCAGAGGCAGTACCCCGGATTGCAAAACTCCTTGGAGGAAAGGCTATCCTGGTGGTTGCCGGAGATCCCGCCTGCAAAGAGGAACTGATTGCCGCTGGCATCAATAATTTCATCCATGTAAGAAGCAATGTTCTTGAGACTTTGAAAGAGTATCAGAAGATGCTTGGTATTTCAGAACTGTAATAATTGAAAGATATGAGACCAAATTTTAAAGATATCAAATATACCGGATCCTCTGGAGAATGTTATATTAAAGAGCATATTTCTTCCTGGAACACTCCGGAAAAGATAGAAGTGAAATCGATCTATACGGAAAAG
>JAKQLB010000099.1 GCA_029567375.1 Bacteroidota bacterium | reverse complement strand
ATGGGATATATAAAAGAAAATTAGCCCTCTTTGAAATCGGGCTCGGCCTAATGGGCGCATCGATTCTATTTGAAGTCCTCACTATCTGCTATTTGTTCGTCTTTGATCCTTAGCGCCTTCAGTTGCCTTTTTAAAAGGGACTGCCGTGTTTGGGTTAGGTCTCGCCGGCTTGCCGCCTATAGTTGCGGTATACTTTGTATCATCTTTATTGCCCAAGATTATCGCCAGAACATGCAATTCGTTTCAGGACCTTAAAACTTGCGCAAGAGGACTCATTAGCGTATGCTTTGTTTTGTGCTTTTATCAATCAGTTCTCGCCATTTGTTCTCTCCTTCTATGCCTACTCCAGCAGCCTCCGCTGGAGTCTTCCCATCAAGTCCCATATGTGGCCTCACGAAGTTGTAATAGATCTGATTCATAGGGATAATTGGCGTATCATCCACCTTTATACCCCTCATGATCTTTTCTCGTTCTCTAATGCTGCCGTGCATCCTCTCAAGGACGTTGTTTAGGCTCTCCTGCAAAGCCACGGTGGACTTTGGGCTCTTCAGAGAGATGTTCTTCGCCTATGCCGCTGCAATCAATGCCGTCAGCGGCTAGCCCCTGAAGTTGAAGAAAAAGTTATTTATCCTTGAAAAGCGATTATTTTAAATCTGAGGTAAGGCGAATTTTAGGCAATATGCTGCTCCTCTTATCATAAATCTGAGTAGAAGGCATCTAATCCATGACCGGATGGCAGAAACTTGGTGTATGGATCGCAAATAATCCTGCAATAATAATAGCAGCAGCATTGCTTCTGACTATTGGCTCCATTCATTATGCCCAGAAGGTAGAAAGCCAGGGCATGACCACAGAGAGCATGGTGGAAAAAGACTCACTTCTATATCAGATATTCAGTCACCTCTACGAGGAAAATTTCGGCACTGACACCATAGTAATTTTAATGGAAGCAGACGACGTGGCTCAAGAAGAGGCTCTCCGAGCTGGCCTGCGTCTATCCGATCATATAAAGCAGGTCCATAATGTCATCAGCGTGCAAAGCCTGGCCGATCTGGTAGCCGATATGGAGTTCAAGAGCAGAGGCATAAGAGAGATACCGTCCCAAACGAGGATAGATGAGATTCTATCCACAGCCAGTCCCTATCAGCTCAGTTCAGTTATGGCCGATCGCAGCCATGCCCGGATGATTGTAGGCATGCCCACCACCCTTAACGATGCCCAGAGAAATGAACTCCTGTCCGAGACGGATGAGGCAATAAAGTATGCAAAATTTCCACCGGACTACGGCATGACCATCACCGGAGATCCCGCCTTTCAGGCAGCAATAGTTGAGGAGATGAATAAGAGCAATGGGAAGGTATTTGCCCTGGCGGCATTGCTGATGGTCTTTGCCCTTCTCCTGGTCTTCCGGCATGTCAGATGGTCGCTTCTTCCCATACCAATTGTCCTTTTAGGAATAATCTGGACATTTGGAGCCATGGGTCTGCTGCATATACCCATGACCATGGTCTCTTTTGCTGCCTTTCCGGTTCTCATAGGAATCGGAATAGACTATGCCATTCAGTTTCATAACCGGATGCACGAGGAGAGCACTGGTGGCCTCGGTCCCTTTGACGCTGCGGTCAATACCGTAAACAATGTGGCCTTGCCGGTAATCATCGCCTTGCTGGTTACCGAAGCCGGCTTTCTCTCCCTGCTCAGCTCCCCTGTGCCCATGATCAAGGACTTCGGCAGGACCTGCATCATTGGCCTGGTCATGTGCTATCTATCCGCTCTCTTTGTCAACATGACCGTTCTCTATGCCGCGGAGAAGAGATGGCCCCGGAGCA
>JAKQLB010000007.1 GCA_029567375.1 Bacteroidota bacterium | reverse complement strand
TTTGGTATAATGACTCCAATTGACAAATCCCTGAGGCTCCCAGTACAAAATGCCCAGACAGCGTCCGTCACTCTTTTCAAGAGCTTTATCTATCAGGTCTATGAGGAAACCTTTACAGATTTCAGGCTGATCCCAGCTCATACCTACCTCACATATCATTATATCCTTATTATATTTCCCAATCAGTGCCTTCATATTTATAAGACATGCCTCATTGATGTATTGCCAGTTTCCCGGATCCGGATAGAGCGACATCCCGATGACATCATACTGGGCTGCATGGACAGCCATACCGTCGAGAAGCCAGTTGTAATGTACTCCGCTATCCCCTCTATCAATATGAAGTATTACTTTGGACTCGGGGAACACCTCTTTAACAGCCCTGTAGCCGGCATTATGGAGTTCTGTGTAATTCTTCATATTTACGGAAGCACGGCCATCCGGCCAAAGCATGCCGTCTGAAGTCTCATTGCCTACCTGTACCCATTCAGGATAGATGCCTTCCCCTTTGAGTGCTTCGAGAATTTCTATAGTATGGGATACCAGAGCACCTTTGAGCTCCTCGAAAGGAAGATTGACCCAGGCTGCAGGTTTGTTCTGTTTTCCGGGGTCCGCCCAGCTGTCGCTATAGTGGAAATCAATCATGAGACGCATTCCGAGAGCCTTGGCTCTTTTTGCCTTGACCAGAAGATCAGCCTTGCCGTTCCAACCATCAACGGGATTCACCCACACACGTAGGCGTATAGTATTCATACCCAAACTTTTGAGTAAGGCCATACACTCCATCTCCGTACCCTTTGAATTGTAAAATTTGATACCATCCCTCTCCATCTGCGTTACCCAGCTCACATCTGCTCCCTTTGCAAAATTTACTTTTGAGTGGTTATCAGGGCCCGGAGAGGGTTTGGGATCACCACAAGAGGCTGCCGTCAGCACAATCAGCAGTAAGACGATATATTTTACGGTTCTTCTCATGATTTCTAATCCTAAATATCCGGTTCAATGTACTTTCAAACAAAATCAGAGCGGTCGGTAAAGCTCCCTTATGCATCCCTCTGCAAGAGCCTCCAGGCAGGAAATACCCATCTCTTCAGGCAGTCCGGTATGACGGTAAGCGATTGGAATCTCGGTACAGGCACCCACTACGGGGAGCTTTTCAATTTCCCAGAGTCGTTCTACAACTTTTCTGAATCTGAGACCGGCCTCACGATGTTTGCCGGCCTTGACCTGGTCTGTTATGTCGTGAATTTCGACCTGCATCTCCTCTGAAGGGAGCTTGAAGTCATAACCAAAGTATGCCGAATGTTTCTGATAAAGGCCCGTACGCATAGTACCGAGGGTAGCGGTGAGCCAGGCACCCTTGGGACATACGGCCTGCGATTTTTTTATGGTCTCCTCTATTATGTGGATTACAGGCACGGGAAGTTCATCTCTGAACTTGTCTATGAAGTAATGGGCAGTATTGCAAGTTACCGCAAGACGGTCGGCCCCCCAACCGATGAGGGTCTCAAGTCCTTCCCTGATATAATTGTGGGGATCCGGCCCTTTGCCGAGAATGAAGGTAGTCCTGTCCGGAGTGATCGTATGTGAATAAACTATCATTCGGGGATGTTCCTGATCGACGTCCGCAGGTGCCTTTTCAGCGAGAAGTCTCAAAAATTCCGCTGTTGCGGCGGGCCCCATACCTCCGAGAACCCCTAATGTAAGACCATTGTTCTTCATTATAATAAAGTTAATAATCTACAAATTTAACTTTTTTGGATGGAATTTCAAATGTGAATTGACAAATTACAAAACCGGCTACAAAAATAATTGAGGTCGGCTGATATATTCAACCGACCTCAATTATGTAAACGAGTAGCACTAATCTACTACTTTGCCGGGTCCTTGGCAAGTCCGTCCCAAACCACTGCCGAAAGTGCAGCACCCACAAAAGGACCTACTATGAATATCCAGAGATCCTTAAGCGCCCGGCCGCCTTCGAATACTGCCGGAGCAATACTGCGGGCAGGGTTTACCGATGTGCCTGTAATCGGAATCAGAACGATGTGAATGAGCACAAGTGTCAGACCGATAGCGAGACCTGCAAGAGCGGGATTACCTTTCTTTGAGTCAGTGACACCGAGAACCACGAGCACAAATATAAATGTGCCCACAATCTCGGCAATAAGCGCTGATCCCACCGAAGCGGCATTTGAAACGGCATTTGCCCCTGTTGTAGTGGCATACAATGCAGCATCCTTATCACCGGTCCGGACAAGTGCAAAAATGATAGCCGAACCTACAAATGCACCGATGATCTGGGCAAGCATATATTTCAGGCCTTCTCCCGTCTTCATTCTGCCTGTAAGCATTGCGCCGAGAGTGATGGCGGGATTAATATGGCACCCCGAAATGGAGCCGATGGCATAAGCCATTGCCACTACTGAAAGACCGAATGCGAAGGAAACGGTCAAAACCTGTGCAGTGGTACCTACGCCGCCATTGAAGACTGCGCTACCACAGCCGAGAAGAACCAGCACCATCGTGCCTATAGCTTCTGCAAAATACTTCTTCATAAAATAATTATTTAGGATTGTTAAAGAGCTCGTTTTTCACATTCGATGCCTCATAAACCTCGTCCACATAAAGGTCAGAGCCCATCGAAGCAGCAACGGCGAGAGTATCGCAACGCTCATTGTCAGGATACCCTGCATGACCTTTTATCCATACAAACCGAACTCTATGCTGCCTGTAAACTTTCAGGAAACGAATCCACAGGTCCGGGTTTGCCTTTTTTTGGAAACCTTTATGTTCCCATTTGAATACCTGCCCATTCTCAACGGCATTGACAACATACGAGGAATCACTCCACACAGTAACCACCGCATCCGACCACTTGATAGCCTCCAAACCGACAATAACAGCCAAAAGTTCCATACGATTGTTGGTAGTGAGGCGATACCCTGCCGAAAATTCCTTCTCATAATTCCCGCAACGCATCACTACTCCATATCCTCCCGGTCCGGGATTGCCTCTGCAGGCTCCGTCCGTGTATATTTGTATAGGTGGTCTTTCAGCCATCGATTATTCCGGCAATATCGTACGTTCGTGCTTGGGCCCCTCAAAGTGCTTTATTTCCAGAGGATTGGCACTCATCTCATCATAGTTGTCCCGATTGTTGCAAATATCGATGGCAGTATATATCGCCGAAATCATCGGTCCCGGATTTGCCATGGACTTGCCCGCAATTTCAAAGGCAGTACCGTGATCGGGTGAAGTCCTGACAATCGGCAACCCCGCCGTAAAGTTGACACCCTTGTCAAAGGCAAGTGCCTTGAAAGGGATAAGTCCCTGATCATGATACATGGCCAGAACAGCGTCAAATTTGTACTGTGTATTTGTTGCAAAAAAACCGTCGGGCGAATAGGGACCGAAAGCGAGTATATTCTCGGTGTTTGCCTGCTTAATGGCAGGAATGATGGTATCAACCTCCTCAGTGCCGAGCGAGCCGCCATCCCCTGCATGGGGATTGAGTCCCAGCACAGCGATTTTCGGTCTTACGACACCAAAATCCCTTATGAGAGATTGATTCATCAGACGTATCTTACTCATAAGTACCTCTTTCGTGATGGCAGCACTCACCTTGGATAGAGGGAGATGATTGGTCACAACCCCGACTCTGAGGTTGTCGGCACAGAGAAACATCAAACCGTCTTTCGCTCCGAATTCGTTTATCAGGTACTCCGTATGGCCGGGAAACGCGAACTCTGTCTGCGCAACCGTGTGTTTGCTGAAAGGCGCAGTAACTATGGCATCAAGAAACTTTGCCTTAACATCAGCCACCGCAGCCCTCAATGCTATAATTGCCGCTCTGGCACCATCAGCCGTAGGCTGACCTATATCCACAGGCAATGAATCGGGTACTGCATTGACAATGTTGACATGCTTGTGACGAGCTTCCGAGGCACTATTGATAATATTTGTAGTAATCTGCTCGGTTTCAGGCACCAGTTTACGGTATATGCCGAAAGTGCGTGAACAACCGTAAACGACGGGAATGCACATATCCAACATTCTTGCATCTGAGAGGGCTTTGATGATCACTTCGTAACCGATGCCGTTGCTATCTCCTTGGGTAATACCCACTACTATTTTTCTATTCATAGAACTCAAAAATTTTCGCAAGTTACTAAAAAGCACGGAAATTTGACGCATATTTAATGTATATTTGCGCTTGTGAACAAAATTCTGGAAAGCGACATAAAGTTCCTGCAGGGCGTCGGCCCCAAGAGGGCTGCTCTGTTGGAAAAGGAGTTGGGTATTTCCACTTTTAGGGATATGCTCTACACCTTTCCATTCAGATATATCGACCGCACCAGGTTTTATTCTATCAGGGAAATTGATAGCAGCAGCGCCTATATTCAGTTGCGGGGCAGCATAACAGATCTGCGCATAGTCGGCGAGGGACGTGCCAAACGTCTGGTCGCCCGCCTTTACGACGGTACCGGCACCATAGAACTGGTATTCTTCCAGGGGATAAAATGGATCTCAGGACGACTCAAAATCGGAACCGAATATATAGTATTCGGCAAACCCTCCATATTCAACCAGACATATAACATGGTTCACCCCGAAATAGACCCGGCCACCGAGGACAAACTAGCTATGGTTGGAACCCTCATCGGGGTCTATTCCAGCACTGAAAGGCTGCGTAGTGCCGGTATAGGCAACAAGGTCTTCGCCAAGCTCCAGTACAATCTCATCAATCAGGTGATTGAGAGCATTGAAGAGACTCTTCCACGTACCCTTCTGCAGCGCAAACGTTTCATATCTCTTCGTCAGGCACTGGTCAACATACACTTCCCTACCGATCTCCAAATTCTCGACAAAGCCAAGGACAGGCTCAAATTTGAAGAGCTCTTCTACCTGCAATTGTCGCTTCTAAAACAGAAAAATATCCGGATGCGCAGCTCCACCGGAATTCTTTTCAATACTATCGGAGAGGCCTTCAACTCCACTTATGAGCATCTCCCCTTTTCTCTGACCGAAGCTCAAAAGAGGGTAATCAAAGAGATTCGCACTGATGTAATCTCCGGTTACCAGATGAATCGCCTATTGCAGGGAGACGTGGGCAGCGGAAAGACACTCGTAGCCCTGTTCAGTGCACTTATGGCGGTGGATAACGGATATCAGGCCTGTATAATGGCACCCACTGAAGTACTTGCTTCACAGCACTACAATGGCACCCTGAAGTTTCTGGAGCACAGCAGAGTCAAAACCGCGCTGCTCACAGGTTCCACAAAGACCAAAGAGCGCCGCACTATCCATGCAGGACTTGAAGATGGTTCCATCCACATAATCTTCGGCACCCACGCACTGATTGAGGAAAATGTGCAGTTTCTAAACCTGGGACTGGCTGTTATAGATGAGCAGCACCGTTTCGGCGTAGTGCAGAGATCCAGGCTTTGGACAAAGTCGTCTATGCTGCCCCATATACTGGTAATGACCGCAACTCCGATCCCGAGAACCCTCGCTATGACTCTCTGGGGGGATCTCGACGTATCGGTGATAGATGAGCTGCCTCCCGGAAGAAAACCTATCCAAACCATCCACTGGGGTGAAAACTCCCGTCCCCGCCTGCACGAATTCATGAAGAAAGAGATAAAATCCGGGCGACAGGTATTCGTAGTTTATCCTCTGATTA
>JAKQLB010000005.1 GCA_029567375.1 Bacteroidota bacterium | reverse complement strand
TCAATTCTGCCTATCTCGGCGTCATAATTGTTCGGATCAAGTTCGAGGGCCCGGTTAAAAGCTTGTATTGCCAGGTCAATTCTGCCGATTTTTGTCAGAATATATCCCTTGTTTGCCCAAATCGCTGAATTATTGGGATTGAGGTCCTGTGATTTCTCAATGACGTTGAGCGCCTCTTCGTACCGGTTTATCCGGTAAAGTGCGACAGCCTTGTAGAGGAGGGCTTCGCTGTTATCAGGTTCCAGGGCGAGAACCCTGTCATAGGTATTGATAGACCCAAGATAATTCCCGACTGCAATCTGGTCGTAGCCCTTATTCAAAAGAGCTACAGTATTGTTTGGTTCAAGTCCGATCACCTTATCGAATATCGTGATGGCATCCTGATATTGCTTCATCTGGTGCAGTGCATATCCTTTATTCATCAAAGCAACAGTGTTGTTGGGATTTTCTGATAGCTCACTATCATAGTAACGAACCGCTTCACCCCCTCGTCCAAGTGCTATCAACGATGATACTTTATACCTCCAAGCCTGTGAATCATCAGGTTTTATATCAAGTGCGTGTTGAAACGCGCCATTGGCATCTTCGTAGTCTTTCGTGGCATACAGAACATAACCCAGATTAAGCCACGTTGTCACCGAAGAAGGATTGAGTTTTGATGCTTCCCTGAAGATTATTGCTGCCTCATCATACTTTTTCAGATTGGTAAGGGCCTCACCCTTTGCAGTGAGAGCTCGGAAATTTCGAGGATTCATCTCAAGCTCTTTTTCAGCTGAGAGAACTGCCTCATCGAACCGGGATAATGCCACCAGGGCAGATGCCTGGTATCCCCAAATATTCGCCTGGCGTGGATTCAATTCAAGAGAGATGTTGTATGCCTCCAGGGCTTCCTCATATCTGCCCATTGAGGCAAGGACATATCCCTTATTCGTCCAGGCAACGGCATTAGTCGGATTGAGTCTTACGCTCTCGTTGAAAGAATCAAGTGCTTCACTAGAACGCCCCAGTGCATGGAGTGCGGTACCCTTGTTGTTCAAGGCAACCGTGTTTCCAGGTTCAATATCCAGAGCTCTCTCTGCAGATTGCAATCCCTCGTCATACTTACCTAAAGAATTCAATGAATACGCCCGGTAGGCGAAGGCCTGTGAATTATTAGGTAATGAGGTAAGGATATTGTCATAGACAGTAACTGCCTCCTCAAATCTCCCAAGCCCTGCTAAGGTATCTGCTCTCCCAGACAAGGCTGAACTGTCATCCGGAGTCAAGTTGAGGATATAGTCATAGGTTTGAAGTGCTTCGGGGAATCGCATCAAACTCCTCTCGAGATCGGCTTTTGCCTTGGCGGCCTCGAGATTCCCAGGATTCGCGGTAATGGCTACAGAATACGCACTGAGAGCAGCATCAAAATGACCTTGTGCTTTTAACAGGTCGCCTTTATCGGCTCCAGCTATGGCATTTGCAGGATCGAGATCCAAAGCATGGTTATATGAGGAGAGGGCTTCATCATAGCGGGAGAGGGAGGCAAGGGCTCTACCCCGATAAGCCCAAAGGAGGGACTGATTGGCATCAAGTGCAATTCCAGTTTCGTACATCAGGAGAGCTTCTGATAAATTACCATGAATATGCTGAATATTTCCTTTGTAAAGCCATACCCGAGCTAGGTTTGGTTCCAAATCCAGCGCTCGATCATAGGCATAGTTCGCTTCATCGTACTCCTTTAAACGTTGATGAAGATTCCCTTTTGTCACCCAGGCAGTTGTATTTAATTGGTCCTTTTGGAGTGTCGCATTAATAGTATCCAGCGATTTACGTGCCATGCCTTCTGCATCAGCTACATGTTCACTCTGATTCTGATCGGTAGTATCACCTGTAATACATCCGCTTAAAAAAACACCTATAATAATGAATAATAGTAAAATGCACGGAGATACTTTCATCAAAATAACTTGCTCTGCGTACTATAAAGTCACTCTGATTG
>JAKQLB010000040.1 GCA_029567375.1 Bacteroidota bacterium | reverse complement strand
CCTGGTGAGAGCTGACTTAGAGAGATTCGGTGAGAACCAGGTTCATACAACATCTCCAAGAACTTTCCGTCTACGGATACCGTGCAGACCATTGCACGATATGAGTTCTCCATCACAAGATCGAGGATCAGATCAATATTTGCTTTAGATACTTTATCGATTCTGACGGTTATATTTGAGCGGACACGACATCGAGACCAATCAAATGCTACTACTGAGCCGATAAGCAGTGCAACAATAAACGGTATTGTATATAGGAACGTGTTCCCGATGTCAGGTTGCATATCAAGTGCGTTTGGTATACCGTCGTCATCGATGTCACCTGCTAACCGGAAGGATTTTTCTGCAGCCTCAAGTGCTGTGATATATTCGCCCTGTTCAAGATTTGCTTCTGCAGTACCGAGTTCCTCTTTGGCAGCTACAGGGCTATACTTTTCATTTTCCGCGATCTTGGCGCGCGCTTCTGCAATGATCTGGCGTGCGGCAGGGATAAGTTCAACCGAAAGTGAAAAGGGGGCATATGGAATGTCATAAGTGTTTGAGAATTCTTCGAACCCCTGCGCCCGGAATAGCAATACATGCTTTCCATGTCCGAACGTCCCATAATAGGGTGTATTGCCAATTACAACTCCATCCAGTAGAATCTCTGCATTAACTGGAGACGAAATTATTGTAGCACTAATATTTTCAGGTATAAGATCTCTTTCCACATGGGCAACTTCGCCGATAGTTACTCTGACCCCTGCAGAATCATCTCGATAACCATATTTTTTCAAGGTAACGGTATGCATCCCAGGAGAGATGTTCTCAAGAAGAGTTTCTGTTATCCCTGCTTGCGACCCGTCAAGATAGACCGAGGCTCCTTCCGGGTGGGAGAGCACAGCAATTGCGCCCGTCGTCGGTAGAGGCTCAAAGACATGACTAATTCGCGTATCAGCCTTATCGTAAACTACAATATCTGATGAGTAGTCCAGATAACCATCGAGTTGAAGGAGGACGGTATGCTCTCCCACCGGAATGTCTTTCAGGATCATAATGGATTCACCTTTGTATCCGTTATCAACGAATATTGCCGCACCAGTCGGTGTTGTTGTAACGACAATTGATCCTGTTTCTTGTACTAGATCGTGATGTACATACGTCGTGGAGCCCTCATCCACCTCGATAACGGTTGTCCATGACCGGTACCCCGGCATCCTAAGGGTAACGTAGTGAATGCCATGGTAAACGTTCTTGATGACCGAATTGGTCTTCATGTTTACCGCATCTCCGTTCAGGAAAATATCTGCTCCTGAAGGATTCGAGCTCACGGATATGCTTGCCGCCTCGCTAATTCCAACAAAGAGGAGGGAAATGAATGTTGCCAGCAGAAGGCGCCGGATCAGAATGGTGTGCCCTCTGGAAGATCTCCCTGTGCTGCCACATGGCATGTTTAGCTTTCCCCCAGTTCTGCTTCAAGAGAAAGGTCTTGGTAAACGGCATACAACCCTCCTTCGTTGATGAATAATTCAATAGTGTGAGAGGTGCTGTTCACCGAACCGCCAAGAGGGCTCCACTGTTCCGATGTGGAATCCATCCTTGCAATGCCCATTGTTGAGGTATTCATTGTGTCATTAATGCTGATGCTGAGCAGCGCCGGGGGGTTGTACTGGATATCTGCCGGGGAGACATTGAAGGCTTTGGAGCCAATCGTGCCGTTCGTGACAGTTTGGTTATCAGGCAACCATACTCTACTCAGAGAAATGTTCACCGCGTGATCCATTGCACCCTTTGCAGTATGGTTGATGATCAGAGATGCACCGTTAGTATTTTTTACTACATCGTTACCTTCTGAGGCCCCAAAAATGGTTAGCACCGGGATAATTCCCACACATCCTAGGACGATAAGGATTATTACTGATGCCCCAATCGCGACTAGGGCTATTATTGTTAGATAATGACATAGTTTTAATTCTCTCCTTTTGATCGGTTTATGATCGCTATAAATTCCAGGATCTGTTGTCCATTGCGTAGCAACTGGCTGCGGAGGTTTTGGATTAAGGGCGTCATAGATCCTTTTTGCTGCCTGTGAAAAACTTGGGCTTAAAGATGAAAACTGGAGGAAATATTTCCCGATACTTTCAGGATTCCTGATAAATAAATCTTCAGTACGCCTATAAAAATCATCCAATTCATCGGAGTGATATTTATTAAGTGTGGCGAAAAATTTTTGAGGATCAGAATCGATGCGTTTAAAGTGCTCTTCAAACCCCCGAATATCACCGTTACTGAGTACATTCTCAATAACATCTTGATCATTCAGTGCGATAGAATATCCAAGCTCTCTAAAAAAGTTATGGTATTCTGTTCTCTTATCACGACTAGTACCAGACCTGATCATCTTATGGGCAATTTTTTCCTTTAGATTGGATTTGTTTGCAGGGGTATTAAAACTTCTAATATATTCGAAATTCCTGAATGTTGAACCGATTTCTTCGTATATGGCAAACTGTGGCTTTTCATAGTGATAATTACCTTCAGATTCTACGGTAATATCAACCGGTGTTTGGGGAGGAAAATTTGGAAGTATCAAAAGGTCTTCAGATTTATCAGTTGTCATTGCTACAATGAAACAAAATCCGAGACTGAGTACTGGAAAAAGTGTATTAGCGGTTTGATCCATTAGCGAAATCGCCCATGCGAGCTCCCTCCTTCGCATTTTCACATAGGCCTTCTGGCCTACCAGCAGTTTTCCTACAAGGAATAATTTTACTCCTGACAGATTATTCTGCTGATAGCGGGAAGAGTATTGTATAAGATCTTCAGGATCAGATGAAATCCTCTGAATAAAGCTTTCATCACCCCAGATAGCAAGCAGGTTGTACCCAGCATCTTTTAAGATAGTTGCTCCTGAAGTAAAATAACTGTAGATTGCACCGGTGAGATCTAAACCAACGTCTTCATAGGGGATATTCTCAATGTAAATGCGGGTGTCGGGACGTTGCCGGGACTTCTGCACATCCCATGATGCACCCATCGTGATTCCATCGCAGTCTGACCTAAAAAAGAACCCTGCGTTGCCTTCACCAATTTTAATGGCGAGACCACTCTCTTTTGTTAAAGTCCCTCCCTCAACCTCTCCAGTTGTGGTATAGAGTCCGAATTGTTTTGGCATTTATATCACCTTCAAATCGACTACATCGTAAACCGGAACAGTTGGGAAAAGCCCCATGGTGCTAATTCGCGAGGAGCTGGGTTTTCATCGGTCTTATCAGTCGGTTCCAACGTCGGGTCGACGCTTACAGAAAGAAAGTGAACGGAGATATCGTTCATCATGTTGATAAGGTTGCAGAAGACAAGAGTTTCATTAAGCGAAGAGAAGATCTTGTCTTCGAGAATATAAGCCGCCTTCGACTGCTCTTCAACGTCAGACAACCTATCGCTGTCTGTCAACATAAGGGTTTTTTTTAGTTCGTTTGACCTCCGCAGAATCAGATCAGTCTTCGTGACGACAAGTGCATATTTCTTATTCCCACCAAACACTCTGGACAAATAGTTTCTTTCGATATCCATGAGGGTCTTGATGTACTCGCCGAACTCACGCGAGAGCTGACCGGCACCCTTCGAGGGGTCTGATACCTTTTCTCCATCTATAAGAAAAATGACTTTGCCCGCCTTCATGAGGTGGTGGTAGAGCGTCGAGATAATTATACTCCGGGTGAACTCCATGTCAGCAAGATGATCTTTATGCTGCTCCTTGATAAACTCAATAAATTGGAAGCTACCAGCTTTCTTTTTTAATTCCTCTTCGGGCATTTCTAGCACTTTGCTCAAATACGCAATAGAAGCAAGATATTCTCTCCGGTTGAGCCTATCGAAGTACTCTCCGGCATAATCGACAAGCCTCAATGAAACCGGGATTATTCCATATTTCTTACCCCGGAGTTCGTACATTGCCATATGATAGTTAAACGTCCGTGTTACAATTTTTTTGTCCTGAATTGTGGCATACAGATTGGCGAGTCGGAGATTTTTCTCATCTTCGGGATCGCCTGAAAGGATAACTTCGCGTGAAGGAAAAGCCCCAAAGTGATTTGAAATGTAGTCGTGAAGTCCGAGAAGGAAATATGTTTTTCCTGATTTTCGTGAGCCAAAGACAAAAATATTCGAGTTTTTCACGCCAACGATTGAATACATCAAAAGCAGGAAGAATACGCACGTAACAATAATTCCAACACCATAAAAGAATGCATTTTGCGTAGTAACCATTGCAGCCTCTGCCGTTGTCAGTTCACTGGTAGAATAACTTTTTATGAAAAAGCCAAACAGAAGATACCCAATAATAATGATAAACGAGATACTCATAAGGATTTTTGCAGACGTTGCAAGGATATCAAAGCGATTCCGGATAATTACTCCGGATATCAACACAACGCCAAGGAGTGCTCCAAAAAGCAGGGCATCAGGAATAACTCGATTCTGATTGAGGAAATGGTATGATATCACTGAGATGGCCAAGACAAAAACAATCCCGTTTATGCGTGAATCCTCAGAAAATAACATGCCCACGGCAATCAGGAGAAACATTCCCAATATAATGTCAATAAGTACCGTCACCTCAAATGGAGCAATCATAAACCAATAAACTTCAAAAAGGTTGATAAAGAGGAGAGAGATAGCTAATCCCATAATTATTGCCCCAAAAAGGACTATTTGTCTTTTTTTATTATTTATGATCATCTTTTTGCAACCTCCCGGACATTCTTTATCTCATAGAGCTGCAATATCTGCTCGCGCGCCAGTTGTTTTTGTGAATCGTCACCTGCCTCAAGCATCGCTATAGATGCCGCTTCGGCAAGCGGGAGTTTCTGATTCCGAACAACATAGGAACCGTCCTGCAAGCCCATTACATGATGCAAGATGTTGTTCTTGCTCTTTTCATATTTTTCCCAGTATCCTCCCCCGCCAGTCAAGGGGGAGATATTATCCAGGAAAGCCGCTGCGGTAAAGAACGTTAAGGAGATCTCCCAAGGCCTCGTGTAGTTGTGAGTATTAATCTTGGCATTGTTCTTAAACTTTAGATTGAGCGTATCAGCCATGTAGTCTTTAAAGTCTTCAATCGAGTTATCGACCAGAGTGGACATAGCATGGGATCGTGATGCAACCACGAGAGCTGATTTTTCAAAATTCCATCGTTCCGTCTTAAAATCAATTGAGAAGTTCGTGACCCCAAGTTTCTTGGGGTCTATCAGATCTTTAAACTTCCATTTGACAAGCCCGAAGAGTTCATTCAGTTCTTCTTTTCCCTCGTTATTCAACTCCAGACTGCTCATATCTGTTCCCGTTGCAATGAGCGGGAGGACGTTTGGATTTATCTCTCCAAACCGTGTCTGGAACAATCCATCAACAGTAGAATGGCCCCGCTCTCTCCTCTCACTAATATTACGAATGCAGTCGTCAAATCTGGTAAGATGATCACTATAGGATTTTCTTTCTGCTGAAGTGTTCTGAACCAGATTGTCAATCTTTTTTAGGAATGCGATCTGATCGCTCTGAAGTCTTCTTTCCTGCTCCATCCTCTCAATATCGGATGTAATTTCTGTAATCCGTTTCCCAGATCCATTTCGGGATATAACGATATCTGTAAGTGCTTCCTTTAATGATACAGAGGCATTCTGGACATCAACCTGCTGCATAGCCGAAGCAAGTGTCATAGACTCTTCTACTGTTAGCCCAAATGTCGATTGGAGCGGCCCAAGAACATTTGTTTCCAGATCTGTTTCTAGATTTCGGAGGAAATCCCTTGACACAAAACCTGGTGATACCTGAATTTCTAGAGGATCAACCCTAAGTATTTTATCTCGTCGTGATTCAATAGTCCGATTTATACTGTCTTCTGCAGCGTTCCGCTCATGCACAAGCCTATCCCTAGGAATCTTAGCTCCAAGGATCCTATCAAAAAAGCCACGCTTATCCGAGAGCTCAATGAGGTATTTATTGTAGTAATAGAGGGCCTCATCTCTTGCTAGTCGCTTAAGGTAGTCCAGATCCTCCCCTGACGCCTTTGCGAGGGTTTCGATCTCGCCCTCAATCTTCCCTAATTGGACATACGTCAACCACTCGTCCCTCTTAAAGAGTTTAGGTTTATCTTTTGTGGAACCTGCTTTTGCAAGCTCGTTCCGCATTTTATCAATAAGCAACCCAAATCTTTCAATTACTGCATGTTCCTCCGATTCAATGGTTTGAATTGTACCTTTCCTAGATATAATGTCCTTAATTAAAGGGATGAGGGAATTGCACTCGAGGCTAATTCGTTCGACAGTCTGGTTTCTTTCCTGATCGATCCTTGTCAGCTCAGATTTCTGTTTCAGGATTTTATCATCCAGATCCGTGATACGATGGGTATTTGAAGAGATGCGGGAGGTAATCTCGTTGTTCATTGCTGCCAGATTGGTTTCGGCGCGGGTGATCTTCTGAAATGCCTGTTTTGCTGTTTGGTATTCTTGGCTCCTTATGGAGAGAAGCTTTTTCTGTAGTACTGCAAATTGTTCGAGTTGTGCTAGAGCTTCGGTAACATTGCTGTGAAGGTTACGATCGAGTTCATTCTCAAACGTATCCATCCCGGTCAGCAAAAATCTCCGCAAACGGGAAAGATAATCAATTAAGTTATCATAGGTCTCGATATCGTCAAGATTTTGCAAATCTTCCGGAAAGTTGTTTTTGATATACGAATTAATCTCAGCCGTCGTCTGGAAGTTAAGATCTTTTGCAATCTCGTTATCCCACGTAGTTTTGATCTTCTCTGCCTCGCGTTTCAGGAAATTGATATCATCCCGTGTGATTTCTGGAACCGTATCTAGAAAATGCATGCTTGGAAAGAGCTGATCTGCTTGCCCAAGCAATTCAGATACCTCTTCAACCAATTTTTTTCTGCTGGATGAGAGGAATTCCAACTCACGGATTAACTTCTCAAATTCCATTTTGAGTTCCATGAGCTCTTCAACTGGATACTCAATGATGTGGGAATCAGCAACAATAAAACCCGAGTAGTCTTTCTTTGCATCAGCAATCGCAGAGATATCAGCGGTTGGAAGGTAGAGAGAATTGATAAGGAGGTAGGGGAATGCATTGTCGAACTCCATAACCTCTTTTCTTCGATGTCCTCCTTCAACATACCCAGTCGGACTGAGAGAGGTGAGAACGACATAATTAAAGAGTTTTTCTTCCATCAAATTCAAATATTCGATCTCAGTGAGCGCGATTGCCGCATTGAGCTGTTCTTTCTCGGGCTCGCCCATTGCAGGCAAAACACCGAATAGCCAGATCTTTGTTTCTCCTCCTCGTTTTCCTTTTATATACCGGGCGAGATCGATGAACATTCCTGAACCGGTGCCACCGCCAAGACCTACGATGATAACCACCGGACCATTACCAGAGAAAGATGGAAACTTCTCTCCACCCTGGGTAATCGCCTTATAAAAAACCGCTTTTGAGATTGCCCGCCTTCTATGGACCCCTCCTCCGAAATCATCAGAAATGTTGCTATCCACATGTTTCAGATCGCTATACTCAAAGCCGTTCTCTGGATCGTTCATCCACCAGAACTTTACACTAGGTTCTGTGGTCCGGTTTTTAATCTGCTTTCTCACATCTGAACCGGTGAGCGATGAGATGCGTTTAACATCGGCAAAACCTGGGAGGAAGAAATAGTCAATATCTACCTTTCCATCTATCCCATCTTGAGTCTTGCGAATTCTGTTAACCTTCTCCATTACTGCGTTGCAAAGGGTTTCATCACCACTTTTCTCGTTAGAATCTGTATCCATTGTGTATAACCAAAGGTGTCTTCCACCCAGCAGGTACTCTCTGAGAAACCAATCATGGTCGCAAAGATGGGACAGCATCTTCTTTCCGCATCCACCTATTGCAACAACAGTCAGTTCTGGTGGCATCTGAAATGGCATGAGCATATCCTCCTAATAATCCGTTATTCCGGGCTCCAATTCCTCTTTCCTCTGACATAATACCCAACCGCAGCTGCAATGATCGCCACAGCAGCGAGGGCGGCACTGACCACCGGTATCGGTACACCGGACTCTTTAGGCTTTTCTGCATAATCGAGCAGTATTTTGGATTCTTTTACCAGACCAAGGCCGTACATTTTGGAGATAATACCCCGAAGTTCAATATCCTGTACGTCATTTACTCGCTGAGTGAATGTTTCATCCTCCGGAATGATGATATCAAAAGTCTTCGTAACTGCGGTCCCTACGGGGAGACCTTTATCATCAAGTGCCTGAAGGCGGTAATAGGTGAACCCGGTTGTCCTGTTAGGTATTTTTGTGATGACGAGTCCACTGTACTGCGTTACCTCAGTAAGAACTGGTACGTTTCCCATTACCTGGACACGTACCGGACTGCTCCAGTCTCCAAGAGCTTTCAATTCCAGATGCTGTTCCTTGAAGGCACTCTCTCCACCGGAAATCTCCCACTGGTCGCTGCTTGAAATATTCCATAGGGTATTCCCCATCTCCGGGGTCAGATCTGTTTCAAGCTCCACAATCGCAGTCTGCCGCGGCAAGCTGCTTATCTCAATGACATAATTGACCCGCTCTCCTTCGTTAATTGAATTCGGAAAGGATCCGTTTACTACAGTAACCTGAATGGCGCTTGTTGCAGTAGGAATAAGCAACAGGATAAATAGTGAGATTAGGCATGCGTGAATTGTAAATACTCTACTCATACGGCAACATTCAATAAATGAAGTTATATAAATTGCGATTTGTCTTTTTGCTTGTGACCCCTCAATGAGTAAAAATTTTGTAACTATTCAGCCCAAACCGAAAGATCTTTTTATAATGACATCAGAATAAAATATAGTGACTGCTGAAAACCCATATCCTGAAACTGGTGTTGAGAATCGACCTCTCTCCCAGTACACTATTGAGGACATCCCGGTTCTTCTTGCAGTCATCGGTGATCTCAAGCGCCTCAGCACGGAACTCCATGTTGAGAATGCTCGCCTGAAGGCCCGGATTGCCGACCTCGAATCCCAGTTGAACCAGAACAGCCGCAACAGCAGTTGCCCTCCCTCGATAGATAGGTTTCAGTTGCCCTCCCTCGATGGATAGGTTTCAGTTGCCCCAGACGCCGCGGGATAAGGGTAAGCGCCCTCCCGGGGGTCAGAAGGGACATAAAGGTCATACCCTTCAACTGGATCCAAACCCTGATGCCGTTATCGTCCATACCGTCTCCACCTGCTCTCAGTGTGGGGAATCCCTGGAAAACGTCGAACCGTTTGACAAGGAGTGTCGTCAGATTTTTGACTTCCTCGCCCTCTGCTTTTTCGTGCTTGAGCATTGCGCGGAACACAAGCGGTGTCCCCGCTGTGGGTGTGTTAACAAGGCTGCATTTCCTGCTGATGTCGCGCATCCTGTGCAGTATGGCATCAACCTGAAGACATTCCTGGTCTACCTCTGTGTCTACCAGTTACTTCCCTATGAACGAGCCTCTGAGATTGTTTCTGACCTCTTTGGTCACCATGTGAGCCCGGCAACCGTGGTTGCAATCGTGAACGAGTGCTCTCAAAACCTGACCGGGGTCGAAGGCGATATGCGAA
>JAKQLB010000034.1 GCA_029567375.1 Bacteroidota bacterium | reverse complement strand
CGTCCTCCCCGCTCGCACTGAGCTGCGAAGAGGGATACTTCGCCTTCAAGGCATCAATTTCAGGTGTTCCTGCCGTATATATCGCATTTGAATAGTCCTGACGGCCTTCTCCCCAGCCGTCCATCACTATCAAGAGCACTTTTTTATTCATTATCTATTCTATTTTTACTAAATTTGTTACAATATTTTTCCGTCCGAACGGAGGAATGGACAAAGTTACGAATTATGGCAACAAAGAGAAAGAAAAATGATTTCAGCGGAAGCAAATCTTCCAAAAGAGGTAAAAAGAACACAAGAAAAATTCAGGATCCCATAAAGGCATCCGACAGGCGAAGCAAAAGCAAAGTCGAGGCTGAAGGCATAATCAATCTCACCAGAGACGGATTCGGATTTGTCACCGTTGAAGGACTTCCCAATGATATATTCATCCACATCAGCAAGATGCGGGGTGCTCTGCATGGTGACCGCGTCAAGATCCTTATTCCCAAAAATATAGACCCAAGAGTACGAAGAATCGAAGGCGAAGTAAAACACATAATAGAGCGCTCACGCAAACCTCACATCGGAGTGCTTCACATAGTCGGAAAACAGGTTTGGGCTATCGTGGAGAGCCGCAATATGCCCTATGACATCCGCATCCCCGTAGATAACCTCGATGACCTGCCGGAAATGGGCGGCATCAAGGCAGCCAAAGGGATCAAGGTGGCTGTGCTGGTAACCGACTGGCCGCGCCGCAGTCCGGAGCCTCTCGGCAAAATAGTGGATGTACTCGGAGTCCCCGGAGAAAATGATACCGAGATGCACTCCATCCTTGCGCAATACAATCTTCCCTACCGCTTCGAACCGGAGGTGGAGAGTGCTGCCAACACTATCTCAGATGTAATAACCGCCGATGAGATCGCCAAACGGTGGGATTACCGCTCCGTCACCACCTTTACCATAGACCCCTCGGATGCCAAAGACTTTGACGACGCACTCTCGATAAGGGAGCTGGAAAAAGGGATCTGGGAGGTAGGAATTCACATCGCAGATGTGACTCACTATGTAACTCCCGATACTCCGGTGGACAAAGAGGCCTTCAATCGTGCCACTTCGGTCTATCTGGTGGACAGGACCATACCGATGCTCCCCGAAAAACTCTCAAACAATCTCTGCTCACTTCGTCCCCACGAAGACAAACTCTGCTACTCGGTCATCTTTAAAATTGACGACAACGCAAAAGTGCTGGATGCCAAATTCGGACGTACCATCATCAACTCCGACCACAGGTTTGATTATGAGCAGGTACAGGAGATCATACAGGATATGCACGGACCTCTCTGCAAAGAGATACTCAAGCTCCACTCCATCGCTACAATCCTCCGCAGGAAACGTTTCGAACATGGTGCCATCAAGTTTGAGCGGCCGGAAATGAAAGTAATCGTGGATAAAGAGGGCAAACCACTGGATGTATGCCGCCAGGAGTCCGTAGAGAGCAACTGGCTTATTGAGGAATTCATGTTGTTGGCTAACCGTTATGTAGCTTTTCAGATAGCCAGAAAATGCAATTCTGTAAATCCCACCTTCGTTTACCGTGTGCACGACAACCCCAATCCGGACAAACTTCTGGAGCTGCGCCGCTTTGCAAAGAATTTCGGTCACACCCTCGGCGATACCGACAACCCGAAAAATATCGCCAGGAGCCTCAACAAACTTATGACCGGCATCAAAGATAGACCTGAAGAGAATGCAATCGAAATGATGGCACTCCGCTCTATGTCCCGTGCCGTCTATTCCACCGACAATATCGGCCACTATGGTCTGGCATTTCAGTTCTATACACATTTCACCTCTCCCATCAGGCGCTATCCCGATATGATGGTGCACCGTTTACTGACAAAATACCTCAACGGAGCCAAATCTCAGGACAAAGCCTATTATGAGGAGAATTGTAAATATTGCTCCGAGAGGGAACAGCTGGCTACCGATGCCGAGCGCGCCAGTATCAAGCTCAAACTTGTGGAATTTATGCAGGACAAGATCGGGCAGGAGTTTGAAGGTACTGTCTCAGGTCTCACCGAGTGGGGTATGTATGTGGAAATCGAGCCTACCAAGATTGAGGGTATGGTCTCATTGAGGGAATTTACACAGGACTACCTGGTCTTTGATGAGGAAAAATACCAGATTGTCGCCAAGGCCTCCGGTCGCAAATTCACCCTCGGAGACAAAGTCAAAGTGCGCGTCCTCCGCGCAAATCTGGAACAAAAGCTCATTGACTATGAGTTGATTTGGGAAGAAGAATGAAAATGGGGCTGCGGCCCCATTTTAGTTCTGAGTATGGAGTATGTAGTTTCGAGTGGGTAGTGGGTAGTCTGTAGTGGTGCGAGTTACGCGTTGCGAGGTGCGGGGCGCAAATTGTAGGGAATC
>JAKQLB010000033.1 GCA_029567375.1 Bacteroidota bacterium | reverse complement strand
CATCTCCTTCCTGGAGGAACATCTCGGAAGCCTTCGCAAAGTGTTTGGTAGCAGCGGAGTAATCCGGCGGTTGAAGCAGAACACCTTTCTCATAAGCTCTTTGATATTGCTCCTGCGCATTAAGTCCAATTCCAACTTCTTTGCCAACTGCTTTCACTTTATCAAAGATACCCATCTTAAATCTCCTCTGTTACGGCCATTGTAATTGGGCCATTAAACATTCATGTTATATTAAGGGGTCATTAAGGTTTCTATTATATCCGGAGGCCATTAAGGTAATAGATCTCAATAAACCATCCTTTTAAGTAATTAAGGCACCCCAGCTCTCTGTTATTCCTTACTTTTTCCTCGTGAGAGTTCCGGCGGCGATCTCGCATTATGCCTTTTTGGGCATAACTCCAGAAGGTATACAATCTCCTCTATCGAGCAGTCATGGGCCTTATCATTGAGCATTCGAGAAACGACGGCTTTTCTGATGAAACAGGTTCTTTCCTTCCTCATCCGGCAACACTGCACCATTTTGCGAAATATCATCTTGACGTAGATGGGCCGAAGCGGATCATGGCACTGGTCAGGACTGCTCTCATACGATGGGCAGATAAAGATTGGAACGGTATCATCGCTCAATCCCTCTGAAGGCATCGTGGTATGACGGCTATGCACTGTTTCATCCGCATTACTCAGTTAAATGGATGAAGCCCACATCTTCCACCGGGGCAGATATCCACTGGGAATAGCGTATTCACCGGGAACCAATGCCGATACCACGCACCTCTTACTACTTATCCAGACCGTTGCGTCAACGCAGCCCAGCCTCAGGGCATTTCTGCTGGATACAGACTACAATTCATTCGATGCTCATGCTTTGGGTCTGGTCTCACCTGCATGCGCGCCCCTGAATTGCTCTGCGTGAAGGAGCAGTCATTCAGGAGGAGGGGATCGAGAGCCATAGCCAGCACCGGCCAATAAATTCTGAGAACAAGTCCGAAGAAAAGGCTCACCAGTGGGACGAGACTAGCCTGGAGAGCGAGTGGGAAAAGGGAGCGATAAGTAGATGCAATTATCAGTTAAAAAATTTTATTTTCCTTTGGCTTAATGTACTTTTTGAGTGATAAATTCTGTAAAATCACTAATTAATTTTGATTTTTCCTTTTCTATTGCCTCTTCTTCAAATCTACCAACCCCTGACAAAATTTTTCCTAATACTAAATCACGAGAACTATAAAATACGTTGTCAATATTTATTGGAAATGATTTAGGATTCGGTGTACCTAATAACGTTAATGAGTATTTATACCCCTCAACAGGGAGAAGATACATATGTTCCCCTCCTAAGAGTACTTTTTTTCTCTCGACTCCAGAGATCATATCATACTTGTATTCAATGTATTTTCCATTGTTAAGAATGACGAATATATCATCCAAAAACCAATGTCCTCTAACAGGAGTGTCTCCATCAGTTCTTATGCCCGATTCAAATCTAAAAATTGCATTTTGCCTCAAATAAGGGAGATCTCTTTTAGTGATACTTTTAGCCATACACATGTCCTCAATTTGAGAGTGGAGTAAATAATATTTATAATATTCGATTTGCGTGCTGAACTGGGGATATCCTGTAATTATTGAATATATTGAATAAACTCAAATTTATGGCCTTCCGTAAATCCGGAGGTTGTCCCAAAAGGATCTGTGATCCTCCGATACACCCTGATTGAAACACTTATATCCATGGGATCTGCTGTCTGAACCAGATCCTGGGCTAAAAGGGTGAAACGGCTTCCCAGTGGGTAGCGCCACGGGGGTGAGGTTCCGGGAGGGGGGGTGCCCGGTCTCTATACCCTATGTGGAGATGAGTAAACCCCACCCCACCCGGCCTCCTCCCCCAGTCCAATGTATCGGGCTTTTCTCGCTTCTGAAAGTTTGAGACGCCCCAGCTCGTCGGGTCTCCCGATGGGGGCTCACACCAGACACATTGCAAAAAAAGCAAACCGCCGAAGCGAGGGGAGCCCCCCTCACTTCACCGACTCTTTCACCTTGTCGACGACGTCCTGAAAGAAGCCTTTGCCCTTCTTCGCCGCCTTCGCGGAGGGTTTACTCCCCTCCAATTCGAGCAGGCGCCGGTAGAGTTCGCGCTCCTCCTCCGTCAGGCGCTCGGGCACGACGATGCGCACCCGCACCAGCATGTCGCCGGGCTTCGCCTGCCACCGCACGCCCTCGCCCGGTATCTTCAGCCCGGTGTTGTGCTGCACGCCGGCCGGTATATCGAGGACGACCGTGCGCCCGTCGATCGTCCGCACCTCGACCTCGGAGCCGAGCGTCGCCTGGGCGGGGGTGATATCGACGCTCGTCTCGAGGTCGTC
>JAKQLB010000013.1 GCA_029567375.1 Bacteroidota bacterium | reverse complement strand
ATTTAGAAAATATTTTGTCGCCGACATGCACGGAAAATATCCTTTCCCTGAAGCAACTGCCACAACACAAGTGCTTGTAAGCGGAGAAAAGGGTGGAAATCAGGCGAAGATCCTTTTAATTGCAGGACTTATCGGCGGTTTCTACGATTTTGCGATCGCAACATTCGGAGCATGGGCTGAAACAGTTTCAACAAGAATAGTCGGTGCAGGAGTTGCCCTTGCAGACAAATATAAACTGGTTCTCAAGCTCAATACCGGTGCGGCTGTAATGGGTCTTGGTTATATCGTGGGACTCAAATATGCCGCAATAATTGCCGCAGGTTCATTTGTCGGCTGGTTTGTAATACTTCCAGTCATTGCATACTTTGCTGACGGAATGACGATCCCGGTCGGAGCGAATATTGTCAAAGTTATAGGGCAGATGTCTGCCGAAGAGATATTCAGGAACTATGTCCGTCCTATCGGTATCGGCGGTATCGCAATGAGCGGTATGATCGGAATTTACAAGAGCAGAAAGATCATATTGCAGGCATTCGGTCTTGCAGCTAATGAACTCACCGGAAAAGGGGAGACAAAAAAAATAGATCTCCGTACCCAGCGGGACATTCCGATGAAGATCATAGCTATCGGAATTCTTGTGATGACAGTAGTTCTTTTTGTATTCTTCTATTTCGGAGTTGTTCCAAATATAGTTCATGCACTTGTAGGACTTGGCGTTGTAATGATAATCGCATTCCTTTTTACAACTGTTGCTGCAAATGCGATAGCGATCGTCGGAACAAACCCTGTTTCGGGAATGACACTTATGACCCTCATAATTGCATCTTTAATCATGGTTTCAGTCGGACTTTCGGGAACGGCAGGAATGGTCGCCGCTCTTATTATCGGTGGAGTTGTATGCACTGCTCTTTCAACGGCCGGTGGATTTATCACAGATCTGAAAATAGGTTACTGGCTTGGAAATTCTCCATACAAGCAGGAAACGTGGAAGTTTCTCGGAGTTCTTGTTTCTGCCGCAACAGTCGGAGTGGTCATAATGATACTTAATCAGACTTACGGATTTACAGGTGAAAAAGCGTTAGTTGCTCCTCAGGCAAATGCAATGGCTGCGGTCATTGAACCGATGATGAGCGGACAGGCGGCTCCGTGGATGCTTTATGCGGCTGGAGCTTTTCTTGCACTCACTCTCAATATGATCGGAGTTCCGGCACTTGCTTTCTCCCTTGGCATGTTCATTCCTCTTGACCTCAACACCCCGATACTTGTCGGCGGACTCATCAATCACATCGTTACAACCCGCTCAAAGGACGAAAAACTTAACAATGCAAGAAGCGAGCAGGGAACACTTATCGCATCGGGCTTTATTGCAGGCGGTGCCTTAATGGGAGTTACAGCGGCGATAATCCGTTTTGCCGGCTTTAACTTCGTCAACGAACACTGG